>NZ_CP028271.1:4386292-4699599 GCF_009914055.1 Mixta intestinalis
GCGTTGGTCAGCTGGCGGCGCGGGCAGCTGATGAGCGTCTCGGCCTGAAATATCAGATGCTGGGACAGGAAACCACCGGCATCGGCGGCTTTGCCAAAGCGTTGCGCACCATTCCGGTGCTGCTGGAGGTGGCGAAATGCGTGGAGGCACTGGCACCCGACGCCTTTATCATCAACTTCACTAACCCCGCCGGGATGGTAACCGAGGCGGTGTCACGCTACAGCAAGGCGAAAATTATTGGCCTGTGCAACGTGCCGGTTACGATGCATCACATGATTGCCGATATGCTGGAAGCGCCGCATGAGCAGATTAAGCTGCGTTTTGCCGGACTGAATCATATGGTCTGGGTGCATCAGGTGATGCAGCAGGGCAAGGATGTCACCAGCAAGGTTATCGATATGCTCTGTGCCGGACATGCGCTGTCGATGAACAATATCCAGGAAGTGCCCTGGCCCGCCAGCTTCCTGCGCGCCCTGCGGGCGATTCCCTGTCCCTATCATCGCTACTTCTGGCAAACGCGCGCCATGCTGACGGAAGAGATTGAGGCGGCAAAAACGGCGGGCACCCGAGCCGAGCAGGTGATGAAAGTTGAGGCAGAGCTGTTCCAGCTTTACGCCGATCCGCAACTCGATCGTAAACCGGAGCAGCTTAATTTTCGCGGCGGGGCGTTTTACTCCGAAGTGGCGGTCAATCTGATTCGCAGCATTCATACCAACAGCGGAGAGGAGATGGTGGTCAACTGCCGTAACAACGGCGCGATTCAGGGGCTGCCTGATGATGCGGTGGTGGAAACCAACTGCCTGATTGATGCGCAGGGCGCGCATCCACTGGCCTTTGGGCGTCTGCCGCCCGCCATGAATGGCCTGACACAGCAGGTAAAAGATTTTGAACGCCTGACGATTGAGGCGGCGGTGCATGGCGATCGGGACAGCGCATTGCTGGCGCTGGTCACTAACCCGTTAATCGGCGACCTGAGCACCGCAGAAGCGCTGCTGGCGGAAGTACTGGAAAACAATAAGGCCTGGCTGCCGCAGTTTTAGTAAGTGTGCGCCGGTAACCATCATCTCGTGATACGAGAGGGAAAATTATGAATGGCAAAAGATCGTTGATAGAGCGTTACGTCATGCCTGCCGCACTGAAAGTCGCCGGGCAAAAGCATGTGCTTTCTGTTCGTGACGGCATCATTTTAAACATGCCGTTTATGCTGATTGGCTCCTTCTTTTTAATTTTCGCCTACCTGCCGATTCCCGCCTGGGCCGAGATGATGGCGGGGCTGTTTGGCGATGCCTGGCGCGATAAGCTGTTGTATCCGGTTAAGGCCACTTACGACATTATGGCGATTATCTCCAGCTTCGGCATCGCTTACCGGCTGGCAGAAAAGTACCGCACGCTCGATCCGTTAACCAGCGGCGCGCTGGCGCTGGTGGCGTTTATGATGACGATTCCGCAGCATACCCTGTTTGCGCCGGTGGAAGGCGCGGCGCAAAAAATCGTTGATGGCGTGATCCCGGTAAATCTGGTCGGCAGCCAGGGGCTGTTTGTCGCGATTGTTATCTCGCTGCTGTCAACGGAGATCTACCGTTTTGTCAGCGCCCGCAATCTGGTTATTCGTATGCCGGAAGGCGTGCCGCCCGCGGTGGCAAAATCTTTTTTGGCGCTGATCCCCGGCTTCTGCGTACTGGCGTTTGTACTGTTACTCCGTCTGGCGGTAGAAGCATCGCCTTTTGGCGATATCAACACCATGATCAGCACCATTATCGGAATTCCGATGCATCACGTGGGCGGAACGCTGCCGGGGATGATCTTCTCGGTGATTTTGATCGGCGTGCTCTGGACGCTGGGTTTGCACGGCGATGCTATTGTGCTGGTGTTTATCCAGCCGGTCTGGTTAGCGAACATGACGGAAAACTTTACCGCCTTTCAGCACAATCAGCCGGTGCCTCACATCATCACGCAGCAGTTTTACGATCTGTGGATTGCGCCAGGCGGAACCGGCGCGCTGCTGGGGCTGGTCATCTTTATGTTGATACGTAGCCGCAGCGTGCAGATGAAACAGCTGGGAAAAATCGCCGCACCGGGCGCGCTATTCAATATCAGTGAGCCGCTGGTATTTGGTATCCCGCTGGTGATGAATCCCTGGTTCTTCCTGCCGTTTATCCTGACGCCGGTTGTGTTGGTGCTGGTGACCTGGAGTGCCATGTCGCTGGGATTGGTTGCGCCGCCAGCCGGTATTGCGCTGCCTTTCACCACGCCGATTTTCTTCAGTGGCTATCTCGCTACCGGCGGGCATATTTCCGGCACCGTCATGCAGGCGATTAACCTCGGTATTTCGCTGGTGATCTACTATCCCTTCTTCCGGGCCTGGGATAAGCAGAAATGGCGGGAAGAGCAGGCAGCAGCAAGCGCGGCGGCGCAAAAGCGCGCTGCGGAAACAATTATGGCGGAGGGAAGCCAGGCGTAGCCAGCGGCACGCGGCTTTCTCCCGTAACGGCGGCGCACGGCATCAGGTGCGCCGCTCCGTTTATCCTTAATGATTTTTCTTCTGATACCACCATACGGCTTCCCAGGGACGCAGCATCATTTCGCCGGGCATGGGTTTGGCATCGGGATAGTTACTCATTAACACGTCCCACTCCTCGCCGAACGGCTCCTCAGGATGCCAGGCCTGCGCATCACGACTGAAGTTAGCCACCACGATCAGCGTTTCGCCTTCATACTGACGCCGGTAACACCATAAATAAGCGTGATTCGGTAGCAGATCCAGATAGTCGCCCCAGGTCAGGATCAGATAGCGCTTACGCAGCTGAATCAACTTTTGGTAGGTATAGAAAATTGAGTCGGGATCGGCGATAGCCGCTTCCGCGTTGATGGTTTCATAGTTGCGGCTCATGCCGATCCACGGCGTGCCCTCGGTAAAACCGGCGTTTTCGCTGGCGTCCCACTGCATCGGCGTACGTCCGTTATCGCGTGACTTGCTGGCCAGAATCGCCAGCAGGTTTTCGCTATCACGCCCCTGGGTACGCAGCTCGGCATACATGTTATGGCTTTCAATATCGCGATAATCGATGATGCGGGTAAAGCCAGGGTTAGTCATTCCCAGCTCTTCGCCCTGATAGATATAGGGCGTGCCCTGCATGCCGTGCAGCACCAGCGCCAGCATTTTCGCCGACGGCACGCGGTATTCGCCATCATCGCCCCAGCGCGACACCACACGCGGTTGATCGTGGTTACACCAGAACAGGGCGTTCCATGCGCGGTTGCACATCCCCTGCTGCCAGTGGGTAAAGATTTTCTTCTGCGCCACCAGATCCAGCGGCGTTAGCGTCCATTTCTGGCCGTTGCGGAAATCGACCTCAACATGGTCGAAGCTGAACACCATCGACAGTTCGTCACCTTCCAGCGAGCCATACTGCTGGCAATGTTCCAGCGTGGCGGAGGACATCTCGCCTACCGTCATCAGCTCACGTGGACGAAATACGTCGCGGCTCATTTCGCGCATATATTCATGGATGCGCGGGCCATCAGTATAGAGGCGCAGGCCGTCGCCGTCGGGATCGTCAGGGAAATCCTGATGTTTGGAAACCAGGTTCACCACATCAAGACGCAGCCCGTCAATACCACGATCGGCCCAGAAGTTAACAATCTGCTTTAACTCGGCGCGAACGTTTTCATTCTCCCAGTTGAGATCCGCCTGCTCCGGTGCCCAAAGGTGCATATAGTACTGATTACTCTCCGGATGCCAGCGCCAGGCGGAACCGCCAAATTTGGATTTCCAGTTATTCGGTGGCTCGGTGGGCGTTCCGTCCCGCCAGATATAATAATCGCGGTAAGGGCTTTCCGGATTCAGCGATTCGTGAAACCAGTGATGCTGCGTAGAAGAGTGGTTAAACACCATATCGAGGATAACGCGCAGCCCGCGCTTATGCGCCTGTTCAACCAGATGATCGAAATCGCTCATCGTGCCGTAAGCGGGATCGATGGCGGTATAGTTCGCTACGTCATAGCCGTTATCAACCTGTGGTGAAATATAAAAAGGCGTCAGCCAGATCGCATCAACACCCAGCATTTTCAGGTAGTCCAGACGTTGAATCACACCGGCCAGGTCGCCTGTGCCACTACCGGTCGTATCCTGAAAACTTTTGGGATAGATTTCATAAATGACACCGTTCTGCCACCATGGTGGAGTTTTATTCATTGCTCAGTCCTGATTGCTTATCGGGGCGAAAACCTCCGCCCGTTTTATCGAAAAGTTTCTTTTTTTCTTCCCCAATAAGGTTAGCTATTCCTTACGATTACCACACGCCGGAGAAAGCTGAATTCACCTAAAAAGCCACTTTTTGCTACCGCCACCGGGGTAAAAAATAGTGACGTTTCATAAAGTAGCATAATGACAGCATCCGCCAGGCACACAGGTAAAAGTCTCTACAGGGATGTTGCAAAAATTTTCCGTTACCGCTGATTCTGCCATATTAAGCCGATTTTACAGGGAATAAGCAGGTTATAAGCGCGGTAAAAAGGCAGTTTATGCCGCAAGCGTAGTTAAAGATTTTTTTGAACAGGTTGCAGCAGAGGTACAGAAACCGGGAGGGATTAACGACGCACGGCAGAAAAGCGGTCGGAAGAAGAGTGGTCGATATCCAAGGCCGCGTCTGTATCAGGCTCGGCCTTGCGCATTTAGCAGGACAGGCATTTAGCGACGTACGGCAATCGCTTCAATTTCAATTTTTACATCTTTCGGCAGGCGAGCCACTTCTACGCAGGAACGAGCCGGGAAGGGCGCGCTATGCTCGCTGAAGAATGCTTCGTAGGTGGCGTTAACGGTGGCAAAGTCGTTGAGATCTTTTACGAACACCGTTGTTTTTACGATGTCGCTAACTTTCAGACCGGCCGCTTCGACGATCGCCTGAACGTTTTCCAGCGACTGGCGTGCCTGAGCGGCAACATCGTCAGCAACTGCGCCGGTTTTCGGGTTGACCGGGATCTGACCAGAGGTAATGATCATGCTGCCAAGGTCCACACCCTGAACGTACGGGCCGATCGCGGCTGGGGCATTTTCCGTGCTGATTTCGCGTGACATATTTTCTCCTGATTAATGACCTGTTGCGGACGGGCGGCCTGCCCGCCGCTTCGCCTCCATTATAGGGAGACGAAAAGTGATTACCAGTTTGCCAACACGACCTGGTGCGCAAATTCTTTCTCGCAATATTTGCATTTAAGCCTCACTGACTCGTCGCGTTTCCTTACCTTAAAGCTGGAAAAGACCGGTTCGCTGCGGCTGATGCAGTTACTGTTGGGGCAGATCAGCACGCGTTCGATGCGATCCGGCAGCGTCGGCACGATCTTGGCAACCACCTGATAATCGTCGATGCGGTTAACGGTGGCGTGTGGCGCATAAACCGCCAGCTGATTGATCTGATCTTCAGTTAAGAAGGTATTTTCAATCTTAATCAAATCCTTGCGCCCCAGCTCGCCGGATGGCAGGTTAAGGCCGATAGTGATGCGCTGATCGGTTTCCGTCAGGCGGAACAGCGTCAAAAGCTTAAAGCCTACCTGCGCCGGAATATGGTCGATTACCGTACCGCGTTTGATCGCTTCTACCTGTAATTTACTTTGCATCATCATCTTCTCCCTCTTACAGAACCGGATCGCTGTTCAGTACCAACGCCAGAAGCGCCTGGCGTGCATAAATGCCATTGCCCGCCTGCTGGAAATACCAGGCGTAGGGCGTTTTATCTACGTCAGTGGCGATTTCATCGACGCGCGGCAGCGGATGCAGCACCTTCATATTGTCGCGTGCGCCTTGCAGCGTGGCGGCACGCAACACGAACTGCGCTTTGACGTTGGCGTATTCAGACGGATCGAGACGCTCTTTCTGCACGCGCGTCATATATAAAATATCTACCTGCGGTATCACCTCTTCAATGCTGTCGTGACGGCTCCACGCAATGCCCTGTTCGTCCAGCATATCGGTAAGATAGGCGGGCATTGCCAGTGCTTCAGGTGCGATAAAGAAGAAGCGGTTGCCTTCAAACTTCGCCAGCGCCTGGGTCAGCGAGTGCA
The DNA here is from genome assembly GCF_009914055.1 of Mixta intestinalis. Classification (NCBI taxonomy): domain Bacteria; kingdom Pseudomonadati; phylum Pseudomonadota; class Gammaproteobacteria; order Enterobacterales; family Erwiniaceae; genus Mixta; species Mixta intestinalis. Next base: position 4,392,353 of record NZ_CP028271.1, read on the forward strand.
CGGTACGGCCATATTTCAAATCGCCTACCATTGCCACGTTCAGATTGCTCAGGCGGCCCTGCGTTTCCTGGATGGTAAACAGATCGAGCAGCGTCTGGGTTGGATGCTGGTTCGCGCCGTCGCCCGCATTCAGTACCGGAATATTTCCGGAAAACTCGGTAGCGAGACGGGCCGCGCCTTCCTGCGGATGGCGCATGACAATCGCGTCAACGTAGGTGCTGACCACTGAGATGGTATCGGCCAGCGTTTCGCCTTTTTTGCCCAGCGAGGTATTGCTGCTGTCGGAAAAGCCCACTACCGACGCGCCCAGGCGATGAATCGCCGTTTCAAAGGAGAGGCGAGTACGCGTTGAGGCTTCGAAGAAGCAGCTGGCAACCACCTTATGCTTCAGCAGCTCCGGCTGCGGATTGGCCTTCAGGCTGGCCGCCGTATGCAGCACCAGCTCCAGCTCCTCGCGGCTGAGATCGTTAATCGAAATAATATGCTTATGATACAGCGGGTTCATGCGTCGCTCTCCTTTAGGCATGCCGGATTAAGGACGAAAAAAAAGCCCCTACAATGAGGGGCTTTCTTACGATCGGTAACTGACGGAAGGAAATAAGCGCTACGCCTGCATTCAGGCATAAAAGAGCGCGACATATTTTACTGCTCAGCTGCATAGATCCTCCCGGCAAATTGTCGGGCATTATACGCATTCAGTTCACGGCTTCAAGCAAAAAAAACGCGCCATATAATCGTTTGCGTATCCTTATCAGGCCGGTTTTACCAGCGTAGCAATCATTACCGCCTTAATGGTATGCAGGCGGTTTTCTGCCTGATCGAACACAATGCTGTGCTCGGATTCGAAGACTTCATCGGTTACTTCCATCCCGCCGTGCAGATCGTACTGCTCGGCCATCTGCTTGCCCAGCGTGGTTTGATCGTCATGCAGCGCAGGCAGGCAGTGCAGGAACTTCACCTGCGGATTGCCGGTAAGTTGTAGCATCGCCATATTGACCTGATAGTCACGCAGCAGCGTGATGCGTTCTTGCCAGCGCGCTTTCGCCTCGCCCATGGAAACCCAAACGTCGGTATAGATAAAATCGGCCTGGCGTACGCCTTCAGCAATATCTTCCGTGAGGGTAATGCGCCCGCCGTTCTGGCTGGCAACCGCCTGGCACTCCGCTACCAGGCTCTCTTCCGGCCAGCAGCTTTTCGGCGCGACCAGCCGCAGATCGAGGCCGGTTAGCGCGGCAGCTTCCATCATGCTGTTGCCCATATTGTTGCGCGCGTCACCGACATAGGCCAGCTTCATCGCCCGCAGCGATTTCTGCGGCAGATGTTCCTGCATCGTCAGCAGATCGGCCAGCAGCTGCGTAGGATGAAACTCATCGGTCAGGCCATTCCATACCGGCACGCCAGCGTACTGTGCCAGCGTTTCCACCACCGCCTGACCGTGACCGCGATATTGAATGCCGTCATACATACGTCCCAGCACGCGCGCGGTATCTTTAATCGACTCTTTATGGCCGATCTGGCTGCCGCTGGGGCCGAGATAAGTAACGTGTGCGCCCTGGTCATACGCGGCAACTTCGAAAGAGCATCGGGTACGTGTCGACTCTTTTTCGAAGATGAGCGCAATGTTTTTACCGCGTAACTGCTGTACTTCGTCACCCTTTTTTTTTGCGATTTTTAATTCAGCGGCGAGCGCCAGCAGTGCATTGATTTCTGCCGGGGTGAAATCGAGCAGCCTGAGGAAATGGCGTTGATAAAACTGGCTCATACAGCACTCCTTGTCTTTTGATGAATGAATTTAAATTCAATTTAAACGTATGAATATTCATTTTCAACCCCAGGCGCAATAAACTTTCGCTTTTGTGTAGTGGCGCGAACGGCAGTGTGGGAAAATAATCACAATGTTTGCCACACACTGAGGAACCCATCATGGCATATGAAGAATTGCTGGAAGAGCAGCGCGAAGAAACCAGAGCGATTATTGAAGAGCTGCTGGAAGATGGAAGCGATCCCGATGCGCTCTATACCATTGAGCATCATCTCTCCTGCGACAGCTTCGACGCGCTGGAAAAAGCGGCGGTAGATGCCTTTAAGCTGGGTTATGAAGTGACCGAGCCCGAAGAGCTGGAGCTGGAGGATGGCACCACGGTAATGTGCGTGGATATCCTGAGCGAGCTGGCGCTCAATGTCGATCTGATTGACGCGCAGGTTGAGCAGCTGGTTAACCTGGCGGGCAAACATAACGTTGATTATGATGGCTGGGGCACCTACTTCGAAGATCCGGACGGTGAGGATGAAGAAGATGAAGAGGGCGATTACCTGGACGACGATGACGATGGCGTTCGCCACTGATCTTCCGTTGTTTTCCTGATTAATCCGGCGCGCTGTGGATGCGGCGCGCTCCATTAACCGTAGCTATGTCATGAACTACACCGATCTGCTTGCTCCCGTTCACCAGTTTCTGCACTGCCGCACGCCCCAACTCTGGATTGATGAGGCGCGTAAAGCGGAGCATCTTCCTTTGCTGCTCACCGATCATATGATCTGCGAATTAAAAGCGGCTCAAACGGCTACCTGGCTGATCCGTAAATATGTAGCGGATAAACCAAGCGGTGACGCCATGCTTGCCTGGCTCCAGCCCTACGAAGCCTTTATTCATCGCGAAGATCGTGACAGCGGCTTTATCGAGGCGCATAAAAATCTGTCGAAACGCATTATCGCCCGCAACGATATCCCGTGGGGCGATGAGCTGCTGGATAAAATGGTGCTGTTGATCAAAGAGGAACTGCACCATTTTTATCAGGTGTGGGAGATTATGCAGGCGCGCAACATTCCCTATCGGAAAATCAGCGCCAGCCGCTACGCCAAAGGCTTGATGCGTGAAGTCACCACCCATGAGCCGCTGACGCTGGTGGATAAGCTGATTTGCGGCGCTTATATTGAGGCGCGCTCCTGTGAGCGCTTTGCCAGCCTGGCACCTTATCTGGATGAGGAGCTGGCAAGATTTTATCTGTCGTTGCTGCGCTCCGAGGCGCGTCACTATCAGGATTATCTGGCGCTGGCGGCGCGTATCGCTCCCTTTGACATCAGCGCACGCGTGCGTCTTATTGGCGAAACGGAAGCGCGCCTGATTCAGGAGCCGGATAACGAACTGCGTTTCCACAGCGGCGTCCCCGCCTGGCGGCTAACCCAGTAAAAAACGCGCAACTCTCTCGCCCGCGCCTGACACCATGTTCGACAGCGGGCGAGCAGGTCGCTTACAGCGTCTTTAACATGGTTACTTCACAATCAACGTGACCGGTGCAGCCCAGCGGGCCATCGATATGCTGAAAGCCCAGCTTCTCATACAGCCGGATCGCCTGAGTCAGGCTGGCGGTGGTTTCCAGATAACAGCGCTTAAAGCCGCGCTCGCGGGCAAATTCAAACGCCTGCAACGCCAGTCGCCAGGCCAGCCCGCGTCCGCGCAGCTGCGGCATAAAATACATCTTTTGCAGCTCACAAATATCAGGTGCGCTGCACTGCAAAGGCGCGATGCCGCCGCCGCCAACGATTTTGCCATTCAGTTCAATCACCCAATAGGCGCTGTTCGCTTCGCTATACAGCTCAAACAGACGATCAAGATTAGGATCGGCAACGGTATAGCCTTTATCGGCGGTCAGGCCGAATTCTGCCGATACGTGACGAATAACCTGGGCAACAAAGGGGTTATCCGCCTCGCGGATGGGGCGAATGCGCAGCGAAGTGTCGGTGGCGATAGTCATACGTCTGGCCTGAATAAAGAAACGAAAAGAGTGTAATAACACCGCTGACGGGGCGATGCAATCTCTGCGGCATTGAGAAAAATTCAGCCATTGCGTTCTCAGCGAAAAGCGTTGCCGTTAAGCGCAATCACAGAGTAATAGCCAACGGCTACCGCTTTACGGCAGGCAAAAAAATACCCCGCCAGCGGATGCTGACAGGGTAGGTTAGAAAGGCTGCCTGTTGACGGCAGAAAGCGCGTATTACAGCGCGGCGATCACGCCCTGCTGCTCAATCAGTTTGGCTTTGCCCTGTTCCAGCTCGGTCATGCGATCGCGCTCTTTGGCGACGACAGCTTCAGGTGCGCGGGCGACGAAAGATTCATTGCCCAGACGGGACTGAATTTTTTCCATCTCGGCTTCAACTTTCGCCAGCTCTTTCGCCAGACGTTCCAGCTCCGCCTCTTTATCCACCAGACCGGCCATTGGAATCAGCAGCTCAGCACCGTCCACCAGTTTGGTCACGGAGAGCGGGCCTTTATCGCCCTGCGGCAGCAGCGTGATCTCGCTCAGACGCGCCATTGCCTGCAGGAAGCTGCGGTTTTCATTTACGCGACGCTGTGCGTCGGTGCTGGCACCGCGCAGCAGCAGTTCCAGCGGCTTGCCCGGAGAGATATTCATTTCTGCACGAATATTACGCACCGCAACGATCGCCTGTTTCAGCCACTCGGTATCCGCCAGCGCTGCCTCATCCGCTTTCGCCGCATCGTAAGCCGGGAAAGGTTGCAGCATAATGGTATCGGCGCTGATATTTTTCAGCACTTTCACGCGCTGCCAGATGGTTTCGGTGATAAACGGAATGATCGGGTGCGCCAGACGCAGCAGCGCCTCCAGCACCGTGACCAGCGTATGACGCGTGCCGCGCAGTTCCGCTTCAGAACCGTTATGCATCACCGGCTTGGTCAGTTCCAGATACCAGTCGCAGAACTGGTTCCAGGTAAACTCATACAGGATATTAGCGGCGATATCAAAGCGATAGCTGTCCAGCGCCTCGCGATAGGCTTTCACCGTATTGTTGAATTCTGCCAGAATCCAGCGATCCGCCAGCGACAGCGTCATATCGCCGCCGTTCTGCCCGCAATCCTGATCTTCCGTGTTCATCAGCACGAAGCGGCTGGCGTTCCACAGCTTGTTACAGAAGTTGCGGTAGCCTTCCAGGCGTTTCATATCCCAGTTGATATCACGTCCGGTTGAAGCCAGCGCTGCCAGGGTAAAGCGCAGCGCATCGGTGCCCGCCGGTTCGATGCCGTTCGGGAATTGCTTCTCGGTGCGCTTGCGGATTTTTTCCGCCAGCTGCGGCTGCATCATATTGCCGGTGCGTTTTTCCAGCAGCGCGTCGAGAGCGATACCGTCCACCATATCCAGCGGATCGATAACATTGCCCTTCGATTTCGACATCTTCTGGCCTTCCTCATCGCGGATCAAACCGGTCATATAGACGGTTTTAAACGGCACCTGCGGCTTGCCGTTTTCATCCTTGATGAAGTGCATGGTCAGCATGATCATGCGCGCGATCCAGAAGAAGATGATATCGAAGCCGCTCACCAGCACGCTGGTGGGATGGAAGGTACGCAGCGCGTCGGTATTCTCCGGCCAGCCGAGAGTAGAGAAGGTCCAGAGGCCGGAAGAGAACCAGGTATCCAGCACGTCATCGTCCTGACGCAGCGTTACGCTGGCGTCGAGCTGGTTTTCCGCACGCACTTCTTCTTCGCTGCGGCCTACGTAGACGTTGCCTTCAGCGTCATACCACGCCGGAATGCGGTGGCCCCACCAGAGTTGACGGGAGATACACCAGTCCTGAATATCGCGCATCCAGGAGAAGTACATATTTTCGTACTGTTTCGGCACAAACTGAATGTCGCCGTTTTCTACCGCTTCCACCGCCACTTTTGCCAGCGGGGCGGTACGCACGTACCACTGATCGGTCAGCATCGGTTCGATAACTACGCCGCCGCGATCGCCATAGGGCACGGTAAGGTCGTGCGGTTTAATTTCTTCCAGCAGGCCCAGCTCATCAACGGCGGCAACTATCGCCTTACGCGCGGCGAAGCGTTCCATATTGCGGAAGGCTTCCGGCAGCGTTGCGGCATAAACGTCAGTTTCTTCACCGTTGGTATCGTATACCTGCGCGCTTTCACGGATATCGCCGTCAAAGGTCAGGATATTGATCATCGGCAGCTTGTGGCGGCGGCCCACTTCGTAGTCGTTGAAATCATGCGCCGGGGTGATCTTCACACAGCCGGTGCCTTTTTCCATATCGGCGTGCTCGTCGCCCACGATCGGAATACGACGGTTAACCAGCGGCAGCATAACAAACTTGCCGATAAGGCTCTGGTAGCGCGGATCTTCTGGGTTGACCGCCACGCCGGTATCGCCCAGCAGAGTTTCCGGACGAGTGGTAGCAACCACCAGATAATCTTTGCCGTCAGCGGTTTTCGCACCATCCGCCAGCGGATAGCGGATATGCCACATCGATCCTTTGATCTCGCGATTTTCCACTTCCAGATCGGAAATGGCAGTGCGCAGTTTCGGGTCCCAGTTTACCAGGCGTTTGCCACGGTAGATCAGGTTCTCTTTATAGAGGCGAACAAACACCTCTTTCACCGCGTTGGAGAGGCCTTCGTCCATGGTGAAGCGCTCGCGCTCCCAGTCCACGGAGTTGCCGAGGCGGCGCATCTGACGGGTAATGGTACCGCCGGATTCGGCTTTCCACTGCCACACTTTTTCAATAAAAGCATCGCGCCCGTAATCCTGGCGAGTTTTGCCCTCTTCAGCGGCGATTTTACGTTCCACCACCATCTGGGTGGCGATACCGGCATGGTCGGTGCCCACCTGCCACAGCGTGTTTTTACCCTGCATACGCTGGTAGCGCACCATGGTATCCATAATGGTTTGCTGGAAGGCATGACCCATATGCAAGCTACCGGTGACGTTCGGCGGCGGGATCATGATGCAGAAGCTTTCCTGGCTGGTATCGCCATTCGGTTTGAAGTAGCCCTGCTTTTCCCAATGCTCGTAAAGCGGCTGTTCGATCTCTTGCGGATTATATGTCTTTTCCATTTCTGCTATGTCGTTTGCGGCTGTGGCGGGGTTGCCGTATTCAAGTGGAAGCCGACGCTGCGATAGGCTTTGTAGCGTTCACGCGCCTGCTGTTTCAATGATTCTTCATAAGGGACAAAGTCTATCACTTCATGGAAAGCGGTGGCAAAATCTGCAAACTGCGGCAGCAGGCTGATCAGCAGATCGCGCGGCGCGTTGCCGCGACGCTGCGGCCAGGCCAGCTCTACCGGCGCGCCATATTTGGGGCCCTCACCGGCGAGATTATGCGGCACAAAGGCTTTCGCCGGACGCTGCCACAGGGCTTCGTCCAGCCGCACGGCCTGCTGTTCATCTTCACAGGCTATCAGCACGCGCTTACCTTCGCGCCAGCGCAGCTCTGCTAAATCGCAGACCAGCGCCTCGACCGCGCTCAGGCCGTCCGTCTGTGCGTCGGTTTCCAGAAGATAGAAAGTGGCCTTTTTCATGATGTATGCCTGTCGGCGTATGGCGTGTTGCCAGACGCTGAATAGTAATAGGTTCAGTTATGAAGCACCCAGCCGCCACAGATGCAGCGGCTGGATTAAAACAGCCTAGTCGTCGCCGTTCATTCCGGCGCGGTTCAGCAGGAACTGCGACAGCAGGGCCACCGGGCGACCGGTAGCGCCTTTTGCTTTGCCGGAGCGCCAGGCGGTTCCGGCGATATCCAGATGCGCCCAGTTATATTTACGGGCAAAGCGTGCCAGGAAGCAGGCGGCGGTAATTGCACCGCCTGGACGACCACCGATATTCGCCATATCGGCAAAGTTCGATTCCAGCTGCTCCTGATACTCATCGGCCATCGGCAAGCGCCAGGCGCGATCGCCCGCCTGCTCGGAAGCGCCGATCAGCTCGTGTGCCAGCGGGTTGTGGTTTGATAGCAGACCGCTGACATGATGGCCCAGCGCGATCACGCAGGCACCGGTCAGCGTAGCGACGTCGATCACCACTTCCGGATCGAAGCGCTCCACGTAGGTCAGCGCATCGCACAGCACCAGACGCCCTTCGGCATCGGTATTCAGCACTTCTACCGTCTGCCCGGACATGGTGGTCAGCACGTCGCCCGGACGGAAAGCGCGTCCGCCCGGCATATTTTCACAGCCCGCCAGCACGCCAACCACGTTCAACGGCAGGTTAAGCTCTGCCACCATGCGCATCACGCCATATACCGATGCGGCACCGCACATATCATATTTCATCTCATCCATGCCTTCGGCCGGCTTGATAGAGATGCCGCCGGAGTCAAAGGTCAACCCTTTGCCTACCAGCACAATCGGTTTCGCTTCCGGGTCCGGGCTGCCTTTATAGTCGATCACTGACATCAGCGATTCGTTTTGCGAGCCCTGGCCCACCGCCAGGTAGGCGTTCATACCCAGCTCTTTCATCTGCTGCTCGCCGATAACGCGCGTGGTAATGTTGCTCCAGGCATCGGCCAGCTGGCGTGCCTGTGAAGCGAGATAGGCAGCGTTACAGATATTCGGCGGCATGTTGCCTAAATCTTTCGCCGCCTTCACACCGGCGGCAATAGCCAGACCGTGCTGAATCGCGCGTTCGCCGCTGGTTAGCTCGCGGCGTGTCGGCACGTTAAACACCATTTTGCGCAGCGGGCGACGTGGTTCGCTTTTGTTGCTTTTCAGCTGATCGAAGCAGTAGAGCGTCTCTTTTGCCGTTTCTACCGCCTGGCGCACTTTCCAGTAGGTGTTGCGCCCTTTAACGTGCAGTTCAGTCAGGAAACAGACCGCCTCCATCGAGCCGGTATCATTCAATGTATTAATCGTTTTCTGAATAACCTGCTTATACTGACGTTCATCCAGCTCGCGTTCTTTACCACAGCCAATGAGCAAAATACGCTCAGAAAGGATATTCGGCACATGATGCAGCAGCAGCGTTTGACCCACTTTACCTTCCAGTTCGCCGCGGCGCAGCAGGGCGCTGATGTAGCCATCGCTGATTTTATCCAGCTGTTCGGCGATCGGCGACAGACGGCGCGGCTCGAAGACACCCACAACGATACAGGCACTACGCTGTTTCTCCGGGCTACCGCTTTTTACACTGAACTCCATGCACTCTCCTGAATCTTAAAGACAACGGCGCTGGCTGCGGCTAGAATGTACCGCCTCGTAACGCTGACGCCGTTGCGTACGACGTTTCCAGTAAAAAGGACGTCAGTTTGTGTTTCAGTGACTTTGTTATTTTTTACGTCACCTGAACGCTTGTGTCATACAATAGATCTATGACGACGGCCATTGATGATTAAAAATGGCGGATAAGCGTTGAAACTATCGATTTTCCAGCAAAAAGACAAGTTTTCACAGGCATACGAAGCGTGATCATCATTAGATATCTGGTTCGGGAAACGCTAAAAAGCCAGCTGGCAATACTCTTTATCCTGCTGCTGATCTTCTTTTGTCAGAAGCTCGTCAGGATTCTGGGCGCGGCGGTGGATGGCGAGATCCCGACAAACTTAGTTCTTACCCTGCTTGGGCTCGGCGTGCCGGAAATGGCACAGCTTATCTTGCCGCTCAGTCTGTTTCTGGCCATCTTAATGACGCTGGGGCGGCTCTACACCGAAAGTGAAATTACGGTGATGCACGCCTGCGGCCTGAGCAAGGCGGTACTGGTAAAAGCGGCGATGTTTTTAATGCTGCTGACGGCGGCGGCGGCGGCGGTTAATGTGCTGTGGCTAAGCCCCTGGTCATCACGCTACCAGAGCGAAGTGACGCAGAATGCGAAAGCCAACCCCGGCGCGGCGGCGCTGGCAGCCGGGCAGTTTCAGCAGTCCAGCGACGGCAACAGCGTGCTTTTTATTGAAGACGTTAAGGGCAACGCGTTTGGTCACGTTTTCCTCGCTCAGCTACGTCCTAAAGGCAACGCCCGTCCTTCCGTTGTGCTGGCAGACAGCGGCCATATGGAGCAGCGGTTGGACGGTTCGCAGGTGGTGACGCTGGATAAAGGCACCCGCTTTGAAGGCACCGCGCTGCTGCGTGATTTCCGCATCACCGACTTCACTAACTATCAGGCGATTATCGGTTATAAAACCGCCACGCTCGATCCTGACGATGCGGAGCAGGCCAACTTTTCGAATCTGCTTCATAACGATTCGAAGCAGTTTCGCTCCGAGCTGCACTGGCGTTTGACGCTGGTCTTTTCGGTGCTGGTGATGGCGTTGATGGTAGTACCGTTAAGCGTGGTGAACCCGCGCCAGGGACGCGTGCTGTCGATGCTGCCAGCGATGCTGCTCTATCTGATCTTCTTCCTGCTGCAAAGCTCGCTGAAATCAAACGGTGCAAAAGGGCGGCTCGATCCGGCGGTCTGGATGTGGGTGGTTAACCTGAGCTATCTGGCGCTGGCGATTGTGCTGAACCTGTGGGATACGGTGCCGATGCGGCGTCTGCGCGCCCGCTTTACGCGTGGAGGTTCAGTCTGATGTTTGGCGTACTCGATCGCTATATCGGTAAAACCATCTTCAACACCATCATGCTGACGCTGTTCATGCTGGTGTCGCTCTCCGGCATCATTAAGTTTGTCGATCAGCTACGTAAAACCGGTCAGGGCGCCTATACCGCGCTCTCCGCCGGTTATTACACCCTGCTCAGCGTGCCGAAAGATATTGAGATCTTTTTCCCGATGGCGGCACTGCTTGGCGCATTGCTCGGCCTCGGTACGCTGGCGCAGCGCAGCGAGCTGGTGGTAATGCAGGCCTCCGGCTTTACCCGTCTGCAAATCGCGCTATCGGTAATGAAAACCGCGATTCCGCTAGTGCTGCTGACGATGGCCATCGGTGAATTCGTTGCGCCGCAGGGCGAACAGATGGCGCGTAACTTCCGCGCCCAACAGATCCTTGGCGGTTCGCTGCTCTCTACCCAGTCCGGGCTGTGGGCAAAAGATGGTAACAGCTTCATCTATATAGAGCGCATCAAGGGCAGTAATGAGCTGGACGGCATCAGCATCTATAACTTCAACGATCAGCGTCGGCTGATGAGCGTGCGCTACGCCGCTACCGCTATCTGGGATAAAGAGAAACGGCGCTGGAAACTGGGGCAGGTGGATGAGTCAGATCTGAGTGATGTGAAACAGATCACCGGCAAGCAGAGCATCAGTGGCGAATGGAAAACCAACCTGACGCCGGACAAGCTTGGTGTGGTGGCGCTCGATCCCGATGCGTTGTCGATTCGCGGCCTGCACAACTACGCCAAATATTTGCAGCAGAGCGGTCAGGAGTCCGGGCGCTATCTGCTGAATATGTGGAGTAAAATCTTCCAGCCGCTGTCGGTGGCCGTAATGATGCTGATGGCGCTCTCCTTTATCTTTGGGCCGCTGCGTAGCGTATCGATGGGCGTACGCGTGGTGACCGGCATCAGCTTCGGTTTTCTGTTCTACGTGCTGGATCAGATCTTTGGCCCGCTTAGCCTGGTGTATGGCCTGCCGCCGGTTCTGGGCGCGGTGCTGCCCAGCGCCGCTTTCTTTGCTATCAGCGTCTGGATGCTGATGAAACGTCGTTAATCTCCCGGACGCGGCAGCCAGTGCCGCGTCCGTTTATCTCTTCTCGCTTTTCTCTCTGTTCTGCATCTTGTATGGTCCTGGCTAAATAATTGTAAATTTGACCGCCTGTTACCTTTTCTGCCGCTGCGTTAATTAAAATGTTAGCGCCAAGAAGAGGTTAATAAGAAGTCTGCTCTTTTATTCTCACCATAGCCTGATGTGAAAATTTGTTGGTGAATAAAAAGCGATAAAAAACAGGGCCGCTCCAGGCGTTAATGTCAGTGGAATTTATATTTCTTAACAATTTGCCACGGCTGATTATTACATAAGTCACCGTTTGGTCTATGCTTTATAACTATTACGGTAAGTTATCGGTCACTGACATGATAATGAACGCATATTCTGACACGGCGCTATTTGCGGAGGTAATTAATGGATAAGAAAATTGCGCCGCAGCAGGAAAAGGCGGAACAGCAGGATGTCATTCCGTTGGCAGAAGAGCGGGCGGAGATCGGCACCACTCGCGTGGTGGACCGTCGCATCCGTATTCATCGTTCCACCACCAGCGCTGAGAAGCTACTGGAAGCAGAGCTCTGGCATGAAGAGGTGGAGATAACGCACGTTGAAAAAAATGAACCGATTGAGGAAGGTTATTTTCCCCAGGTTCGTCAGGAAGGTGACGTATTAATTGTGCCAGTAATTGAAGAGCAGGTAGAAATTATTCGTCGTCATATATTAAAGGAAGAAGTTCATATTCATAAACTGAAAAAGCGCGAGCATTTTCAACAACAGGTCACATTACGTAGCCAGGAGATAGAGATCAGCAAGGAAGATAATTAACCGTACACCTAAGCACGAGGAGACTATTATGGCACATGAAAAAATCGTTACTGCTTTTAATCAGCTACAGCAGGCGGAAGTCGCTAAAGAGAAACTGATTGCCGAAGGTATCGCGGAAAACCATATTGATATTATTTCCGGTGAAAGACTACGCGTAGAAGGTAAAGAGATCCGCCATCCCAGCTTCTGGCAGCGCCTGTTTGGTGATGACGTTGATGATGACTATGCCACCGAATACAACAAAGCCATTCAGGGCGGCGGCGTATTACTGACGGTGCGTGCGCGTAAAGAAGATGCCGATCGCATCGAAACGTTGCTGGATCAATACGCTAATGATTATTCTTCCTCTTATCGACATGCGGATACTACTGGCAAACAGCGCGAACACCTGGGTGAAACTAACGATCTCTCCGGGCGCACCACCTCGGCGGGTTTTAACGCAGGCTCCGCTGGCGTAACCGGCAATAGCGATCCTACCTCCGGTGTCCCTGGCACGCTGGATCACAACAGTGGCAAAACCACAGCGGGTAAAACCGGGGCGGCTGACCTGCTGAGCGGTAAACATAATGATGGCGTAACCGGAAGTGCAACAGGTGTTACCGGCACTTCCGCTACCGGCGTAACCGCATCTTCAGCAACAGGTGCTACCGGCTCGGCTGCTACCGGCGTTGCTGGTGCTGGCGTCACCGGCACTTCACTGACCGGTAAAGATCAGCACGAAGCGCTGAAGCTGGCAGAAGAGCAGGTGGACATTGGTAAACGTCAGGTACGCGACGGCACCGTACGTCTGCGTCGTTATACCGTTGAAGATGAAGTGGCGGAAGATGTTTCGCTGTTCGAGCAGCACGCGGATGTATTCCGTAATTCGGTTAATGAGCCTGCCTACCTGAATGATGTCGACTGGTCTGACAAAACTATTGAAGTGGAAGAGTCCCATGAAGTGCCGACGGTAAGCAAAACCGCGCATATTAAAGAGGAAGTGGGTATCCGCAACGAGACAACCGAACGCGTCGAGACGGTAAAAGATACCGTGCGTCGTCAGGAGGTTGAGGTTGAGCAGACCGGCGCAAAGGACCTCGATAAAGGCCTTGCCGCTACTACGGGTCTGGAGAAAGACCGTCTCGGTGGTACAACCGGCAGCCTGGAGAAAGACCGTCCGGCTGGCACTACCACCACCGGTTTCGAGAAAGACAGTCTCACCGGCACCAGCGATAAAGATCGTCTGGGCGGCCTGAAGAAGTAATTGTCACCCTTAGCCCGCGCTGAGCCATTGCCACAGCGCGGGCAGCTGCGTAATCAGCCACAGCAGCAGACCAATACACCCGCCTACCAACGTTCCGTTAATACGAATAAACTGTAGATCCTTACCAATATTCAGCTCTATTTGTTGTGACATTTCCTGCGCATCCCAGCTTTTTACCGTATCGCTGATATGACGCGTTAAAAATGTGGCAAATTCAGGCGCGATAGTCTGTGCCGCCTGTTCCATATGCTGATTCAGTGACGTGCGCAGCGCCTCATCATTCATCAACGTTTCGCCCAGCCACAGCCCAGCCTCGGTTATTCGCTCTCCAACGCGTGAATCTTCGGCGGTTAAATCCGTTTTCAGCCAGCCACGTAAATCTCCCCACAGTTCGCTGATATAGCGGTTAAGCGCCTCATCCTCTTTCAGATAGCCTTTGATAGTTTCTGCCCGCGCCGCCATATCAGGATCGGCTTTCAGACGCGCAATCAACTTTTCTACGGCGCGATTAAAACCCAGGCGCAGCTCGTGCCCCTGATCCTGGCTTACCTCATCCAGCAGTGAATTCACCGCGCTGGAAACCAGCTCCGCACTGTGCTCGCCCAGCCATTCCGTCGGCAGAACCTTTGCCTTAATTGGATGTTCGCGCTTCAGCCAGCGGACAATCTGCATGGCAATAAATTCACGCGTGCTGTCGCGGTTCAACAGGCGAAGCAGCTGATCGATAGCCGCATCCAGCAGCGCCTGATGGCGATTATTTTTCGTCAGGCTTTCCAGCAGCAGGGCGCTGGACTGGGTCAGATCGACTTTATCTATCGCTTTATGTACCGCTCGTCGAATAAATCGCTGGATACGTGCATCATCGGTAAAATCGAGGAAGCCGCGCATCAGCTGCAACAGATGTTGACCTACGCGCCGGGCATTATCGGGCGCGCTCAGCCAGCCGCCAATTATCTGCGCCGGATCGTGGCGGCGAATTAATGCCAGCAGCGAATCCGTGCCAAGGAATTTTTCCTGTACAAAACGTCCGAGGTTTTCGCCAATACGATCTTTATTACGGGGGATAATGGCTGTGTGACGAGAGATGAAGGGCACGCGTACGCGTCGGAACAGGGCAACGACGGCAAACCAGTCAGCCAGAGCCCCAACCATTGCTGCTTCCGCTACCGCTTTCAGCGCGCTAGCCCATAGCCAGGGCGGCATAAACAGGGTAGATATAAAAGTCGCTGCTGCAATCAGCAGCAGGGAAAGCGCCAGGCGCTTAGCTCGTTTCAGTTCGTTTATTTTCTCCATGCTATCAGCATAGCGTAGCACGTTAAGAAAATCGTGTTTCTCCGCGCTTGCTTGTTTCAGAAGCAACTATTAGCTGTGTCAGGAGAAAGTATTGGCTTCAGGTAAAGACAAGCCACAGCACCAGTAATGTCGCAAGCAATATGAACCACAGCGCGGCCAGCAGACGAACGCTCCCTCTTTTATTAAACAGTGAGAAACTTTTTTTCTCTGAAGAAAAGTCTGATGAGGAAAAGTTTACCGGCTTTTCGTCACACTCTTCTACCTGCGCTGAGAGGGTTATACCCTTTTTAGGTACGGTAATAATAATATTGTCATCAATACCTACCCGTTTCAGATTCTTCCTTAATATAGATATGTTCTGGTAGAGCGTATTAACCGTCACCTCCATACCATGCTTACGCCAGACTTCGTTCATAAATTCTTCCTGAGAAATAATGTCGCCCTTGCGTTCAATCAGTAACGCCAGACAACGGCTGGCAGGTTGATTAATTTTCGTGTCATTTCCCGGGTAAAATTTACTTGAAGTTAATGTATGATTTATCGGATCGAAGATAGCGTTGTTATTAATGCAGTAAAACATGGTTAATTCCTCGTCGATAGATTCCATAAGTAACAACATGTAGCTGGCGGGTAGCGGCTCAAGCTAACATAACAACATTATGCATTCAAACGCTCTTGAGAAATGAAGGGGATCCAGGCGATATATAATCTTATTTATTATATTTTTTAAATCTTGTAATTTTTAATTATGTATACTTTTGCTTTTAATTTATTGATTTTAATCATCTTTGCAGCGGATGCCGCTGTGGTTATTGCCAGTATTGCATTGATATTGTGAAATTTTATTTATTTTTCCTGAATTGTTAATTCTTCACTTTCTCTCATCTTTTTTTATTGTAATTTTAATGTCGACAAGATGATGTGAGAGTCAGGCGTTAGCCATCCTCATAATATGGAGTCGAATAATGTCCTGACGTGTTAATAACTCAGAGACACTATTTTGATAAGGAGCGATGAGGAAGGACTTTTCGTATCGTAACGCCTGATTTTATCTACTTTTTTTGTCGAAGAACGTTTGTTTATGAAATTCTCTGTGCTTCAGAGAATAAAAGGAATCGTGTCCACTTTTTTTAAGGCATGAGTAGTATTTCGCTTACAATAGCTGATAAGGATATATATGAAACGTTTTAACAAAATCTCATTAGGCATGACTTTGTTGTTTGCATCCGCATCCGTGCTTGCTTATGACGGTACCGTCAACTTTAACGGCGAAATCATCGATAATACCTGCAGGCTGACGGGAGCTAATGGCCCAAGCCTGGTGGTACCGATGGGATCCGTAAATAAAAGCAGCTTTACTGGGCAAGGTTCTACTGCTTCTACGACAGAGTTTGTTTTAACACTGACTGAATGCCCGGCAGGCGTTGCCAGAGTAAAATTTGATGGCGCTGGTTATAACGGCAATAACGAAGTATTGGCGATAAGCTCTGGGGCTAATTCAGCAACTGGTGTTGCTATTCAGCTCTACGATAAAACCATGGAGAAACTGCCGCTGTTCAGAGCGTCCAGCCAGTATGAGCTGCTACCTGACGTAGATAATGAACTGAAATTCTACGCCAGCTATATCGATATGAATGGCAACGTGCAGGCAGGCACGGCTAACGCAGTTGCTACCTTTACGATGAACTATAACTAATCGTTCCCGCAATGGGCCGCTGGCGGCCCATTGCTTTTTTCAGGATAGCGGAAATGTATAAACGGATTTTCGGCTTTCTGCTGCTTTTATCGCTATTTAGTAGCGAAGCATCAGCGAGCGTCGTGATAGGCGGAACGCGCATTATTTTTCATGGTGACCGCAAAGAAACCACTATCAGCGTCACTAACCCTGATGCAACTTCCTGGTTAATACAATCCTGGACAGAAAGTCTGGATGGCGGTAAAGCGCCCTTTATTTTTTCACCGCCGTTATTTCGCCTTGACGGCAAACAAAAAAACGTTCTGCGTCTCCTTTTTACCGGTGGAAGTCTGCCCGAAGATCGGGAAAGCCTGTTCTGGGCCAATATTAAATCGATTCCCGGTGCCGCCGATGATGAGAATATTTTACAGATAGCCATTAAAAATCAGCTCAAGCTGATCTATCGTCCGGCCACGCTTAAGCGAGTATCGCCCACTGATAGCTATGGCAAATTGCAGTGGAGTCAGCAGAAAGGTCAGCTTCAGGTTAATAACCCAACGCCTTTCTACATGAGTTTTCGTTCTGTTGAGGTCAACGGTAAAGCTATTAAGAACCCGGAATGGGTGGCACCTTTTGCCACCAGGACCTACGACATTCCTCAGCTGGCAGCATCAGGCAAGGTGCGCTGGCGGATAATTAATGATTATGGTGCCGCGACGGCAGAGGCTGAAGCAAGCTACTGACTGATAAATAAAAAACAGAAGCGTTATTGAATAAGGAAAAGCCATGACGGGCGCAAGGAAACGCCGCTTACTGCTGCTGTGCCTTATGTCAGCTCTGATTCAGGCCAATAACGGTTACGCTAAAGTCCGTTTTAACCCGGCAATGCTGGAAAAACAGAGCGTTGATAACGATAAGGTCGATCTTTCGGCTTTTGAGGAGCTACAACAGCTGCCTGGCACCTATCGGGTTGAAGTCGTGATGAATAACCGGCGGCAAGAAACGCGGGATGTTACTTTTTTTCGGCAAGATAATGAGGAAGGCGGGCAAACGCTACAGCCCTGCCTGAGTGCTGACGTACTGGCAAGCTATGGGGTTAACGTGGCGCGTTATCCTTTGCTTCAACAGGAAAACGGCTGTGCCGATCTTTCACAGATCGCTGACGCCCGCGCCCGTCTGGATGTGAACGCTCAGCAGTTAATACTTAGCTTTCCTCAGGCGGAGTTGAACCACAGCGCACGTGACGCGGTGCCACCAGACCGCTGGGATGAAGGAATTAGCGCGTTGATGCTCAACTATCGCTTCAGCGGCGCGCATAGCGAAGCGCTACAGGCGCACCGGCGTAACAACGACAGCCAGTTTCTTAGCCTGCGGCCCGGAATTAACGTAGGCCCCTGGCGGCTGCGTAACTACAGTACCTGGTCGCGTAGCCGTCATAGCGATGCAGGGTGGGATCGCCTCTATACCCGAGTTCAGCGCGGCATTATACCGTTGCAGGCACAGCTCACGCTGGGGGAAAGCACGTCGCCGACAGATATTTATGACAGCGTTTCTTTTCGGGGCGTACAGCTCGCGTCGGATGACGATATGTTGCCGGACAGCCTGAAAGGATATGCGCCGATAGTGCGCGGCATCGCGCGCAGCCATGCTCAGGTGAACGTCTACCAGAATGGCAACATCATCTACCAGACCTACGTTGCGCCGGGTGCTTTCGCGATTAACGATATTTACCCTACCGGCAGCAGCGGCGATCTTTACGTCACCATCCGCGAAACTGACGGTAGCGAACAGCAACTGGTGGTGCCTTTTGCTTCCGTTCCGGTATTACAGCGTGAAGGCTATATAAAATACAGCCTGACCGGCGGTGAATACCGGAATGATGAGAACCACACCACCAGCAAGATGTTTGTTCAGGGGACCGCGATTGCGGGATTGCAGCATGGATTTACCCTTTATGGCGGCACACAGCAGGCGGATAGCTATCACTCGCTGGTAGCGGGCGTGGGCAGAAACTTCGGACAGATTGGTGCGCTCTCTCTGGATGCGACCGTGGCACGCAGTAAGCTTGCCGGGCGACAAGACACCCAACATGGTCACGTCTGGCGTCTGCGCTATGGCAAAAACTTTATCGGCACCGGTACTAACCTGGCGCTGGCTGGATTTCGCTATGCGACCAGGGATTATTACAGCCTTGATGATGTGCTGGATAGCTATGGCGACAGTCAAAGTTACTTCAGAGAGCAGCGCCGCCAGCGGGCAGAAATGTTGCTTACCCAGAACCTGTGGAGCGGTGCTGGCTCCCTGACGATCAACGCGGTTGATGAGTCATTTTGGGATAACGATCGGCGTTTGCGCTCGATAAATATCGGCTACAACAATAGCTGGAAAGGGATCGGCCTTAACCTGAACTACAGCTATAACCGTAATACGCAACTTGGATTTAGCGGTAAAAAAAGCGGGCGCGAGGAACAAATCGTGGCGCTCTCACTCAATATGGCGCTTAGCGACTGGAGCAGTAATACCTGGGCGAGCTATCAGGTAAACAGCACACGTCACGGCAGCACCAGCCAGACGGTAGGGCTGAACGGTACCGCGCTGGAGGACAATAACCTCGGCTGGAGCGTGCGTCAGGGCTACACCAACCGTAACGGCGGCAGCCTAGGTAGTGCCGATATCGATTATCGCGGCGGCTACGGTCAGGTGGATGCGGGCTACGCATGGGATCGCAACAGCCGACGACTGAACTATGGTATCAGCGGTGCGCTGGTGGCGCATCAGGATGGCGTTACGCTCAGCCAGCCGCTTGGTGAGACGGTAGCGCTGGTTAAATCGCCCGGCGTGGGCGGCGCATCGGTAGTAAACCAGACCGGCGTTATTACCGATTTTCGCGGTTATACCCTGGTTCCCTACGTCAGGCCTTATCGTGTGAGTGAGCTGACGCTCGATCCGCTCACTTTGCCGGAAACGGTTGAGCTGGCGCAGTCCTCCAGCCAGGTGATCCCTACTCGTGGCGCGGTGGTCAGAGCGGATTTCAGCGGCAGGTTAGGGCAGCGTGCCCTGTTTACCCTGGTGCGGACGAATGGTCAGCCGGTGCCTTTCGGTGCGACGGTCAGGCCGGAAGACGATAACTCAGACTACAGCAGCATTGTCGGCAGTGATGGCGAGGTATGGCTGAGCGGCCTGGCGTCGCGGGGCAAGCTGCTGGTGAATTGGGGAAGCGGCGCCGACAAGCAGTGCCGCGCCAGCTTCGCGTTGCCTGACAGCAGCGAAGAGATTCTCCTGCTGAAGGCTATCTGCCGGTAAATCGGCTTGAAAGAAGGGATACTGCAATGAAGAAGTTAACAGTTGCTGGTGTAATAATGTTATGCGCCGCAGCGCCCGCCAGCGTACAGGCGGCAGGCTGCGATCTTGGAACGCCCCGAACACAGCAGATCACGCTACCAGATCTGCTGGTGGATCCTAATCAGCCGCCAGGCAGCGTGATCGGCAGTAAAACGGTCGCGATCGCTGGCGATCTGGCGCAAAACTGCGAGGGCAGTATTAACTGGCAGTCAGTCCTGACCGGTAGCTGGGCGCGTCCCAGCGGCGTGCTGCCGGACGTATATGAAACCGGCATTCCGGGCGTGGGGGTGAAAATCTCCGACGCGCTGCTACCCGATAGTTTTATGCCGGTTAATACCACGATAACGGCGGATAGAAGCAGACCGGTGATCGGTGCTGATATACAGCTGCTGTTTTACCGTACCGGTGATATTACGCCAGGCATTTTTCCCGGCGGCGAAGTGGCGCGCTTTATGCTCTCGGATAAGTCAGGCAATCTCGCTACGGCTTTAACGCTACAGGCCGCTTCCGGCAGCGTGCGTATGAAAAGCTGCTATGCCAAATCCACAAGCCTTATGGTGCCGTTAGGCCGGGTAAACCGCAGATCTTTTACCGGCGTAGCCAGTACCGTTTCGCCCACGGCCTTTGATATTGAGTTAATCTGCCAGGGGAATCTGCCGGTGAAGGTAACCTTCTCATCCTCAGGCGGTGCGCCTTCGCCGGAGCCGGGAATTGTGCCGATAGAGGAGGGACCAGGAACCGCTGGCGGCATTGCGATTAAGGTCATGCATCGTGATGGCAGGTTGCTGACTTTTGATACGCCGGAAACCTATCATCTGGCCGGGGAGCCGGAAATCTCTATTCCGATGCTGGCATCCTACACGCCGATCAGTACCAGTATCACTCCCGGTGTGGCGCGTGGCGCGATGACGTTTACCATCACTCAGGACTAGCATTGTTAAAGATGAATAAAGGAAGAATAATCTCTGCGCCGTGTTAAAGAGCAGGGCGCAGAGAGTGGGGATCAGGAGATAAAGTTTTTGCCCTGTTTTAATACGACATCGCAGGCTTTGGTCTTAAGCTTTTCGCCAAGCGGGGTATTGCTCAGGCTTTTCAGATTCAGCTGTTGGCCATTGCCGGTATTCAACAGGCCCATCAGCCCTTGCTGGTAGTCGGTTTGCTGCGCCTGCGTTGTGCTGTCCTGTAGGCCAAGCTTGCTCAGTACCTGATCCTTAATGCTGTTAGCATTATTCTCCACCACGTTATGCTTAACGCAGTATTCCATCACGCCAGCGGCGTTGGTCATGGTGCTGCTACTTACTGCTTTGTCACCGCCGTTCAGCAGTGCAGTAAGTGAAGAGAGCGATAACCCGCCCTGGGCGTTAGCATCGTTCTGTGCCGTACCGTTGCTGTTATTTTGCTGACTTAGCTGCGATGCCGCGCTGCTCAACTGATCCTGCCAGCTCGCCGCCAGTGCTGTTCCTGCCGCCATAAAAGAAAGTACGCCCGCTGTCAGGGTCAGGCGCTGTAAAATTTTTTTCATTTTAACCTCGATGTGTATCCGGCCCGCCATCCACGGCGCGCCTGCTATCCGCCAATAGGACTTCCCACACCAGGCAGAGTTCCGCCATCCGGCCCACAGGACCGTGCAAAAGCCTGCGTTTGAGATTAGTCCGTATAATAAGGTGAATTTTTCATCACTTGGCGCACGTTAGCGACAATTGAGGTTGCGCGGGTGACAGGTAAGGGTATAATCCTCAACGTTTTCCGCATACCCTTCAGTGCCGAAGTGGCGAAATCGGTAGACGCAGTTGATTCAAAATCAACCGTAGAAATACGTGCCGGTTCGAGTCCGGCCTTCGGCACCATTAACACTTCTTTTGACGTTTCCTGAAGTCTACAAATCCAGAAAAAATCTTTAAAAACAAGCAAGTTACCGTATTTCATGGTCTTTGTTGGTCTCTTGTGGTCTACCCCCTTTTGGGGGCATAATCGGGGGCATGTCAATTCGATCAGGATTTGTGCCCCCAAAATGAAACTCAACGCTCGCCAGATAGAGACAGCAAAGCCGAAAGAGAAAGCCTATAAAATGGCTGATGGAGGCGGCTTGTATCTTGAAGTCTCCCCTAAAGGTTCCAAATACTGGCGCATGAAGTATCGCCGCCCGTCTGACAAAAAGGAAGATCGGCTCGCTTTTGGTGTATACCCGACGATCACTTTGGCTGAGGCTCGGGGTAAGCGCGATGCAGCAAAGAAATTGTTGTCTCAGGGCATTGACCCCAAAGTGGAGCAAAAGGGGGCACAAGCTGAAATTGAGGGGGCATATTTATTTGAAACTATCGCAAGGCAATGGCACGCAAGTAATCTAACTTGGAGCGAAGATCATAGCCATCGCGTTCTGCTGACCCTTGAGCAGTATATTTTCCCCTCGATAGGTCAAATTGACGCTAGGACGTTGAGAACCAGCCAGCTTCTCAATCCGATCAAAGCTGTCGATACGGCAGGTAAACATGATGTTGCGCAGCGACTGATGCAGCGCGTAAACGCAATTATGCGTTTCGGTGTGCAGAATGACCTTCTTGAGTCAAATCCTGCCAGTGATATGGCTGGAGCGCTTTTAAGCGTTAAGGCGACCCATCACCCAGCGCTACCCCCAAAAAGAATCCCTGAGTTCCTTGAAAGATTATCACGCTATAAAGGGCGACTAATGACACGGCTTGCCGTTGAATTAACGCTACTTACATTTATTCGTTCAAGTGAGATGCGTTTTGCTCGCTGGAGTGAAGTTAACTTTGAACGAAGCGAGTGGACGATACCCGGAATTCGTAAGCCTATTCCCGGCGTAAAACACTCTGAGCGTGGGATGAAGATGAAAACTGAACATATTGTTCCGCTGAGCAAACAGGCATTTGATATTTTTAAACGTTTACATGCCTTGAGCGGTAAAGGTGAGGTGATATTTCCCAGCGATCATGACCCTAAAAAAGTAATGAGTGAAAATACAGTAAATAGCGCCTTACGTGTAATGGGATATGATACGAAAACGGAAGTATGTGGTCATGGATTTAGAACTATGGCGCGTGGTGCGCTAAGTGAGTCGAAACTATGGAATGATGACGCTATTGAAAGACAGTTAAGCCACGTTGAACGAAAAAACGTGAAAGGTTCATATATGCACACTTCTGAATATCTTGAAGAAAGAAGATTAATGCTGCAATGGTGGGCTGATTACATTGATGCTAACAAGAATGGATCTATCACACCATATGATTTTGCGCGTGTGCATGGAAAATAATTACCATTGTGTGGCTACGGAGAGATATAAATGAATAACACACAATCTGATAATAATTTGTTTTATTTTAATAGGTTAACGTACATTACGCCACACGAAGTGGCGCTTGCTATGAATGGTTTTGACTATGATACCGAAAATGATGAATTGACTGAGATTCAATTAAAAGAGGTTATCAGATTAAGAAAGGCAATAACCAGAAATCTACAACTGATTAATGAATATAAAAACATATCCGCCACGCAAAAAGTGGAAGCGAACTTAGTATTAACTGCCGCTTATATCTTTCAGAGGGAAGATATTGTACCTGTGGAGATTAAGGAAAGAATTGAGAACGCATTGCAACAACAGGTAAAAAATAAAGATTGGGGCGATATTTTAATGATGCTAGGAGGAAATGAATTATATGAAATTGGTAAAAAATTAAGGAGTAATGGCAGAGGGCAGTATAGAAAAGATGACGAGGATAATTATAGTTGTAAATTAATTTACCTGCTAATTGAATTACTTAAGAAACATGGAAAGGTAAATTATAGCGATAATAGTGTTATATATAATGATATTATTTCTTTTTGTAATGAAAATGAGATTCCATTGAAAGGAATTAAAAAAGCTACGTTTTATAAGAAAATAAAGTTGGGTAAAGATATTATAAAATACGGAGAGTGAATTTATTAATTACTTTCTGGATATCTCTCATTAGAAGGGGCTACAAGAGGCTCTAAGGGGCTAGAGGGGGTAATACAGTGTAATACTGTGGTAATTCCTGAGTAATATGAATCGATAAAACGTAATAATACCTTTCAACGTATGATTTGTTTGATTTTTCATCCTATCTATATGAATTTTATTGATTTTATTTTTTGTGCATTTCCTTCTTCTTGTGTTCTTTCATATGAATATCGTTTCTTTTTTTCAGTGGAAATCATCACGTTTCAATAGAATCAACGTTTGTCTTAATAGATTCCATTATCACTAGAATGACTTTTTTTCAGTGTTTAAAGTCACCGTGAACTTAAGTAGAACACGGAGTAACAAGATGGAATATGCAAACAACCTTTCAGAGAATCAGACCCTTATCTCAGCAAAAGAGGTGTTAAGACGCGTTCAGCGTAGCAAGGCATGGCTTTACAAACAGCTTTCAAACAATACATTTCCCCGCCCGGTGAAAATAGGAACTCGTGCAATTTCATTTGTTGAAAGCGAAGTCGATCACTGGATTCAAGAGCAAATATATGCCTCTCGTGGTGAACGGCATGAAAATCACTAATAAAAAAGCCCGACAAAATGAGTTTGTGGGCTTAAAAATATTTTCGCTTACTGAAATTAGCATGGAATCTGAGAGAACGTCTATTCGCTTCTCTATTCAGCTTACTTGCTCTGGCTTATTTTTCCTGCGCTGCCGGCGTTTAATCTCGCCTTTTACAGCGGTAACAATAAATTGCGCTTTCGTTTCCCCATCTTCAAGGTTGCTTTCTAATTCTGCAACTACATCATGTGGGAAACGAGCATTAAGTTGCTGCGACTTGTTGTTAGTTGAACCCGTTGCCATTACTGGATCTCCTTGCGTTAGGTGCGATTCAGTATACGCAAAAAAAATGATAATAAAAGACTTGAAGTGCGATTCACTTAAGGGTAGCTTTAAAAGTGAAGGTGCGATTCACCTTGTGAGTGCGAAGCCCGACAGTGCAGCAACACTAACCGGGCTTCTGACCAAACCGCTATATGAGACAACGAAGATGGCTAAACAGAAGTGTACCTGGTTATTCGCGGCGATCAACCGCAGTCAACGCAATGCCCGCCCTGTGATGTTAAGGATAACCGCAGATAACGAGCGCTCAGCGCGGCGCAGACTTGCCCCGGACTACGTGCTGAGTTTTGCCGGTCGCATTCCCTGCGGAGGTGAACATGCGTAATTATCCGCAACCCGGCGAACGCTGGCAGCATGAGCGTGGCTGGACTGTCACGATTATCAGATTAACTGAAGCCTCGCCCTCCGTGGCGCTGGTTAACCCTGAATTCAGCTGTGAAGTGCTGATTCGTCATGACAGCGACAATAAGCTTTCTTCCTGCCCTCTGGCATGGTTTGAGCAGCGGTATACGCGCCTGTTTAATGCCCCGCTCTTTAAACCTTCGCCAGCTCCCGCGGGGGGGAGCGGCTCTGGCTCGCTGACGCTGCATCCGTCGGTGGTATTTACCCGCTGGCGGGAGCGCAGCATACGGCGTTCTGCTGAACCTGACGACAGTCACTATTCAAAGTTTCTCTGACAAAACACCGCTGAAAACGGAGTAATCCACAATGAATATTTCAAACGGGCACAACGGTGCTCAGGGCCACGCTTTGCCTGAAAAACACAATAGCGGTGCTTTTGCGTATGGGTTGTCAGAGGACGGTTTCGGAAAGCTGGCTCGCGCCAGAAAGGCCTGCGACATGTTGCAGCTTCTCTTTTCTGAATACCCCTCGCAGGGCGGAACGCTGGATGCAGGATGTGCGCCAGGCATCGCCGCGCTGATGGAGTACCTGCGGTCAGATTTGACGGATATTGCGCACAGTTGCGAACTGATTGAAGGAGGCACCCAATGAACCAGCCGCAGGTTTCTATTTTTCCGGCAGAAATGACCACTGCGCTTTACCGGCGGGCTATTGCATCGGCCTGGCGCCAGAAAGCGCTGACCGAAACCGGCTGCGATCACTATGGTCCGCACAGTCTGACTGTTGAACGTATTGAAATGGCCATTGCCCTGCATATCGAGTGTGCACTGATTAACGAATATGGCGAAGCACAGGGAGCAGCGGCTGCACTGGCTCTGATGACTGACATGCTGGAGCCATCATTGCTGACCGCGCCGCCGGTACTGACCGTGCGCGGCTGTGAAGTGATGGCGGAGCTGTACCGCACACTTCCGGCGGCATTTGATGACTTCTGCAGCTCGGGTGTATCGCTGTATCAGGGGGAAGTATGACAACACAGACGGTTACGCAGATTTCAGCCGCAGCGCGGGGGAAATGGCCCGTCATTCTGCAGATGCTGCGTATTGATGTACCTGAAAACGGCAGGCACGGTCCCTGCCCGAAATGTGGGGGCAAGGATCGCTTCCGCCTCGATGACCTCGACGGGCGCGGGACGTGGATTTGCAGCCAGTGCGGCAATGGTGATGGTCTGGATCTGGTTAAGCTCATAACCGGTTACGGCGTCAGAAAGGCAGCGCAGGAGGTGGCGCAGGTGCTTAATGTGCCGGATGTGCAGGAACTGCCCGTTAAGCCCGCCAGGCAAAAAGCCCCTAAACGCGATATGAGCCTTACCGTGGCGGCCCTGATGAAAGAGAGTCACACGGGAGAAAGCCCCTATCTGACCGGAAAAGGGTTCGCCGGATACCCGGCCTCCCTGACCGGGAGCGTGCAGCATATCAGCGGTAAGGATTTCCCTGCCGGTTCCCTGCTGTTACCGCTCACGACGAACGCCGGAGCCGTGACCGGTGCACAGCTTATCGCCCCGACGGGTGAAAAAAGCATACTGCCCGGCAGCACGATGAAAGGCGCGTTTGTGGCGCTCAGCCCGTTACCGTCTGAACCGCCGGTACAGGTGGTGATTACCGAAGGTTACGCCACGGCGCTGACGGTAAGCCAGCTCACCGCCGGATGCGTAGTGGCCGCCATATCTGCGGGCAACCTGCCCAACGTCGCACAGGCGCTGCGGGCACGCTGGCCTGAGGTAAAAATTATCATCGCCGGTGATAACGATTTTCAGGACGGGGGCGAGAATCCCGGCAGATCCTTTGCTGAACGGGCGGCAAAATCAGTCGGTGGCTGGGTGACGCTGCCACCGGGAGAAAT
This sequence comes from Mixta intestinalis, assembly GCF_009914055.1. Lineage (NCBI taxonomy): Bacteria > Pseudomonadati > Pseudomonadota > Gammaproteobacteria > Enterobacterales > Erwiniaceae > Mixta > Mixta intestinalis. Next base: position 4,419,203 of record NZ_CP028271.1, read on the forward strand.
TAAAGCTGACTGGAATGACTTCCACCGTGAGCACGGTATTACCCGCGCCCGTGAAGCCTTTCGTAACGGTCTTGTACTGTGCGGAGAAGGCCGCACGCAGCTGCCGCACGGGTTCCGTCTTACCCAGGAATATCTCTGGTATGAAAAACAGGTACAGCGCAACGGTGAGACGGAGATCCAGAACGTCAAAATATGCAACCCGTTGCGCGTGACGGCAATCACCTGCGATGCCGATGGCGGTAATTTCGGGCGACTGCTGGAGTGGGAAGATACATGGGGAGAGCGCCGCCGCTGGGCGATGCCGATGGAAATGCTCAGTGGGAGCGGTGAGGAACTGCGCCGGGTACTGCTGGTTAACGGGCTGTCCTATATCAGCACCACCGGTGAGGCCCGCGCGCGCCTGATGGAATATATCTCGCTGTGTAAACCGGAACGCCGCGTGACCTGCGTCAGCCGCACGGGCTGGCATGGTCAGGTTTACGTCCTGCAGGATGAGGTCAGCGGTGAAGGTGCAGAGGGCGTCATTCTCCAGACAACTTCCGTGCAGGGGCGCGATTTCCGTGTGTCAGGTACAACGGAGGAATGGCGGGAGCACGTTTCCCGTTACTGCACCGGCAACTCCCGCGTGGCGTTTGCCGTCAGTCTGGCCTTTGCTGCCCCCCTGTTACGGCTGGTTGGTATGGACGGCGGCGGCTACCACCTCAAGGGGGAATCGACGGACGGTAAGACCACCACCATGAAAGCGGCAACCTCTGTCTGTGGCGGGCCTGATTACTGGCAGACGTGGCGGGCAACCGGCAACGCGCTGGAGGGATGCGCCAGCCGCCGCAACGATGCCGCCATGATGCTTGATGAGATCCGGGAGGTGGACGGACGCGAGGCAGGCAATATCGCCTACATGCTGGCAAATGGTCAGGGCAAGGGCCGTGCCGGTACGGACGGTGAGCTGCGCACCCGTAAGCAGTGGCGGCTGCTGTTCTTTTCAACCGGCGAGCTGTCACTGACTGAACATGCGGCAAAAGCCGGTGAGCGTACATTTGCCGGGATGGAAGTCAGGATGATCCAGATCCCCAGCGATTCCGGGAAGTTTGGCGTATTTGAGGAGCTGCACGGCTTCGACAGCGGCAAGGCTCTGGCGGAACATCTGGAGTGGGCCACGTCCAGCTACTACGGTTCGCCGTTCAGGGAGTGGCTGAAAGCCCTGACCGCTGACCTTAACGGGCTGACGGCACAGGCAAAGTCACTGATGAAGGAATATACAGCCGCCCTGACCCCGAAAGATGCGGGTAATCAGGTAGGCCGGGCTGTGAACCGCTTTGCACTGGTGGCGATGGCGGGCGAGCTGGCAACCCGGCTGGGTATCACCGGCTGGCCTGAGGGTGAAGCGCTGCGGGCAACCCGCGTCTGCCTGAACGCATGGCTGAAAGATCGCGGGCACACCGCCAATCAGGAAGATATTGCCGCACTGGAGCAGGTACGCAGCTTCTTTACCGCGAATCAGTACAGCCGCTTTGCTGACTGGCACGACGAACGTAACCGCCCCGGCAATATGGTGGGCTGGCGCAGGGTGGAGAAAGGCAGTACCGCGCAGGGCACGGAGGCCGTCACCACGTTCTACGTCATGCCGTCCGGCTGGAAAGAAATCTGCCGGGGATTTGACCCGCGCAAGGTGGCGCGTCTGTGCGCGGATCGTGGATACCTGCTGCCCTCCACCGATGGCAAGCTGCAGACAACCATTCGCCCGCCAGAGATGAATCCCCGCAGACTCTATGTCTTCAACAGCGAGGTGCCGGGTTAAGGCTTTGCGTGAGTCTTATTTATTAAGGGTAACAGGTGAAACAGGTGGAACACCCGTATTTTACAAGGGCTAAACCTGTTTCACCTTCTGAAATAGTGAGGTGGAACAGGTGGAACGCCAGCCGATCCGCTGTTCCACCTTGTTACCTGCGATGTTTCACCTGTGATGTGCATATAAATGTTTTACAAAACAATGCTGTAACACCTGTTCCACCTGTTTCACCGCATCCGGGACATAAAGCAGGCTGAAACAGAGGCATTTTTATCTGGCTGGCTGTCATGCCGCGTCTGAATAACCGCAAACGCCCGTTGTGCCAGCCACCACACACTGAGCGCCGATAGTGCGCTTGTGTCAGTCACGACACAATTGACGTAACGAACCAACCCGGCAGGAGAAGTCATGAACAACACCGCAGAGAATAACAACCTTTCCACTTTTCCGGCTGTAACGCAGCAGGCAATGGAAACCCTGAACACAGCCAGAAGCGCATGGCTTGAAGCACGTCGTCGGCAGAAAGCGGCAGCGGATAATATTGCAACTATCCGCCAGCGCCGTGCTGAAATGGAAGCCACGACGAACGCACTGAATGATGAGTGGCGCACGCTGTTTCGTGAAAGTCAGGGCGTAGTCTCAAAGGAAATGAAAAAACTGCGCACGGAAATTGCGCTGGGACGAGAAACGCTTGAGGATTTTGATGAGCTGCTGGCGGCTCAGGAGAGCGAAAATGCACTTTTGCCACAGGAGACTGCGGAATTAGCCGGAAAGTATATCCACGCGCACGAGGCACTTGTGGGTATTCGCGCAAAACAAATCTGGGAAGATTTTATGCAATCGCATGGTAAGGCTCTCATCCAGACATTGAGCCTGCTCAAATCTACAATGGGCCGCGAAGCCAGCGCAGTTGTCGGTGTGGTACATTCAGTTAATGACCCGGACACACTGCTGAAAGACTTTATTCACAAACATATCACCAAACCGGCTCTTGCTAACACTGCGATGCCGGAACAGGACCCTGTGTTTAAACTGGCGGGTGTTGCGCCGGATTATTCGGCTTGTATCGATTTAAGCAAAACCCCGTCACCGGCGGCCCTTCATAAAATGAAGATCCGTCATGAACGTGAAAAACAGCAGAAACGTAACCGTGATATGGAGAGTATCTGATGGCGCTTAAATGTCCCGAATGCGGCACTACGGCACACGCCAGAACCTCAGCCTATGAAGCACCATCGGTTAAACGCTCATGGTATCAGTGCCAGAATCTCGAATGTTCCTGCACATTTACTGCACTGGAAAGTGTGGATACGATAATTATGAAACCCCGGCGCAATGAACAAGAATCAGATGAACCGGAAAACCATGAAAAACAAAAGAAAACGCTCAATCGTTATGGCTCTGCATCAAAACTGTCAAACCGCCAGCAAATCCCTGTCTGATTAGAAAGAACGCCCACGCAATCCCGGTCCAGTACCGGGATTTTTTATACCTTTTTCCTGGCTGGCCTGAGAACGCATGAGTGCATGTCTATGCTGCATGAAAACGCATGAGTCTCATGCAGCATTTTTGACGCGAAAGCCCTTGTATGGCGGCTCCTGAGACGATTTACGGGGTGCATGAAAACCATTCTGTTAAGTGAAGCGGGCAGGCGGGCGGGGCTGCGCGCGCTGAGGGGGAAAAGACAGAACGCCAGCACAATGCCGGCGCAACCGCTGGCAAGAGGGTTGTATGGCGCATCTAACAATCACAGCGCCTCGCCGGGTTGTGTGAGTCCGGGCACACTGTCAGGACATTGACAACCAGAGAGTAAATATCATGAGTGAACTTCTTACTGAAAAAACGGAATCCATTGTCATTCTGGATACACCTGTGCAGCGTGGCGCAACTTCGATCCGGGAAGTCGTGCTGCGTAAACCTCAGTCTGGTGCGCTGCGGGGACTCCGACTGCAGGCCGTAATGGAAATGGATGTGGCCTCGATGATGACGATTATCCCCCGTATTTCCAGCCCGGAACTGACTCCGCAGGAAATGGCAGAGCTGGACCCGGCAGACCTGGCTTCCATGTCGCTGGAGGTGGTTCTTTTTTTGCTACCGAAGTCGGCAACATCAGCTTTCCAACCGGCCTGATGGTTGATGATTTGGTGGCGGATATCGCCACCATTTTTCACTGGTCGCCGTCCGTTACTGACGTTATGCCGTTGACCGAGGTGCTGGAATGGCGACACAAAGCTATCCTGAGAAACGGAGTCAGTGATGAGTGATAAAAACCTGCGTCTGCAGGTCGTGTTAAATGCGGTTGATAAACTCACCCGACCTTTAAAAGTGGCACAGGCTGGATCTAAGGAACTGGCCTCTGCTGTCCGGCAGACCCGCGAGCAGCTTAAACGGCTCAACGATGCGGGAGGTCAGTTAAAATCCTTCGATCAGCTGTCCCGGAGCCTGAGCCGGACCAGTACCGAACTGGACCAGGCGCGGCTGCGTGCGCAGATGATGACCCGCGAAATGTCAGCCCTCGAATCCCCCACCAAAAAGCAGACAGCGGCGCTTGAAACGCAATGGCGGGCCGTGTCGAGGCTGGAGCAAAAGCAGGAGCAGGAAACGCGGCAGATGGCGGAAGCCAGGGCGGAACTGTACCGCCTCGGCATCTCTGCGGGAGGCGGTGCCCGTGAAACGGCACGCATTACCCGTGAAACGGATCGCTATAACAAACAGCTGGCAGAGCAGGAGCGGCGCTTGCGTGACGTTGGCGAGCGCCAGCGCAAGCTGAATGCGATCAGGGCAAAAGCCGATAAGATGCGCGATGTGCGCAATAGCCTTGCCGGGAACGGCGCAGGAATGGTGGCTGCAGGTGTGGCAACGGGGGCAACGCTGATGGCACCCATTCGCGCCTACTCGGAATCAGAAAACGCCGCTAACCAGCTGGCAGGCTCGATGATGGGGCCTGGCGGAAAGGTTGCGCCGGAGTTTGAGAAGCTAAACAAGCTGGCAATCGCCCTGGGGGACCGGCTGCCCGGCACCACGGCAGACTTTCAAAACATGATGACCATGTTACGCCGCCAGGGTATGTCTGCGCAGGTCATCCTGGGAGGGCTGGGTGAGTCGGCGGCGTATCTCGGCGTGCAGCTGCAGATGGCCCCGACGGATGCGGCAGAGTTTGCCGCGAAACTGCAGGACGCCACGCAGACCACCGAAAAAGACATGATGAGCCTGATGGACGTGATCCAGCGGGGTTATTACGCGGGGGTTGATCCGGGAAATATGCTGCAGGGTTTTGCAAATATCAGCAGCGCTATGGACATTATCAAGCAGAAGGGCCTGGATGCTGCGAAAACATTTAGTCCACTTCTCGTCATGGCCGATCAGGCGGGGATGGCCGGAGAGTCAGCGGGTAATGCCTATCGTAAAATTTTTCAGGCCACGCTGGATGCCAAAAATATTAAGAGCGTAAACGACGGGCTGAAAGGAAAAGGTATCAGGTTTGATTTTTCCGACGGGAAAGGCGGATTTGGCGGCCTGGAAAAGATGTACGCGCAGTTAGAAAAGCTTGAAAAATTAAATGATGAAACAAAACTTGCAACGCAGAAAGCCCTGTTTGGTAACGATAACGAGGTGCTAAAAGCGCTGAATACCATGACGTCAAAAGGCATCGAGGGCTACCGTGAAACCGTCGCCAAACTGGAGAACCAGGCGACTCTGCGCGAGCGCGTCGATGCGTCTCTTAATACCCTGGGCAACAAATGGGAGGCGGCAACGGGGTCTTTTACTAATGCGATGGCAAGCATTGGGGAAACTGTCTCGCCAGTGCTTAAAACGCTATCTGACTGGCTGGGGAATCTGGCTTCCGGGCTGGATGGGTTGGTTAAACGGCACCCGCGGCTGACTGCTGCAATGTTTACAGTCGCTGCAGTATTCGCGGTTGCTGCGACAGCTGCGGGCGTGGTGTCACTGGCGCTGGCATCTATTCTGGGACCGATGGCCGTAGTGCGGGTAAGTGCAGGCATCCTCCAGCTTAAATTTGCTTCTGTGTTTGGTCTGGTCACAAAAGTTATTGGCGCAGCAGGCCAGGCTATCCTGTGGCTGGGCAGGCTGATGTTTGCTAACCCAATATTGGCGGTTATTGGCTTGATCGCTATGGGAGCCATTTATATCTGGCAGAACTGGGAAACACTGGGGCCAAAATTTAAAGCGATGTGGGATGCTATCTCATCGGGAGTGACTGGTGCATGGGCGGTTATTAAGCAGACCATCAGTCAGAAATGGACTGAAATACTGAGTGATGTTGCCGCGCTGCCCGCGAAGTTTAAAGCGGTGGGAGGCGCAATCATTGACGGCATCCTGAGCGGTATCAATGAGAAGTGGGAGACTCTCAAGAGCAAGCTGGCATCGGTGAAAAGCTATCTGCCGGACTGGATGACCGGTGGCGACAAATCACCGGGAACCCCACAGGCAAAAGGTGTGGGTGGATTTTTTGCCGGGATGTATGACAGCGGCGGATATATTCCGCGCGGGCAGTTTGGCATTGCTGGTGAGAATGGACCCGAGATCGTTAACGGGCCCGCATACATAACGAGCAGGAGACGAACAGCAGCCATTGCCGCTGCCACCTGGCTGACTCTGGGAGGGCTGGCACCGGAGACAGAGGCTAAACCACTCCACCCATACAGCCTGCCTGTCTCCGCATATAAGAGTCAGCAACAAAAGCCCGCTATAGTCACGCAAGCCCTGCCTGCGTCGATAGGGACAGTTGAAATCCATATTCACCAGCAACCAGGGCAAAGCCCGTCAGATGTGGCAGATGAAGTGATGAGACGTATTGAAGCAAAACAGAGAAAACTGGCAGCCCGTTCACGTAGTAACTTTAGCGACCAGGGGGGATACGATGTATAGCGTTAACTGCTTAGTGAGTGCAGGAATCTGTTGAGGAAATGATTGTTTCGGTTAGGGTCCGTGCTGCGGATCCGAACCGAATCTTTCTCTATATCGTTATCAGTTCTTCTATGAAAGGTTGATTGAAATTTTGATGGGGGCACAAAAAGGGGCATAAATTAAAATTGCACTTTATTTTTTCAATTATTACATATGGTTGGTTTGTTTTTAGATTCCGGCCTTCGGCACCATCGGAACATCAATAGACGTCAACGGACGTCTTTTTTTGTGTCTGAAATCCGCGTCACACAAGGCTTTCCGCGATTTTCCTTTCAATAGAAGTCAATCTGAGTCAACCCACATCAAGTCGCTTGTGAGTATAGAACCGAGTATATATGCTGGTTCGATAATGGTTGTATACTCACAGCGGCACATGGAAGGAGAACTTTTATGGCTCTGACAGATATCAAAGTGCGTTCTGCGAAACCGCAGGAAAAGGAGTACACCCTTGTCGATGGGGATGGCATGTTTTTGCTTATTCACCCTAACGGCTCAAAATACTGGCGGTTCCGTTTTCGCTTTGGTGGTAAGCAGCACCTGATGGCGTTTGGTGTTTATCCTGAAACGTCATTAGCTGATGCTCGTCAAAAGAGGGAAGAGGCCAGAAGGCTTGTTGCTGCTGGAATCGATCCTCGCGAGCATAAGCGTGCTGTAAAAGAGGAGCAGGCAAAAGAGGCCATTACCTTTGAGTCTGTTGCCAGAGAGTGGCATGCCACTAATAAAAAATGGTCAGAAGAACATAGCAGACGGGTGCTGAAAAGCCTGGAAGATAATCTGTTCTCCGTAATTGGCAAACGCTGTATCGAAGAGCTAAAAACTCGTGATCTGCTTGCCCCCATAAAAGTCGTTGAGGCTACAGGCCGCTTTGAAGTCGCTTCTCGTCTTCAGCAACGAACCACTGCCATCATGCGGTATGCGGTGCAAAGTGGCTTAATTGATTACAATCCGGCCCAAGAGATGGCTGGAGCAATTGCTTCTAGTAACCGTGTCCATCGACCAGCGCTTGAGCTGAAACGCCTACCTGAGCTACTCCACCGAATTGACAGTTACACTGGGCGCGCTATGACCCGCTTGGCCGTTGAACTCACCTTGCTAATTTTTATCCGGTCTAGTGAGCTTCGTTTTGCTCGCTGGTCTGAAATCGATTTTGAAACGGCAATGTGGACGATACCTGCTGAACGAGAAGCTATCGAAGGAGTGAAGCATTCTCAACGTGGTTCTAAAATGCGCACACCTCATTTGGTTCCATTATCTCATCAGGCTTTAGCAATCCTTAAACAGGTTCACAAGCTTAGCGGCGAGCGCGATTTTGTTTTCGTTGGAGATCACAACCCTCGTAAACCGATGAGTGAAAACACGGTGAATAAGGCACTTCGTGTTATGGGCTATGACACAAAAGTAGAGGTTTGTGGGCATGGTTTCAGGACAATGGCGTGTAGTTCGCTGATTGAGTCAGGATTATGGTCTAGGGATGCGGTTGAACGGCAGATGAGCCATATGGAGCGTAACTCTGTGCGAGCTGCGTATATTCATAAGGCGGAGCATTTGGACGAGCGTAGATTGATGCTGCAGTGGTGGGCTGATTTTCTTGATGTGAATCGGGAGAAGGGGATTAGTCCTTTTGATTTTGGTAAGCAAGCAGCAAGATGAACTTTTTCAATAGTCACAATTTGTTGAAAAATCAATGCGTTGAAAATTTTTTGGCATCTTGGGTAATATTATTTTATGTAATTTTTAAAAATTACATAAAAAAGAATTGACGGCAACACAATCTCGTTGTTTAATGGCCTTAGTTTCAAGTGAGGTAATTTTTAAAAATTACCAATTTGAACATGAGTGGGCGAGTTCTTGGCGGAATACCCACAAATCTAAAATTTTAAAACGAGGGTTGAAACATGGTGACAATTAAACAATGGGCCGAGATTGATGCCAATTACGATGATACTTTACTTTTGGGGAATGGTGCAAGTATCGCTGTTAATAGCGATTTTGCCTATCGTAGCTTATGTCAGAAGTTGACCGAGCTCAGTTCAGATGGCCAGCTGACAGCCTTGTTCGAACTATTTGATACGCAAGATTTTGAGTTGATTTTGCATCGTCTGTGGATTGCAACTCAAGTAAATCAACAGCTCGGTGTGCCTGAAAATGCAACGACTGAGAGGTATAAGTTACTTAGAAATCTGTTGATACAATGTGTGAGCCAAAATCATCCTGAGCATTATGAGGTATCGGATGTGCTAATCAAAATCCGTGCTTTTATAGGCAGATTTAAGACAGTCTTATCTCTGAATTATGATCTTATTGTGTACTGGGCATCTTTGCTAGAAGATACAACTACCGGGAAATTAAAGGATTGCTTCATAAATCGTTTGTTTAATGAACAGTTAGATTGGAGTGATTTTAGAGACTTACATTGGAAAGATCGTGAAAAAGGTTACAAGACGACAAGTTTAGTCTTCTATCCACATGGCTCTCTGATTTTGGCCCAAGACTTCAATGGTCAAGAGTCCAAATTACATACTAATCCTCATGGTGACGGAAATTATCTTCAGCAAATATCTCAGCAATGGAATTCTGCAGCAGTTACACCAGTTTTTGTTTCTGAAGGGACAAGTAAGCAAAAACTAAGTGCGATTGCTCGTAGTCGTTATCTGGATACCGTCTACCGTGAAGTTCTACCAGAGAAAAAGGAAAGTATCGTGATTTATGGGTGGAGTATGGGGGAAAATGACACCCATATACTCGATGCACTGAAAAAAAGTCAGCCATCAAGGATTGCGATTTCAGTGTATGGCACTGATACCTCTGACTGTGATGCAATTGAAAGAATGTTAAAAGCGGTGTTTGGTCAAGGTTTACTCGTCGAGTTTTTCGACAGTGAAAGCGCCAACTGCTGGTGCCATTAAACAAGCGAAAGGGGGCACAGCCCCCGATTTTACGAGGATAAAAATGGGAAAAATCGTCTATAGCGACATTGCAAATTTTATCCCCGGAGTAAACCTGTCACGCATAGAGTCGGAAGAATCAGGAGAAGAGTATCGTTTTTATACAGCACAGCTGCATCAGATCGATGACTGGCAACCTGAAGTGATAGTTTCTGAAAAAGAACAGGTGGTTAAGAGTACGTCGTTACTAAAAGTGACAAGAGAAAATGATGTCATTATTAACTTAGCGAACGCTAAAGCTGTTCTTGTTAAGCAGGAGCATGCGGGGCGAATATTGGGCAATAACTTTGTTAAGGTCGAGTTGGATGTTAGCAGAGTCTCTCCATTGTTTTGGATTTGGCATTTCAATGAGAGCAAAGCTATAGCCCAACAAAAATCAGTTGTTCTACAGGGGTCAACTGTACCTAAGTTAACTCTGCAAATGGTTCGTCAATTTGAACTCGATTTGCCTCGATTAAAAAAGCAACAAGCGATAGGTGAGCTGTATCTTCATCTCAGGATGAAAGATTACTACGAGTACAACTTGATGAAATTAAAACAACAATATTATTTTGCAAGAATTGAAAATTTATCAAAATAATCAATAAGTAAGGTTTGTTATGTCTCCCCAGATTGAAGCGCAAAATTTAAGTGAACTGCAAGGCCGCCTGTGGAATATCGCCGATACTCTGCGCGGTAAGATGAATGCCGATGAATTCCGCGACTACTGCTTAGGTTTTATTTTCTATAAATATCTTTCTGAAAAATTCGTTGCTTACGCTAACAAAATTTTGGCGGAAGATGGCATTCAGTACAACGATCTGACTCCTGAACATCCAGCGTATCAGGACATTGTTGACGCAGTAAAAGAGGATAGTATCCCGTCCTTAGGCTACTTTTTGCCGCCAACCGATCTGTTCCACACTATGGCAGAACGAGTTGCTAAAGATCCCAAAGGTGCAGGCACCGGCTTTATTCTGGAAGACCTCGCCACTACCCTACGCAGCATTGAACAAAGCACGTTGGGCACCGACTCCGCGGATGACTTCAGCAACCTGTTTGAAGATCTCGATTTAGGCTCCAGCAAGCTTGGTAATACTGCGAAAGCGAAAAACGAATTGATCGGCAAAGTCGTCACGGAACTCGACAAACTGAGCTTTAACCTGAGCGAAGCAAGTTCCGATATTCTGGGGGATGCCTACGAGTACCTGATCGGTCAGTTCGCCTCTGGCGCAGGTAAGAAAGCCGGTGAGTTCTATACTCCACAGCCGGTTTCCACTCTGCTGGCTAAAATCGTCACCACTCACAAGCTGAAGCTGAAAAACGTATATGACCCGACCTGTGGCTCTGGCTCATTGTTATTACGCGTAAAACGTGAAGCCTCGTCGGTGGGTAAAATCTATGGTCAGGAGATGAACCGTACTACCTACAACCTGGCGCGTATGAATATGATTCTGCACGGAGTTCACTATGCAGATTTTGAGATCATTCAGGAAGATACGCTGGAGCACCCGCAGCATACGCATCTGAAATTTGACGCCATCGTTGCTAACCCACCGTTCTCCGCCAAGTGGAGCGCCAGCCCGCTGTTTATGAACGATGACCGCTTCGCCCAGTACGGTAAATTGGCACCGTCGAGCAAAGCAGACATGGCGTTTGTGCAGCATATGTTTCACCATTTGGAAGATGACGGCACCATGGCAGTTGTTCTGCCTCATGGGGTCTTATTCCGTGGTGCAGCGGAAGGTCATATCCGTCAGTTTATGATTGAGAAGCTGAACTGCATTGATGCGGTGATCGGCCTGCCTGCCAACATCTTTTACGGCACCAGTATTCCGACCTGTGTGTTGGTGCTGCGTAAATGCCGTAAGCACAACGACAGTATTCTGTTTATCGACGCCAGCAACGATTTTGAGAAGGTGAAAACCCAGAACCGCCTGTTGCCCAAGCATATCGATAAAATCGCCGATACCTACAACGACTGGAAAGCACTCGAGAAGTACAGCCATATCGCGACGCTGGAAGAGATCCGTAACAACGATTACAACCTAAATATTCCTCGCTATGTCGATACCTTTGAAGCGGAAGAAGAGGTTGATCTCAACGCCGTGGCGCAGGAAATTCGGGATCTGGAAAGGAAAGTAGCGGAGATCGATAAGACCATAGCTGGGTTTTGCCAGGAGTTGGGGATTGTAACGCCGTTTACGTTGGTCGAGGGGAATAAGTAATGGTGCCGAAATTACGATTCAGTGAATTTAACATGCCATGGAAGCAAACAACTTTAGGGAGCGTTAGTTCTTACGCTGCCTATGGCATGAACAGTTCAGCGATTGAATTTGATGGCGTAAATAAATATATTCGAATCACGGATATAGATGACGATACAAGGGAGTTCATTCCTTCCCCCTTAACTACTCCATCAGGTAAGCTTGAAAATCAATATCTTCTTAATAAAGGTGATATCGTTTTTGCTCGAACAGGAGCAAGCGTAGGTAAGTCATATTTATATAAACAAAAAGATGGCAGGCTTTATTTTGCTGGATTTCTTATAAAACTAACAATAAACAAAGCCAATCCATATTTTGTTTATAACCAAACACTTACTGAAAAATATCGTAAGTGGATTAAAGTTTATTCAATGAGATCAGGGCAGCCAGGCATTAATGCTGAAGAGTATAAAGAGTTTGAATTTGCAATACCTTCTTTAGAAGAACAAACCAGAATCGCTGACTTTCTGTCCTCTGTTGACGAAAGAATTACGTTGCTGAACAAGCAGTACGACCTGCTGTGCAGGTACAAAAAAGGCATGATGCAGAAGATTTTTAGTCAGGAAGTGCGGTTTAAGGATAACCATGGAAGGAGTTTTCCAAAATGGACTATGAGGAAATTCTCCGACTTCTTCACTATAGGATCTAGTAAACGAGTTTTACAGGATGATTGGGTAAATGAAGGAGTTCCATTTTATAGAACAAGAGAACTCGTAAGCTTATCTAAGAAAGAAAAGTTTAAAAGTGAAATATTCATAACTGAAGATAATTATACTTACTTAAAAGATAAGTATGGGGTTCCTGCTGTTGGTGATTTTCTAGTTAGTGGGGTTGGAACATTAGGTATAATTCATCAAGTTAGAAATGATAACCCATTCTATTTTAAAGATGGAAATGTCTTATGGTTCAAGAAAAATAATGAAATAAATTCGGATTTTTTCTACCATGTGTTTAATAGCTCAAAAGTTCTCACACAGATCGTTAATCATGCTGCAATTACAACGGTTGGGACTTATACCATTGAGAATGCTAAGAAAACAAAATTTATGTATCCTTCCTTGGAAGAGCAAAACAAAATTGCCAATCTTCTCTCTGCAATGGACGATAAAATCACCATTAAAAAAACAGAGCTGGACAAGTTAAAAACCTGGAAGCAAGGCCTGCTCCAGCAAATGTTTGTATAAAAATAATCCGGCCCGAAGTACTCCGGGCCTGCACAATATTTAAAGGCACTACACACTGATGGCAACGCAAAGCGAATACGAGTTAGAAACGCAGCTGGTGGAACAGCTGGTGGGCATGCACTACGAACGGGTGAATGTCACCGACGAAACCAGTATGAAAGTCAATCTGCGAAAGCAGATTGAAATCCATAACCGACTGGAATCTGCGCCACTCACGGACGGCGAATTTAACCGTATTTTCTTGCACCTGACAAAAGGTAATGAAGTCATCGATCGCGCTAAAATCCTGCGCGATCGCTACCAGTTATTGCGTGATGACGGCACCGAGAAGTGGCTAAACTTTATCAATAAAGAGGAGTGGTGCCAGAACGAGTTTCAGGTGACGAGCCAGGTGAAGCAGTTCAATGCCGAGCAAAACACACGTAAAACCCGCTTCGACGTCACGCTGCTGATCAACGGCCTGCCGCTAGTGCAGATTGAACTTAAGCGTCGTGGCCTGGGACTGAAAGAGGCCTTCAATCAGATCGATCGCTACCATCGGGATGCGTTCTGGGTCGGTAGCGGCCTGTTCCAGTATGTGCAGATCTTTATTATTAGCAACGGCGTGGATACCAAATATTACGCCAACAACCGCGCCAACCATTTTGAGCAGACCTTCTTCTGGACCGATGAAAAGAATAACCCGCTCAAAGCACTGGAGAAATTCACAGACGCATTTCTGAAAGTCTGTCACATCGCCAAAATGATCACTCACTACACGGTGCTGAACGAAACCCGTAAGTGCCTGATGGTGATGCGCCCCTATCAGTTTTACGCCTGTGAGGCGATGATCCGCCATGTGAAGGAGAATCTCCACAAGCAGGGACGGCCGGAGAACGGCTATATCTGGCACACCACCGGCTCCGGTAAAACGCTGACCTCGTTTAAAGCCAGTCAGGTGATCATGGAAATGCCGGAAGTGGATCGGGTCATTTTTGTGGTTGATCGCCGGGATCTGGATTATCAGACGGCGAAAGAGTTCAACGGCTTTGCGAAAGACAGCGTGGATACAACCAACAACACGAGTACGCTGATAAAACATCTTAAGCAAAGCAGCACCAAGCTGACCCTGACCACCATTCAGAAGCTGAATAACGCCATCACCCATGAAGGGTATAAAGCGCAGCTCGCACACCTGCGTAAAGAACGCATCGTCTTTATCTTTGATGAATGCCACCGCAGCCAGTTCGGTGATACGCATAAAGCAATCGTGAACTTCTTCGAGAACGCACAGCTGTTTGGTTTTACCGGGACGCCAATCTTTGCTGATAACGTCAATATCACGAACGGCGTCAAACAGACCACCGAACTGTTGTTCGATAAATGCCTGCATAAATACGTGATTGTCGACGCCATCCGGGATGAAAACGTTCTGCGCTTTGCCGTGGAATATGTCGGCACTTATAAGCGCAAAGAGAGCAGCAATGAGATCGATATCGATGTGGAGGATATCGACACCAAAGAGGTGATGGAAAGCGACATCCGATTGGGCAAAGTCACCGACTACATTCTTGCCCACCATAACGCCAAGACCCGCAATCGTGAGTTTACCGCGATGTTCTGCGTCGGGTCAGTCAATATGCTGATCACCTACTACAAACTCTTTAAAGAAAAGCAGGCCGCACTGAAGGCGGCGGATGCTAACTACAAGCCGTTAAAGATTGCCACTATCTTCACTTATGCCGCCAATGAAGCAGATAAAAGTGATAAAGAGGCGGTAAACGGCCTGCTGGATGAAGAGGATATTAGCTTGCCGCAGGGCGCGAAAGTTGATACCTCGAGTCGCGATCATCTGGATAGTTTTATCAAGGATTATAACGAGCTGTATGGCACCAGCTACTCGGCCAATGATTCAAAGAGCTTCTACAATTACTACAAAAATATTGCTCAGCGCACCAAAGAGAAAGGCATCGATATTCTTCTGGTGGTGAATATGTTCCTCACCGGTTTCGACAGCCCGGCGCTGAACACGCTGTACGTCGATAAAAACCTGCGTTTTCACGGCCTGGTTCAGGCGTTTTCCCGCACCAACCGCATCCTCAACGAGAAGAAAAGCCACGGGAATATCGTCTGCTTCCGTAATCTGAAGAAAGCCACCGACGATGCTATTGCCCTGTTCTCGAACAAAGACGCCTCTTCTACGGTGCTGGTCAAACCCTTTGACGACTATTTCGGGGATTATCAGGACGCTGTCGATCGCTTGTTAACGCTGACGCCAACGGTGGAAAGCGTGGACGATTTACCGGATGAAGAAGCACAACTGGCGTTTGTAACGGCGTTCCGTGATGTGATGCGTTTGAAAAACATCCTCGAAAGCTTTGCCGATTTTGACGATGCGGCTAAACCGCTGTCGGACCAGACACTGGCGGATTTCACCAGTAAATACCTCGATATCTATGACAAGGTGAAAAAGCACTCAAGCAAAGAAAAAGTTTCGATTCTTGAAGATGTGGATTTTGAAGTCTCGTTGATTCATCGCGACGAAATTAACGTTGGCTACATTCTGCGTCTGCTGGTAGGCATTCAGGCGATGCCGCCAAAAGAGCAGCAGGAACAGAAGAAAAAGATCATGGATATTGTCGACAGCGACGTCACGCTGCGCAGTAAACGTGAGCTTATTGATAACTTTATCGAAAAAAACCTGCTGCATGCCACGCATGACGAAGATATTACTCAGGTGTTTGAAGCCTATGTTGAACAGGCAAAAGGTAAGGCGCTGGCAGCCTTGTGCAGCGAAGAACGACTCGATTCCATCAAACTGGCCAGCTTATTAGATAACTACCTTTTTACCGACGTAATGCCGCGAGAGGATGAAGTGGCGGAAACGCTGACTTGGACACCAAAGATTCTGGAACGTAAGAACGTGCGGGCACGTGTTTACGACCGTGTGCGCGATGTGATTGAAACTTTTATCAATGGGATGCGCGGGTTTTAATTTGAAAGGGTCAGCTGATTAATGGCCCTTTAATTCACAGTTTATATGCAAAATCAATATGTTAACTATGCATTTGTCAGGGGGCTAGTAGCATTAGGCTCATGGTAACTCATGTAATTCAGATAGTTAATCACCCCATGAGTGCATTGATTACGTAATTCTGCATGAGCGGTGTCATATTGCCGAACACAGTCATAGCGATCGCTTTTACCGTCTGATGGGACAAGCTATGCCGGAGTGGGAAGTAACAAAAACGCGGTTGGATGAGATGGCTGGGGTGATATTTTCTGATTTATGATGTGGAGATGAGATTTTATCTTGGTTAGTAAAATCAATGAGGTATATGTTCATCTCCTAACCAGTTGGAAGTACACTCAGTTGCTAAGTAACTTATCAGACTCCAGCTGATTGGTTTGACGCAACCGATCTAATAAAAACCTTATCAGGGATGTTTATATGGCTGTTCCTACTTACGATAAATTTATAGAGCCAGTACTCCGTTTTCTGGCAGGTAAACCTGAGGGCGTACCAGCTCGTGATGCGCATGAAGCTGCGGCAGATGCTCTTAATCTTGATGATGATCAGCGAGCAGAAGTGATAGCCAGTGGTCAGTTGGTTTATAAAAATCGGGCAGGCTGGGCACATGATCGTCTGAAGCGAGCTGGATTATCGCAAAGTTTATCCAGAGGGAAATGGTGCTTAACGCCAGAAGGGATTAAATGGGTACAGGTCCATACCCAGCCACTCACCGAAGAAGAAGTGAACCACTTGGCTTTTGATTTCATGAACGTGAAGTTAAAACAGCAGCCAGATGCTGTCGATCTTGATCCAAGACCAGCGGCACCGAACCAGGAAGAGCTGGCAAAAAGCAGCCCTGACGATCGTCTTGACCAAGCGTTAAAAGAGCTGCGGGATGCTGTTGCTGATGAGTTACTGGAGAACTTGTTGCAGGTATCTCCGGCGCGTTTTGAGGTTATCGTACTGGATGTACTTCATCGTCTGGGATATGGCGGACATCGGGATGATCTTCAGCGTGTAGGCGGTACTGGAGATGGTGGCATCGACGGCATTATTTCGCTTGATAAATTGGGTCTAGAAAAAGTTTACGTGCAGGCTAAGCGCTGGCAGAACACAGTTGGTCGCCCTGAACTCCAGGCGTTTTATGGTGCGCTGGCGGGACAAAAGGCCAAACGTGGCGTGTTTATCACCACTTCCGGTTTTACTTCTCAGGCGCGAGATTTTGCCCATTCCGTTGAGGGAATGGTGCTGGTTGATGGCGAACGTTTAGTTCATTTGATGATTGAAAACGAGGTTGGCGTTTCCTCTCGTTTGGTTAAAGTGCCTAAACTTGACATGGATTACTTTGAGTAATGAGTCCGCCTTAGCCAGAGTGTAAGCTCTGGCTGTTTTCAAGAAATAATACCTCTTTTGAGATATTTTAGTTTATGCTATTAGTACCATTAAGTGTCTATAGGTAATCTTATCGAGTAAGAGCATTGCTAGATTTTCAGAATGGAATATAATAGGCTTAACGGAAATGTCGATAAGCTTTGGTATTATGATAACGCACTTTACTAATAAATTCGAAAAGCTTTTATCTATAGTAAGTTCTAATTCATTTCATTTAAGGTATTGTAGTGAATATTTTGGTGACAAAAATGGGCGGGTGATTTCTAATGCCGCCCATCCCATGGTTTCATTTAGCGGATATGATCCTCACGAATTACCAATGAAACGGATAACATATGGCGGCTATGGAATATCGCTTAACAAAAGATGGGCGTTAACAAACGGAATAACGCCTGTGAACTATATAGCAAAAAATTCACCAGTTGCATTAGGTCTTATAGCGTTATTAAGGGCCCGGCAGTTGAAACAATTGCCCGGTCAACTTAGATTACCAGTAATGCAATTGAAGTGTTTTACAAAACATGTATATGGTTATAACAGCTATTTTGGCTGTGATGATTTTGATTTCGAGTATGAAAAAGAATGGCGGTATGTACCAACCAGTAAACAAATTAAAAAGAATCTGATTTCTATTAATTTTTCTGCTTATGAAAGGAGAAAAGATTTTTATAATAACAAGATAAAAATATTCCCTCTTTTGTTTTTATATGATGATGTTAAGTTTGTATATGTACAAAACGAATACGAGCGAAAGGAAATTATATCCCTTTCTGGATTGTATGATGAAAAGGTTCTTATTTCGCCCTGGGGAGTTTAAAAGAATATACTATACTAATATATTAAGTTGAATTATTTACTCTTATAATAAAAAGGTTATCTTCCAGGGGGGGGGATTGGAGGAGCATGATAAAAATCTACTCGAAGAAGAAAAATTGATAAGGACAAAAAATATAATAACAGTATTGATCAGGTGTGACATTCTATATTTATCTCAGCGGCAGTCATGTCAAAAGATGCCCTTGTTTGTAATGCAATCTAACTTTCATTAGATGATTAAGGCATTAAAGTGTGTGATATATTAAATATATTAGTGTTGATAGCTTACAGGTTTTTTAATTTTATAAAGAAAAATCTACCCAAGGTAATGAGTTGAATTCATTCCGGAATTTATTTCCCATGTTTGAGTCTATGGAATAAATATATCCTATTACTCCCGATAGATAGTTGTGGAAGCCAATAACTGAACGGAAACCACGCGTTTTACAATGAATTGCGATACCATTTTTTTTTTGCGTAATACAGATGCATTCTAACTGAATCCCTTATTTCTTTAGGTATCCTTGGTGTGTCATTATTTACATTAAGCCCAGTAAGAACTTTTCTAGCCCCTGGCGGAATTAGCCTCGTTTTTTTGCTGTTATCAGAAAAACCATATCCATGAAGAATTTTAGATATTTCTTTTTTGATGTGTAATGCGCTTTTTCTACATCCCATTGGTAAAGAAAAACATATATCGTCAGCATAACGACTGTAAGTAGCGCCTTCAGATATTGCAAGCGATGTTAGTTGCTTATCGAGACCGATACAAACCAAATTCGATAATGCAGGGCTTGTGGGTGCTCCCTGTGGTAAGCTGCCCACAAATTTTGAATCATAACCAGTGATTGTATGTTCATTATTAGTGTTACACCACCTTTTTCCCTTTCTTTTGGGGGTTACTCGTGTGCATAATCTTGCCATTTCGAAGGATAAGAGTTTTGGATATCCTAGATTTAGAAAAACATCAAAAACTTGGCGCTCACTTATATTGCCAAAAAAATCTTTAATATCAATTTTAATCAACCAGCCTGAACCGCAATGACGTTGTGCATGCTGGATTATTTTTCTTTTCGGGACATAAGCATATGCAGCAGCGTGAGGAATAACTCTATTAAGTATATTTTGGTTTATCCAATACTGCACAGCCATAAGTGCAGGAGTAGGAATGGAAATCCAACGTTTTCCTCCGGTCCTTTTCGAAATTGAAAAGTTTTTATATGGGAAGTCTTTTCGTTCTAGTTCATTACGGCTTACAAAACCGTGTAAGTCAGAATATAAAGTATGAGATAAATTGGCTAAATGTGCTAGAGAAAAAACTACAGGAAGGTTTCTTTCATTGATTGTTTCCCCTTGCTCGACTAAGCGTGTCAAATAGTGAGAATCATATCCTTTAGATAAACCTTCCTTACGAAAAAGGTTGGGGTTCCATTGAGTCACTTACTTCACCTCACGTAAGTGAGGTCGTGATGCGCGCGTTTGCGCACAGGCTTCGTTGCCCCCAGAGCAAAAGAACGCGCGCAAACGTGCACATCACTACTCACTCTGGCGAAGGCTACTACAAAGAGCGACGGAATCCGTGCTCGTTGGCATCCTATCAAACCATTCAAACGGAATCGTAGGCTGCCAATGGCAGTTGATACACTATATATGTATCTACCACAACTAAGTTTCACGACGGAACCCCAAAAAACTTGAAGGATAAAAATTAATCTCTTTGCGCTTTATGTTACTCTTTTTAGGCGCTTTTGCAAGTCGATTAATAATGTCATGTCCGAAACGAGTGATCTTGTTTTGTTGATCAATGGCTCCTCCATCATACAACTCACGCACAAAATCACAAAGTTCATCTGGTGTAAGGAGCATGATATTACAAATTCTTTGCGTATCATATCCGTCAGCAATAAGTGTTAATAACAGAACTCGTTGACACATTCTTTTATCGAATTTATGAATGTTATCAAGAAAATTTAATGCTAACTCATAACGTCGTTGATTCCAAAAAAAGTCTGCAATAGAAGTTTTTATCAAAGCAGGGTCAAATAAATCATAGGCTTCTTTGGGAATGCTTCGATTAGGGAATAAAGGTCGCCATTTAACACCCTTTTTCTTAGTAGGACATAACCAAAAAATTAATGGTGCGTTATTTGGACAACCGTATTGAAATATAATTGGGCTAGCTAACCCACCATAACCAAATGTTTGGCTGGGTGAGCCGAGGTGTGCCCCATATTTTGTTAAAACTTCCCGTGTGCTTTTATATTGCAGCAAAAAAGATTTATTAATGGTTATGTTAACCTTGATTTGTGATTTGGATAAAGAGCGAATATTATGCAGTATTTTATTTATGCCTGGTTCGTGTGCGGCAAAGGAAATAAGCCAAATCTTACACCACCCTCTCGAAATCCAGGATTTAATGGACGGTGAAACTGTATTTCTCCATGACTTAATGAAACGATCTCCTGTACCAATGAAATCATCTACAAAAATTATATGTTTTACTCTCTTTTGCCGCATAGAGTCCAGTCGTGGTGTTAGTTCTACATATTTTGGTAAATTTCTTTCTAAATTTTTTAATGAGTGAGCGATTCGTCCAGCGCTGTCATTAGGAAGTTTGATGTCTTTATCTTTATTAAATTCATTAATAAAAGGCTTACTGACTGGGAATAATGCAATGGCAACCTTTCCATCTTTAGTAATAATTTCTTGAAGCAAATTGTTTACAGAGTTTTGCAGCCAAAGCTCAACTTCCTCAAAACCAACGAAACGCATATTGCTTAGCATCTGTTCAACAACGTATACATCCGGAGTGGAAAATTGAGAAATCCATTCTCTTATAAATGGAAGCTCTTCTAATTTCATTATTAACCCTATAAATTAAATACGAATCATAAAAATACGGAATAGTGCTCTATTACCATAGATTAGCAGAAAAAAAGCCATTATAAGTATGGTTTTTTTGTGATACTGCTCACTTGTATAACTGATTTGGTGAGACTCAGCATCTGGCGGAGTGAGAATGTCCGTTTCATGCTCAGAACTGATTACTCATCATATTTGATACTTAATAGGCAAAATCGTGTTAGCCACTGTGGTGGTGCATTTTATAAGCACTTACTATTTGTTGGCAGGCGTCATCATGGAAGAGGTCCGTGGTCATGACAACGGAGTAAATATCGTAATCATTTACCAGCTTATTTGCATTTAAACGGACATCATCTTCTGGCCGAAAGAATGCTTCGTCTGTGTCAACAATGAATGCCAAATCTGTTCGTTGGGTTGTTTGCTCTACGAGGTATCCAGCGATTTCTTTCTCAGTCGTAATCTCTAGCCAGACCACTCTGGGCATTTGAACAATCCTTACCGATACAATTTCTGGACGTATATATAAAGGATATTTTTCTCTAAGCCGTTGTGTTATATCTTCGGCCACATACTGTTCAGTGGAGTTTTGAAGGGGGGTTGCCAGCTGAATTAGTAACGCAACGGCCTTGTCGAGTGGGTAGCGGAAAAACTCGCGTGCCGCATTAACTCGAAAATCATTCAATTCATTATGTACCATAGCCTCGAGAGCTTCATGTTGTTCAGCAAAAAGCTCAAAAGCAACTTGAAACGGTGTTGGTACTCCAGTGGAAAAGAGCTCACGCGCACGCATGCGTGAGTCGCGTAGCGTTCGACCGATTTTAATTAATCCTGGCATGCTTGGGTTGATTAAAATGTATACATATCCAGGGGCCATAAATATTTCTCCTTTTTATAAATTTAGTATCCTACTGTTAATCCAAATCATTATCTTCAGAAGAGTTGAGTTCGTAGTAAATCGCCAATTGTCGCAGGCTTGATATCTCAAGGTTGATAACTGGATTGCCAGCTCGGTCTTTTTTTTCGGAAACTTCTGGGTTTAACAAAAAGACACGAAAATATCTCACATTCCCTGTTGATAATATTTCATCAATATAATGACTAAATCTTCCTTTCTCCATAAGGTTCTTATCGATATACAGACGAATTGGTTTATCGTTATGTTTATCGAAGAAGTGAACGAGAAAGCCACGACCATAGCGTTTAACCAAATGACCACCGCCGAAAATGACGCCTGCGTATTGGTTTTTTAGCCCTTTCTGAATATGCGCTATGTATTCATGGAAATAAACCTTCCCGTAGTTTGTAACTCTTAGTCTTAATGTTCTGAACTCGTCGTATGTAAGAGTTTTCTTGGCTTCTTGCCAAGTGTCTACCAGGCGCTGTAGCTGGTTAGTTCGTGTATAACGGCTCCACTTGTGGGATTTATCGTTAGACAAATCATTGTCTTTGACGAGATGGTTTACCTGCGAAAGTGATGTCTGTTGTCCAGATTTTTCTTGCCCAGAATCTCTCTCATCAGTACAAGGATCGAAGCAATTGATAAAATCATTTAGCTTCTGCCTTGCCTTTCTTTCTCTGTAGTCAACTTCTGTTTCACTAGCCTGACGGGGCTGGTTAGCTTCCTCAGAAAATCGCATCCATTCACATCCCAGATTATGGGGGTGTGGAGAACGAAAATGTGCAACTTTGAATTTTTCACCATCTTCCGCTTTGACATGGTAATTAACACCACTAATGGTGACGTTGCAGTTGCGATCGCTGCAGGAGAAAGTAAATCGTTGTCTGTCTTGCGGTTTTTTTGAAAAGAATTCTGTTCTTGCTTCATCAATCGATAAACATCGATCTAACTCATGGCAATAAGCAAAAAGTACTTTGGTCCTTGACATACGTTCTCCATGCAACTTTTGTTACAGTCACTTTATCTTTATGAATTTACTGTTTTTAAAAGATTTAAACAGATCTTTCGTCATCTGTTCAAATAGTTCATCAGCATACTCTTCAGCTATTTCCATACCTTTCGATTTAGCAACGATGAGCAGAGATGTGACGTCATTTTCCCTCCCGCAGTTGGCACAAACGACAAAGCTATGACTTGGGGGGGAGTAACCCTCGCAAGGTAAGGCAAACTGTTCCGAACGGCAGAATGCACAGCGCAATCGGATCGTTTTTTTAAGGTCTTCCATCATCCCATCAGACCAGGAAGAGAACCAGCAAGACCGCCGACAATAGAACCAACCAAAGGATGTTCCAAAAATTTCGCCAGGCGGTTTTTGGCTTCCTGCTTTTCTTCATCAGAAGCGGAGGATTTCTCGATCTGCTGAAGTAATTGATTAAATACATTGTGAATGTTTTGCGTATTACCGTTACCAACCTGTGCAGGCCCATGAACATTTAACGTTGCGATTTGCATGCTGGCCCCTAACTCGTAAGAGCGATTTTTTCCGTGTTTGATTGATATAGCACGACTCTGACCCTCTTCTGTCAAGGATACATGCTCAAAATCTCCATAGTCCTTACGTAATAGAGAGCGGGAATGGCAAATATTGATAATTTTGAACAAATACTCTTCCCGCCAGTGAAGCAACTCGTCTAAAGCAATGCGATCACTCTGGCCCGTTTCGAATCCAAATGTAACGGTTTTTATTGTTTCACCAAGATTCTCCATGTCATCGTTCATGTATGTCAAAAGTGCATCTATATCTGACTGAATTTTCTCTGCGTCCATTTATTACCTTACTTATTAGTGGATTGAAACGGTATTCATAGATATCCCCCTAAAAAGGGATATGGAGTGAGCAGTTTAACTTCCCGGTTCGATTATGCCGGAATGCAGAGTTTAAGGAATGTGATTTCCATCACATTAAGGGACGGCTCTATTCTACATCACATTGATCTTCAATACTTTATACGAGTAAGTACTTTTATTGGTTGTCGGCTGGTGTTTTTTTGCAATGTTGCTCGGTTAGTTCAGTAGAGCAAATTGTTATTGTCTGAATCGCTTGGATATCCTAAATCTGTATTAAATTAACGAAGTGCGTTCGAAGGATTTGTCATTGATAATGGCCAATCGGCTTATGCTTCCCTACTTTTTGTAAATAATGAAAATGTATTGATTCATTTATAACTATTTTCAGAACTAAATCATTTTCGTGAGCAGCAGATATTCCCTTTCTGACAATGCGGAATGCGACAGGTTGTGTCGTTTTTTTGATGATGACTTCGCGCAGGAGCCAACTAATTAATTTATATTTCAAAGCATTAGATGGCTGTAGTTACCCCTACCATTTTTTCAATCCACCTTCCTTTAGTACGACATAACGTGTCGAACTAGTACGTCATAATATCCCATATCAATATCTGGTTATTTTGGGAGTTCAGGACTGTTCTCACCATGAAAACACAACATGATCATTATGACCGCCTGTCCGTCAGGTTATCGGTCATTATCAGCCGATTGTTGGCTGGTCAATCCTTGGAGTTGAAAGCGCTGGCAAATGAGTTTGGTGTTTCAGAGCGCACTCTACAGCGGGATTTTCAGCAGCGTCTAATCCATCTGGATCTTGAACATTCCAGTGGCTGCTATCGACTTATCCGGCGAACGTGTCGAGAGCACTTACCCAATACCTTTGCGTTTATCCTCAATTCTGGGATTTCGGGGATCATTCCGGCCCAGAATCGCAGACTAATCCGGCTGATTACCAGCAGCTCTGGTGGCTCTCCATGTCTTATCGGGCATGGAGGACTGCCATCGCCAATCACCCAGACTACCTGTTTTCTGGAACTGGCCGAAGCTATCCGTGACTACCGGGCCGTCACGCTATTAGTCAATGGTAAGAGCTACGAAGGAGTGGCTCCTCGCCGCCTGATCTTCCAGTCCAGAAACTGGTTTCTTGTGGCTACTCGAGCCAGAAAGCTACAGGTGTTTCGGATGGAAGACGTTAACGCTGTGACTGTTCTTGACACCTCTTTTCGCAGAAAGCCTGAACTTGACGCACTCACCGCCAGTGAGGAATTTATTTCGACTCTACCTCACTTTCGTTTCATCAGCGACGTTATTCACGCCTTCAGAGAGTAACTGGCAACGTTCATTTCAACATAAGCAAGGAGACCTTTATGGATGACCCAGTAAAGGGCGAAGGCCGGATGATTACTGATACTAATGGCATCACCAGAAGAGAAGGGGGAATTTCAGGAATATGGGGCAATATGTTTAATGATAGCAACGGAGTAAAAGCCGACAGCCCGCCGCTCATACCTGACATCAGGGATATTCTCGATGTTTTTCCTCAGTCGCTGCGGGAAAACCTGGTTAACAAAATCAGTGAAGCTATCGACTATGAACCTGTTATTGGTGTTATGGGAAAGACCGGCGCAGGTAAATCAAGCGTGTGTAATGCGCTATTCCAGGGCGAAGTGTGTGAGGTCAGTGACGTTGAAGCCTGTACGCGTGAGGCCCAGGAATTGCGCATACGCTTTGGTAAACGTTCGCTGAAGATCATTGATATTCCTGGTGTCGGTGAGAATGCTTTACGGGATAAAGAGTATGAAGATCTTTACCGTACTTTGCTTCCCTCACTGGATCTCATCCTTTGGGTGATAAAAGGCGATGATCGAGCTTTTTCTGCGGATGAGCATTTCTACAACAATGTCTTGCTCCCTGCCGGTGGAGGGGAGCGCGTTTTGTTCGTCCTCAACCAGGTGGATAAAATCGAGCCCTTCCGTGAGTGGGATACACACCTGCATCAGCCGTCCCCGGCACAGCGCATCAACATCGAAAAGAAAGAAGCCTACATTACTGAACGATTTGGCTTTACGCACTATCCGGTGATCCCCATTTCCGCCGATGAGGGCTACAACATCCTTCGTCTGGTCGAAACGATGATCCGCGCTTTGCCCGATCGGGCTAAAAGCAGCACCGCCTCGCAGTTTAAGGAAGAGTTCAAAACCGAAGAGGTAAAGACGGAAGCGAAAGGCGGCTTTGCCAGCGTGATCTCCGGGATACTTGACGACGTTATTGATTCTGTTCCGTTACCAAAGCCCGTCAAAGAGCTTGCCCGTAAGGGGAAAGATAAAGTTATCGAGTGGGCGGGTAACGTCTGGGACCATTTTTTTGGATAAGGAAGCATTTAATGAAACCACTAATTGTTCCTGCATTGTTTATATCGTTATTTGCTGCCCAGTATGCTCATGCAGCCGGAGGCTACGACTTGCAATGTATGCTTGAAAATGGCGAGCAGATGACACTCAGTCATGCCAGCAATACTGTTTATATCAGTTTTGAAAAGCCCGGTGGTGACTCCGAAGAAGGAGGTTCAGTCATTAAACTGGACATTCCTTCCGGTGAGGCGAAGCAAACTATCATCGCTAAATCAGAGGCGGGAACCGCTTCTTTCACGCTGCGCGGAGAAAGTGACGATATCGAAGGCGCTGTTGCTGTCAATTATTCGGAATATGATGGTACAGGGGATGCTTATTACACGGCCATGAATTCACTCGGGCAGGAAACCAGCACCGTATCCTGCAAACCGGATACGATTAACGTTCCCAGAAGTCTCCTCCAGAACGGTATTAATGGCGTGGGTAGCCAGCAGGCGAATAAACCTTCACCTTCTCAACAACAGCAGGCACAGCAACCTACGACGCCTCCGTTTAAAGTACAGTTCGGCAGCGCAGTCAGCAATGAAGGCTGGAATACCAGATATGGCGTTATTCAGCTCACTATCACTGATGACAACGTGTTACTGAAATCCATTCGGGTTAACCGGGGGAACTGTAAAATGGAGAGCGTCGGTAACAGAACCCTGCCAGCCAAATATCAATTCGGTGATGTGGCCACGTTCAAGTATATGAAATGTGACCGTATTATCGAAGCCAGTATTGCGACCGATTCCGGTAGCTGGACCTTCAATAATTAAATTTAACTATGGTGAGTCCGGGGAGTAAGTGTCAGTCAATTATCCGACACTTCCCCTTTTAATTATGTTTAACCCCGCTGGGATGTCATTCATTTCATCCCTACAGCGTCCCTTAACAAATAACGCGCAGCAACAGCCCTGCCAGACGTTTACTGACATAGCGCTTGTGTCGGGTTGCTGTTTACGGATAAGGCGTGTGGAAGTGGCCTCAAGGGCATTATTTGCGGGATTCTTCTATGCGTTCCATCAGCCAGCGCCTGACATCACTTTCCCGCCAACGGGAACTGCGGCCAAACTTGATGGGTCTCGGGAACAGACCGTCCTTAATCAGCTTGTAGAACCACTTATCGGTTAGACCCGTGAAGGTGGTGATGAAGACCATGTCCACCAGCTTATCGTTCATCAGGTCGGTATCGGGAGTCGGGAGATTGTTCATGACGATTGTCCTTCTGTCTTTGAGTGGGTAAAAGACAGGAGCAGAACTAACCTGTTGATTTAAGGTCATGTTGCGTGCTCCGTCATTACAATCACTTCTCCGGTAATAAATTACTTTTTGCTTTAGCCTTAAACTGACTGCAGCCAAAGTTACGCTCTCCGTCCTCATTTTCTTTGGAACGTTTTTTGGCGAGATAGCAGATCCTCGTCAGGTAATTCTTATAATCCGGAGTATCAGTTCCTTCTCTGCGGTTTAACTCAAACACCCCCGCCAGCCAAAAACGAACGTTCTCCTTTGTTCCGTTTCTTAGCTTCAAAGCGTGGAACCATGCTTTGACAGACATCATCAGCAAAAAACCTCTTGCCTTCCCATCAAGATCCATTTTTAACATCATGCCTGTGAACACTTCACGGTTAACCAGCAGCACCAGGTGATAATGCTTATTGCCATTAAGCTCACCGAACTCTCTGGCCCATGCGTAATACACCGGGCAAGGGTATATGCGTTTACCTTCTTTGCTGCGTTTTTTCAGATAAGCGGCAATCTGCGCTTTCAGTGAGGCAATAAAACGGGTTATCACCGCAGATTCGTGGCCCTCATGTTGGTTATGCTGCGGCAGGTATAGATCCAGCCCGAAGGCTAATACACGGGCATGCTCATTCATCACGAAGGCTGTCAGCGCTTCCAGACGCTGCATATGGTAGGCATTCTTCTCGCGGTTACTTTCTTTGAGTATCATTTCCGGGCTCTCATGCTTTGGGTGATATATCCATGAGTGCCTCAGTAACTTTTAATGCAGGTACAGGACGAGCAAAGAAAACACTGCCTCACACTACTACTGGCTTTAGCCTCTGATGGTAGCAAACTCCCTTTCTTGACGGTGCTATACCCCCTTCCCGATGATTCTCTGTATACCCTGTATCTGTAAGGTTCTGTTCATACTGTAGAGAGCAACTATAAACATATAATTGGTACCGGCAGTAAAGAATCACTGATATCGCCACCTGTCACCCCGTATACCCCTGCGATATCGGGTTTCTGGCTGTTATTACTTCCCTTCATTCGGTCTAAAACCACTCTTAAGTTATCCCGGCACGCTGACTATGGGGCTATTTCTTGCTCTGGTTTGCGGATGAACATTTTACTGTCACTCATGTCACCATGCCGGGTATTGCCAAAAGCGGTTGTTTTTGCATGGAATACTCCCTTGATTTAAAGTAGTTTTTAAAAAGGTGCAGCACTGTTAAAATCTAAAAAGTGCTGCACCTTATAAGGAATGTGTGATGGTAAGTAAAAAAAGGATAACGGTTAACCTTTCCTATCCTGAACTTCATCAGATGATAGTGGGTCTGGCGAAGAGAACGGGTAGTAGTAGTTCAGCTGTGATTCAGGACATGATTTTGGATGCCTTGAAGTACAGGATGGAAAACGATTCACTTTTACCTTCAGGTAAACTGGTGGCGAATAAAAATCTGGTGCCGGAAAAGGTTTTCAATGCAGGTTTTGAAATCAATAATTTGACTATTGATGGAATAGTCAGGGGAGCAACCGATGCGTTTCATCGTTTGTTTCAAAGAGATAGTTTTATTGAAACGCTTCCTTACATAATGTTTAGTGACGTGCCAAAGCCTGCGGAAGCGATAAACAAGAGGGATATACTCAGAAGAGTAATTGCATACCTACAGACAAAACTTCATGTCCCTAATAATAGTGAATTCAAACCGGCGTTATTTTTATTTTTCATCGGAAAGGTAACATTAAAATATAGACAGCACACCGCTGATGGCCTCGAAGTGAAAATTGATTATTCATGCAAGGTGATTCCTGTACATACTAAAAGATCAAACGACGATGAAGCGCTTTTGTTCGATCTGAACAACATTAAGTACAGAACATTTCATGACATGGCCAAAAATGGATGGAACAGAAAAAAACATTCACACCAGTTGTATATTAATGGGCTGGAGGGCATGCGTGGGGGCGGTTTTTTTGTCGGGGTTTTGTATGAGCCGCAATCACCAGATGAACTGGCTACCCCATCAGAGGGAGACTTTATTAGCAGCACAGGTCTCAGATATCGATTTTTTAGTCACCCATCAACGGTTAAAATCATAAAGGATCATTTTCCGAAATCAGTCACTATTGACCCGAATGGAACCACTTACACAGTAAAAGAAAAAACTATACAAGATTTGGACACGCTCAACCGGGCTATCAGGGAGCAGAATGCTGGCTGGTAATATTTAAATTACAGTCGTTTTTATCTCTGTACTATCCGTGTGATCTCACCCGAATTTAACACAATCTTTTTTCACCGTTCACTTTCAGAAAAGACCATGCCTCACTCTGAGGCATGGTCTTTTTTTCATATCTCAATAAGGAACTAATAATGACACTTTTAGCCAGCCGCTTCGGCGCAGTCAATCTTGTTCGACGCGACCGCCCGCTGACCCGCGATGAACTGGCGCATTATGTGCCGAGTGTATTCAGCGAAGAAAAGCATGAATCCCGTAGCGATCGGTACACATATATTCCGACCATTACCCTGCTTGAAAACCTGCAACGTGAAGGTTTTCAGCCATTCTTTGCGTGCCAGACTAGAGTCCGAGGCCAGAGCAAACGCGAACATACTAAGCACATGCTACGTCTGCGTCGCGAAGGCCAGATCACTGGCAAGCAGGTGCCTGAAATCATACTGCTTAATAGCCACGACGGCTCCAGCTCATATCAGATGCTGCCGGGGTTATTCAGATCGGTTTGCCAGAATGGACTAATTTGTGGTGAGAGTTTTGGTGAGGTGCGGGTGCCGCATAAAGGCAATGTTGTGGAAAAAGTCATTGAAGGGGCTTACGAAGTGCTGGGGATATTTGACCGAGTAGAAGAGAAGCGCGATGCCATGCAGTCGCTTTTGTTACCACCAACAGCACAGCAGGCGATGGCGAAAGCGGCATTAACTTATCGTTTTGGTGAAGAGCATCAGCCGGTGACGGAATCGCAGATCCTATCCCCGCGCCGCTGGCAGGATGAAAGTAACGACCTGTGGACCACTTATCAGCGCATTCAGGAAAACCTGATTAAAGGCGGTCTGTCTGGACGAACCACCAAAGGTAAACACGCCCATACACGCGCTGTAAAAAGTATCGACGGTGATGTGAGGCTTAACCGTGCACTGTGGGTGATGGCTGAGAATATGCTGCAGCTTGCCTCATGAACCCCTTTTCTCAGGACTCAACATATGCACATTTCATCTGTACCGTACACGGTGCCGGTTTCGTCACGCCTGTCACCCGTGCAGGTATGGCAGCAATTGTTAACGTATCTGCTGGAGCATCATTACGGCCTGACGCTTAACGACACGCCATTTCATGACGACGCGGTCATACAGGAACATATCGAAGCGGGAATAACACTTGCCGATGCGGTGAATTTCCTAGTGGAACGCTATGAGCTGGTACGTACTGACCGAAAGGGATGCACCTGGCAGGAGCAGACGCCGTTCCTGACCGCCACCGATATTCTCAGAGCCAGGCGAGCTACCGGATTGATCAATACTTAAATTTGTCGAGCTCCGTTCCTGATTTTTACCTCCGCACTTCCCACCTTTTTTATTCATCGCATAATGCGCCTGCCACTCCCGGCAGGCGTGTTTGCTTTTATGGACGATTACGATGCAAACAGAACCCGACGTATTAACAGAGCACAACGAACTCATCCTTTCGACCAGTATCGAACGTGTTGTTACGGGCCGCGATACCGCACTGAAACAGATCGAACAACTCATTCAGGAGCTTGATGCCATTTCACGGTTAACCTCAGAAATCGGCGGTGGTACTGCACAGGACTGGGCAATGAAGCTAGGGCATCGCTACGAGGGCTGGCTGACTGAAGATGTTGATAAAGCGATAACTGCGATCACCCGCAATATAGACCGCAGCATCTGGCGAGACTTGATGTTGAAATCCGGCATGATGGCTTTGATGGATGCACAGGCCCGCGACCAGTGGCATAAGAACCTTGAGGAGGGCGATCTTCCTGCCATTAGCGAGGCGAATATCCTCAGTACTTTTGAGCAGTTACATCAGAACAGAATGGAGGTCTTTGAGCGCGGGATCATTAACGTCTTCAAAGGGCTATCATGGGATTACAAAACTAATAGTCCCTGCAGCTTTGGTAAGAAGATCATCATTAACAATCTGGTGACGTATAACCGCTGGGGCTTTAGTCTGAACTGGGGCTGGCGGAGGGATCAATTAGCGGACCTGGAACGAATGCTGTTTTTGCTGGATGGTAAACCGATCCCTGACAACCGTGGAGATGTCACTACTCGGCTGATGGCGCATATTCGAGATAACCCGGATAAGGATGTTTATGAAGATGAGTTCTTCCGTATTCGCTACTTTCAGAAGGGCACTGCGCACTTGACTTTCAAGCGCCTGGATTTGGTCGAGAGGATGAATGATATTATCGCTAAACACTACCCAGGAAGGTTAGCGAAGTAGTTTTGGAGAGTTTTGACGCCTACGGCGAACAAGCTTATGATCCAGCTTAATTTCTTTTCCTCATGAAGGGACGGGTATGGGCAACAGAATGTGGATGATCCGCGGCGATGGTGGCAAGCTATATGACGATTTTCGCGATAAGCAAATTGTAGGCATCGGTTGGTCTCAGCTGGCTCCATTAGTCAAACCCGGCCTATCCAGAGCCCAGTTACTAGCCTTATACCAGGAGGCAGATCCCTTAACAAAGCTGGGAACTGCGCGTTCTGGTGCATCGCAGGTCTGGCGTTTTGTGAATGAGATCCAAAAGGGTGATTGGGTTATTACCTATTCGCCAGCTAACCGTACTTATTTGCTAGGCAAAGTTACTTCAGACTTCCAATATCATCCTGAATGGGTGGAAGAGGGGATGGGAATCGCTCGGCAGGTTAAATGGAATACTCAAGAAATTGATCGCGATCGACTGTCTGTTGCTACCAAGAATACATTGGGTTCTACGCTGACGGTTTTCCAGCTTCCAGAATATGCTCTAGAAGAGCTTTTGCAGGATAAGAAACCCACTGTAGATGTGATTACACAGAATCCAATTGCGATGGATGAAGATGAGGTCGTTTCTGATCCGCTCCGCGATATGGAAATGCTCGCGTTTGAAGGTATCAAAGATCGCATCAACTCTCTTGACTGGGACGAGATGCAAAATCTGGTTGCCGGGGTTTTACGCAGTATGGGCTATAAAACGCAGGTGTCACCTGCGGGAGCCGATCGGGGTAAAGATATCATTGCTTCACCTGATGGATTCGGTTTTGAAAATCCACGTATTATCGTTGAGGTAAAACATCGCAGGGAGCAAATGGGAAGCCAACAGATCCGTAGCTTTATCGGCGGTCGCCATAAAGACGATCGCGGGCTTTATGTTAGTACAGGGGGTTTTACGAAAGATGCTCGATATGAAGCCGACCGTTCGACAATACCACTGACGCTCTGGACACTTGATGATCTCGTCCGTGCGCTTATTGAGAACTACGAACAAGTTGATATCGAGACTAAACTTTTGGTGCCTCTGAAGAAAACTTTCCTGCCTGCCTGAATCTTGCTTTGATATCCATATCGGTGTTCTACTGGTGTGACTTTATACCCACTTGCAATGTCTATTTTTTGTACGGATTTTAACTTGTGGGTACAAGTGTGGGTATAACTATTTATCCCTGTTTATAAACTACATTGATATCAGTCTATTGGGTGTGAAATTCGAGTCCGGCCTTCGCACTATCTCACTCACTTTTGAAAAGTAAGCAGTTAAGTTAATTATTCCGCTTTTTTATTTAATCTTCTCTGATTCTTTCCAGTATAAAGTCCTTCTGATTGGTGATGGCTTAGTATATTGCCGCGCAGTGGCAAATAGTTACTGGAATCAACCATGTAAGTGTTTTTCTCTTGCAACCGGAAGGTGGACTGCTGTCTAAGTCTGTACCAAATACTTTTAACCGCTCCATATTTAGCGCGGCATCCCGTTACGTCCTGCCCTAATGATACATAGAAGATAAATGACTGGATATATTTTGTGTATAGACTATTCCACCTAAGGGTTTTACGATGTAGATAAATTATACAAGGAAAGTAGTTTATGAGCGCGCAGGCTGAAGAAAGAACATTACGCCGAATGACAACGGGCGAGATTGCAATGGCTCGTCGGATTTTTGGTAATTCGATAGTTTACAGTCGCGTCTGGATTCATTGCGACAGCTATTTACCGTTCGGCTTGCAGAACAAAGACTATGCCATGTCTCCCAACGGGGAGCTATGGTACAGAAAACCAATGTATAAAGAAGATTTTTCTTCAAACCTGGTTTTCATCGAAGATAAATATGTTTTTATCCATGAGTTAGGCCACGTATGGCAACACCAGAATGATCAATGGGTCAGACTACGAGGCACCTTTAGCTGGGCTGCTGAATATACATACAGGCTGGATAAAGATAAGCTGATTGACTATTCTTTAGAGCAGCAAGCCTCTATTTTAGCTGATTACTGGTTGTTGTTAGTTTATGGGATAGAAAGGTGGTCTTACTATCAAAGGCCAGGGCGAATGGGTATGTATAGGGGAGTAGATAAGTTGCAGGACATACCTGCGCTTTATCAAAAAATAGTCACCGGGAAAGGACGGTAATCATGAGAAATGGAATATTGTTGGCTGTGGTCTTTCTTTTGACTGGTTGCCCCGGCCCTGGTGAGAGAATGGTAGCTCGTGAGTCCACAACAGCCTTAATTAAGGATAATCATGTTTGCGTGGTGTCGCCATTGAAACCACAAGAACGGATTACAGCTATTCAAATAAACAGTGATAAAGGTAAATCTTTTCATAAAATATTTGATGATCGCCCTGTTTATGTGCCCAGGGGTGAATGTCTACCCCTGTTCGGATTTAAATTTTTGCCTGGCGAGCGGTATTCAATGGCGTATGATGTTAAATTTGAGAAATCAGCGACACATTTAGTAACTGCTGAAATTTTTATCTCAGGATAATAAAGGAACAACCTGCTCCTCAAATCAAAGGTAGATATCATAGATGGCGTACTTGCGGCAAAGTACCCGGGCAGAAATCCGGCTTCAGCTGCGAAGCCAAAGCCAATAAGCACGCCATCGGCAAAGGGATGTAACAGAGGCTGGACTACGCCAGTCTGCTTGATGTGCCCTTTGTGTTCGCTTCCAATGGAGACGGTTTTCTTTTCCATGATAAAACCAATCCACATAGCTTGAATCCGAAATCGCCCTCAGTGACTTCCCCGCGCCTGGAAAGGATTTACTCAGGAGCAGTTGCCGGTTATCAGCCAGGCGTATTACGATGATGGCAGCGGGAAAACTCCCCGTTATTATCAGATGCAGGCGATTAACCGAACGGTA
Source organism: Mixta intestinalis (assembly GCF_009914055.1). Lineage (NCBI taxonomy): Bacteria > Pseudomonadati > Pseudomonadota > Gammaproteobacteria > Enterobacterales > Erwiniaceae > Mixta > Mixta intestinalis. The sequence goes on from NZ_CP028271.1 coordinate 4,454,109, forward strand.
GATGCCGTATCGGCAGGCAAGAACCACATTTTGCTGGTTATGGCCACGGGCACAGGAAAAACTTACAATGCGTTCCAGATAATCTGGCGGATGCGCTCACCGAAGCTGCTTTAAACTAAGGAACAGACGATGCCGGTTCATCATGCTATCTGGCGGGTAGAGAAGCTGGCGATGGAGGTGCTTAAATATGGTGACTGGTATCGTGACAATGCTGACGATCCCGATAAGTCAGAATATTTTGTCTCCGTAAAATGGCTGGAGACCCGAAGCGATCAACGAAGTTGGGTTCTTTGGCAACCAAAATACGGTTTGCAAGCCTATAACGCCGAAATGGCGACATACGGTAGATAAATTAAAGCGTTATTTCAGGCGCTGGGATATGGATCAGTAAAGCAATGAGCAAAAATTTCATAAAATATAGTCTCATTTAGCTTACGTTCAGATGCTTAGTTTCATTAAATCGCTTCTGTATCAGGCCGCTGTTAACAGGAAAAGTTACATGTTTCGTTTGATGTAAAGATAATTATATTATATCAAGCGGACAAGTGATTCTGGCAGAAGGTTACCTCCTCAAATTAAGTTATTTTGTATTAAAAAATTCCACCATGGAATGCCAATCAGCATATGGAGAATAAACGTTAGTAAAGCTGTGATAGTACCGACAGTCCACCATGATTTTATATCGTTATAACCCGCAGCAAAGATAATAGGACCAGCCGCGCCGCCGTAATGCGTAATGCAACCACCGTAGGAGTTAGAAAACAGAATCGCCAGAGCAAGGAGGACGGGCGCTGTCCCGGTCACCAGTCCGACGGTGGCAAATACGGGAACCATTGCGGCCACGTAAGCGCCCCCTGAGGCGAACATATAGCGCACGAGGATACTCAGAAAGACAATCATAACGATGGTGCTGTTCCCCGCGCCGAGGAAATCCAGGTGCTCAGACATAAACGCCGCCAGCCACTTAAAAAAGCCTTCTTTACTCAGGGTAGCACTGAGACCAATAATTCCGCCGTACCAGATAAGCGTATTCCATCCGCCCTTATTTTGCAGAACATCATTCCAGCAAATAATGCTAAAAATCAGCGATCCAGCCATTGCGATGACGGCAACGGAGGATTCATGAAGCCCCAGGTAACGGCAAAAGATCCATCCCAACAGCGCTGAGATGAATACCACAATTAGTCCTTTCTCTTTTCCGCTCATTGGCCCCAGTGCATTCAGACCCGCCGTGGCGATTTGTACATTATCGATGCTGGTTAATTCCGGACGCGCGATTTTATAAGAAATCCAGGGAATAATTGCCAGCATCAATAGCCCCAGCGGCACAGCGGCTATTGCCCAGCCAGCCCAGCTCAGATGAATTTGGAAAATATCAGAAATTAACTGTAACGCTAAGGCGTTTCCGGCAAAAGCGGTTAAAAACATATAGCTGGTGGTTTTGGTGACCATATAAACATTCACCATAAGAAAACGTCCGGCTTTACACGGGCTTTCATTTGGCGTTGAGTCTAATGCCAGCGCAATACTGTTAATAATCGGAAAGACAATGCCACCGGCGCGCGCCGTATTTGATGGCGTGGCCGGAGAGAGAATTAAATCCAGTAATACCGTGACGTATCCCAGCCGCAGGGTCGTACCGCCAAATTTTAAAATAAACCAGTACGCCAGGCGTTTCCCCAATCCCGTTGTCACAAAGGCGGCGCTTAGCGTAAAAGCGCTAAAAACCAGCCAGGTGGTGCCTGAAGCATAACCGCTCAACACATCCGTTGATTTTACGGGGGAATCGGCAAAGCGTCCCACCGTAAAACAGGATAATGCCATCGCTGAAAGTATAATAACCGGCTCCGGGTAAGGCTTGCTTACCAGCCCGACAATTGCTGCCAGATAAATCCCCGCCAGGATCCAGGCTTCTTTCGCTAATCCATTGGGTGGGGGGATTATTACCGTTAATAATATTATAAAAAAAAGAATAACGATTTTAAATGGTTTAGATTTCAACATGAGTCACCTCAGCCAAAAGCTCTTATTAGCAGCCGTTGCTTCAGTGAAAAAGAAGCAACGGCTGTATAATAATGCGATTTACTTACGTTTAATTAAACTGGTGCTTAAAGGTTATGCTCAGTGAAATTTTTAATAATATGTTTTTTCTGATTGGCTAACTGATATTCTGGTAATTGATCGAAATTCAAATAGCGATAGGTATCATCGCGCGTTTCGTGAATTTTATCCATATATTCGAAATATTTTTTAACGGTCGGCATTTTTCCGATAATAGCTGCCACGGTACTCAGTTCAGCCGATGCCAGAAATACCTTCGCATCTGTACCCAGGCGGTTCGGGAAATTACGGGTCGATGTTGAGACGACATAGCTTCCCTGCCGTACCCGCGCCTGGTTGCCCATGCACAGTGAGCAACCGGCAGGTTCGATGCGGGCACCGGAATGAATAAACTTATTAAAATATCCTTCACTGGAAAGCTGCTGCGCATCCATTTTTGTCGGCGGAGCCAGCCAGAGTCGGCTGGGAATTTCGCTGACGTCAGCAAGCATCTTTCCGGCGGCGCGGAAATGACCAATGTTAGTCATGCAGGAACCAATAAATACTTCATCTATTGGGGTATTTGCCACGTCGGAGAGCAGGCGGGCATCGTCCGGATCGTTGGGGGCACAGACGATAGGTTCGGTAATCTCCGTCAGATCGATTTCAATCACTGCGGCATATTCGGCGTTGTCATCGGCAACCAGCAATGACGGATTTTCCAGCCAGGCGTCGATTTCAGCGATACGTCGCGCCAGTGTCGCTGCGTTTTCATAACCCTGATCGATCATCCAGCGCAGCAGGGCGGCATTGGAACGCAAATATTCGGCCACGTTTTCTTCATCGAGACGCAGTACGCAGGCAGCAGCAGAGCGTTCGGCGGAGGCGTCGGCCAGCTCGAAAGCCTGTTCTGCCTTTAACATGCCCAGCCCTTCGATTTCCAGAATGCGCCCGGAGAAAATATTGACCTTATTTTTCTTCTCCACCGTCAGTAAGCCCTGTTTTATGGCATAGAACGGAATGGCATGTACCAGATCGCGCAGGGTGATCCCTTTTTGCATCTCTCCGGTAAAACGCACCAGCACCGATTCCGGCATATCCAGCGGCATTATCCCGGTAGCCGCGGCAAAAGCTACCAGACCGGAGCCGCTGGGGAAGGAGATCCCCAGCGGGAAGCGAGTGTGGGAGTCGGCTCCGGTGCCAACCGTATCAGGAATTAGCATCCGGTTAAGCCAGGAGTGAATAATGCCGTCACCGGGCCTGAGCGCAACGCCATTGCGGCAGCTGATGAACTCAGGCAGGGTTTCATGCAGCTTCACATCCACCGGCTTGGGGTAGGCTGAGGTGTGGCAGAAAGACTGCATTACCAGATCGGCGGAAAAGCTCAGGCAGGCGAGATCGGTAAGCTCATCGCGCGTCATTCCGCCGGTAGTGTCCTGAGAGCCGACGGTAGTCACTTTCGGTTCGCAATACTGCCCTGGGCGAACCCCGTCCACGCCGCACGCACGGCCAACGATCTTCTGCGCCAGCGTAAAGCCTGCACTGGACGGTGCCGGTGCTTTTGGCTGCCGAAAGACATCGGAAGGTGCCAGCTTCAGCGACTCGCGCGCTCTTGCGGTCAGGCTTCTGCCAATAATTAACGGTATACGTCCTCCGGCACGGACTTCATCGAGCAGCACGTCCGTCTTTAGCGAAAATGAGGCCAGTAGTCGCTGGCTGGTAGTTTCGCGTACCTCACCCCGGTAAGGATAGAGGTCGATTAGCATTCCCGTTTCCAGCCCGGAAACGTCCATTTCAACAGGTAGCGCGCCGGAATCTTCAAGGGTGTTGAAAAATATCGGGGCAATGTTTCCACCAAACACAAAGCCGCCGTTTCGCTTGTTGGGTACCCAGGGAATATCGTTGCCGATGTGCCAGAGAATAGAGTTGGTGGCGGATTTACGTGAAGAGCCAGTTCCCACGACATCACCCACGTAGACCAGCGGATAACCCTCTTTTTTTAACGCCGCCAGCTGTGCTATCGGCCCACGACTGCCGGGTGCATCTGGCGTTACGCCGTTGCGCGGATTGCTCAACATTGAGAGCGCATGCAAAGGAATATCCGGGCGTGACCAGGCCTCCGGTGCGGGTGATAAATCATCGGTGTTGGTTTCCCCGGTGACTTTAAACACTTTCAGGGTAATTTTTTCAGCCAGTTCCGGGCGGCGGGTAAACCAGTCGGCATTGGCCCACGACTGAATAACGCTTTGCGCCTGAATATTCCCCTGCTGCGCTTTTGCTTCAATATCCTTAAATTTTTCGAAAATAAGCAGCGTGGTACATAACTGTTCCGCCGCCTGGCTGGCCCATTGCGGAGCGTCAAGCAAATCAATCAGTGGCTGAATATTATAACCGCCCTGCATAGTGCCCAGTAGTTCAATGGCCTGGTGCGGAGTAATAACGCCTGTCGGATTTTCATCTTTAATCAGTTGATAGAGAAATTCAGCTTTCAGCTTCGCCGCAGGATCGACGCCCGGCGGTACGCGATGCATTAATAATTGAATCAACGTTCCTGTATTATCATCGTCGCCGCGCTGTAGTGCCGAAATTACTGCCGCCGTTTGTTCAGCGGTTAACGGTTTAGGCGGGATATTTTGCAAAGCACGTTCTTGTACATGCCTATTATAAGCGTCTAACATATGTTCTCCGGATCAGATATTGCTTATCTGAATAATGTTCACGTATTAGATAATGTTTAAAAGACTCTTTTTTAATATCGTGCTAAAGGCTTTCACCAAATTCTGCCAGTTGCTCCAGGCCATAATTCCACTCGCCAAATCCGGATTCGGTATTGATGTGCCCGGCTTCGCCAATATCAATGACGCGCGCGCCCCAGCATTGCGCCCAAAACTGCGCGCGCTTAAAAGACATTAACGGATCGTTGTGGCTTACAAACATCAGGCTGGCTGTTGGCAGTTTTTCGGGAAGTACCGCCTCGTCCAGTTCAAAGAGAGACGGCTCTGCCGGGGCAACCATGACGATGCCCGCAATATTCACCTTTTGCGTCTGTACCAGACGACAGGAGGCCAGCGCACCAAAGCTGTGTCCAACCAGAATGGCGGGCTGCTGACAGGTAGCCAGCTCGCGACGAATCGCCGAGACCCATGCGTCAATATCAGGATCCAGCCAGTTGCGCTGCGTTACCCGTTTCAGAAAAGGACAACGACGCCCCCAACAACTTTGCCAGTGATGCTCATCACTGTCTCTCAGGCCCGGCACCAGAATAATCGTGAACTGCTCGCTTAACTGTTCCAGACGTTGTGTCGTCATCATGTCATCCTCTTCAGTAGCGCCCATCAAGCCGGGTAGTGGGAGAGTACCCAGCCAACGGCTAGGAGATCCGCACTGCCGCCAGGGCTAAGATTTTTTGCAATCAGGGCGTTATCCATGTTGCACAACGCTTTTCTGAGCCTCTTACCCGACAGGTTGCGTATCTTCAGCAGCCGCCTGGCGTAGCGCTGCACATAGTTCAGCCCATTCAACCCACCCCGTGAAACCACATTGGTATCGGGATTGTGCGCCATCAGGGCGAGGAGCATGTTGAGCAGCGCATCCTGTTCCGTTAACCCATCCCGCAACGCCTTTTCCCACTGGGGCAGCCCGAAGCGCGTGACGGTGGTAAAGCCGCTCTCCGCTTCGCCCCGCGCGCCGGTAAGTCCCAGCGTTTGAAAAATATGCTCGCCTTTGGTTTTTGCCGGGACGGAATTTTTGAGTTCGCCGTCAACCAGTCCTGCACACATCGCTCTGATTTCCCGGCACAGTGCACGCTGACTAAGCGGCCCGTTACCGCTGGCAAGACGGCCTGCGGCAGCGCACAACAGGCCGAGTGAAAACACGCCGCCTTTATGGGTATTGATGCCGCCAGTGGCGTTGAACATCGCCTGTTCGCACGCCAGTCCAATCGGTCGGATAGCCGCCAGGGTTTGCGGAGCAGGAAAGTGTGCGGTAGCTTTTCCCTGTGCAAAAAAGCGCGCAAACCACGGCGAGACGGCGGCAATACTGCCCATAAAGAGTGCGAGGTTCATATCAGGGTGTGCGCCATTATTGGCACCATCAACCAGCCCCGGTTTTGGCGTAAGCATCACTTCCCGGTACATCGCTTCGCCAGCCAGCGCAGCGATGTCGACTATTGGCTCGTCCCGCTTAGCGCTGACCGCTAAAGTAGTCATAGGTTAAATCCTCAATCACCTGCGCCAGTTCCTGGGGAGCGTGCCGACGCATACGGGAGCAGACATGAGCGGGTTCATGGCAAATAAAGCACCGGCGCATCGGTTGGTTTATCGCGCTGCGCTTAACCAGTCCGGCGCTGGGGCAAAACACGTCGATATCCCACAGACGACCAAGAGGATGGTTATCTTCAAGGTGTGCCGTAACATGTTTGATCATCCAGGCGGGGGCTGAGACAGACCAGAACGCCTCCGGCCCCGTTGGCAGAAAACGCATCTCTTGTCTGGTGACGCGCCAGCGGTGTTTATGCAGCGTCTGGTTCAGGCTTTCATTCGCCTGCGTCATGACCTGCCGGGCGAGAGGGGTATCTTTTACCTCTCCCGGCCAGACGAGGGTGGTAGACACCACTGGCTGGGCAAAGCGGTCCAGCCACTTTTGCTGCACGCTGGCGCGGGCTTCCCTGGCCAGCAGAATATCTTCAAGGGTGACGGATGAGGATGAGGCTTTTGCCGTTTCGCTAATCATTCTTTCACCTGCCTTACCACATCAATGACGCTGCCGTCGCGATAACGCACAACGCCGACAATGCGGGAAGTAAATTCTATCGGTTTGGGTTCGCCGGAAATGACCAGCGATTTCTGGTACAGCACCTCGATATCAACGACCGGTAAACCAGCGGCAACCAGCCTCTCTTTAACCTCTGGACGGGCAGGGTTAACGGCGATGCCGTGGTCAGTAACCAGCACGTCGATGCTTTCGCCTGGGGTAACGCGCGTGGTGACGCGACGAACGACGGTAGGAATGCGACTGCGGATCAGTGGAGCGACCACGATGGTTAAATTCGCCGCGGCGGCAACGTCGCAGTGGCCGCCGGATGCGCCGCGCATTACGCCGTCGGAGCCGGTCAGCACATTGACATTGAACGCCGTATCAATCTCCAGCGCGCTTAAGATGACGATATCAACGCGGTCGCAGCAGGCGGCTTTAGCGGCAGGGTTAGCATAAACGCTGGTTGAAATCTCAACGTGGTTCGGGTTTTTCGCCAGCGAATCCCCGGCTACGCCATCAAAGCTTTGGGTATCCAGCAGCTTGCTGATGAGTCCCTTCTCGTGCAAATCGACAATGCTGCCGGTGATGCCGCCCAGCGCAAAGCTGGCGACAATATTCTTTTTGCGCATCCGCGTTTCGAGGAATCGCGTGCAGGCGGTAGAGGCCGCACCCGATCCGGTTTGCAGTGAAAAGCCATCACGAAAATAGCCGGAATGCTCTATGACGTCGGCGGCCGAGCGGGCAATCATCAGCTCGCGTGGGTTGCTGGTGACGCGAGCGGCACCGACACTGATTTTGGCCGGATCGCCTACGCTGTCGATCTGGACGATGTAATCAACCTGATCCTGAATAATGCTGGCGGGCATATAAGGAAATGGCTCAATGCTTTCGGTCAGCAACACCACTTTTTTCGCGTATTTGGCATCCACCATCGCATAGCCAAGCGATCCGCAGCGGGATTTGCCGCCGCTGCCGCTGGCATTGCCGTACTCATCGCAGCAGGAGACGGCTAAAAAGGCGATATCGATATTGATTTCGCCTTTTTCAATCAGGTTGACTCTGCCGCCGTGAGAGTGGATCTGTACCGGCTCCTCCATCAGACCATGTGAAATTGCATCCGCTAATTCACCGCGCATCCCGGAGGTATAAATTTTGCTGATAACGCCATTTTTAATGTGTTCGATCAGCGGCGAATTGCAGGTCATCAGCGAACTGGAGGCCAGCGTTAACCCTTTCACGCCTTTTTCCGCCAGCTTCGCCATCACATAGTTAATGACTTTATCCCCTTCGCGGAAGGCGTGATGAAATGAAACGGTCATGCCGTCACGTAATTCGCAGCGGTTTAATATGTCATCTAAGGTGGCGAAAAGTTTGCGCTGATATTTTTGCTTACTGTCCGCAAGGTAGGGGGTGTGCGTATTCGCGCCGCTAAATACCTCATATTCACGCAGGGTATCGGGTAAGGTTAAAAGTGCTTCGGTTACGTTGCTCATGTTAAATCCTGTTGCGTTAGGCTGAATGGGACGTTACTGACGGATGCCGGAGGCATTGCGGCGTTCAATTACCATGCGAGCGTGGTTGATAATTGGCGCATCGATCATTTTGCCGTTCAGTGAAATCACCCCAAGCCCGTTACGTTCGCCTTCTTCCGCCGCCGCGATAACGCGTTCTGCATAATCAACTTCTTCCTGCGTCGGGGCATAGGCGTTGTGCAGAATTTCAATCTGTCGTGGATTAATCAGCGATTTTCCGTTAAAGCCCATACGTTTAATTAAATCTACTTCTTTTAAGAAGCCTGCTTCGTCATTGATATCGGCGTAAACCACATCAAAAGCATCAATACCGGCACCGCGTGCGGCGTGTAATACCGCGCAACGGGCATAAAACAGTTCGGTGCCGTCTCCGCGCTCCGTTTGCATATCCATAACGTAATCAAACGCCGCCAGCGCAATGCCCATCAGGCGTGGGGAAGATCTGGCAATAGCGACGGCATTAATAACGCCTACCGCAGATTCGATGGCCGCCATTAATTGCGTAGATCCCACCGGACGACCACAGCTTTCTTCAATGCGGACTATTTCACGCTCAAGTTGGTGAATATCTTCCGGCGTATCGGTTTTGGGTAAACGAATAACGTCAACGCCCGCCCGCACCGCCGCTTCCAGATCTTTTAAACCAAAAGGCGTATTCAGCGGATTAATTCGCACCACCGTTTCAATATCTTTATACATCGGGTGCTGCAAAGCATGAAAAACCAATAGCCGGGCGCTGTCTTTTTCTTTCAGCGATACCGCATCCTCCAAATCAAACATGATGGAATCCGGTTTATAAATAAACGCGGTAGAGAGCATAGCGGCGCTGGAACCCGGTAAAAAAAGCATACTGCGACGTAATTTCTTCATTATAATTTTTCCCACACAATGTCCTGACTTTCCGTTCCACGGAGGATCGCCGCCTGCATTCTGGCGCGAATAACGCAGTCCAGCGCACCTTTATCCTCAACGATAATTTGGCCCTGAGTGATGTTAAATGCGCGCAGCGTCTCATACACCACTGCGGTAATTTGATCGCCGAATTGCTTATACACTTCACTATTCACAGTGACATCGATGCCCTCTTCACAGGGGCTAACTTTGACCATCAGATCGCTTGACTCCAGCGTTCCGGCTATTGCTGCCTTTACTATTTTCATATTAATTTCCTGAAAATTATTACTAAGCTCCGACCAGATCGAAATCTGGCTGCTTTGATTGATTTGCCGATAGCCATTTATACAGGTAAGGCATGGTGCTGGCCGGCACCATGCTGCTAACAGTCTCAATATGTTCTTTATCTAATAATTTCCTGACCGCAGAGGCGGAGACAGGGAAATTATTGTCATCGGTTATTCGCTTGATCTCGTTAACTTTGATGCTGGCGGTCGGTATTGCCATCTCATCTTCCAGCCAGCGATGCATCGCACAGTTATATTGCGCGGTCACTTTACAGAAAGGTTCGGTGCCAACGAAGCGCTGGGTAATATTTAACGCCGGGGCAATGTAGCGGCGAAATATAATCAGATCGATAGCGGAATACACTTCATTAATGATCTGCTTATCTTTGAGAAAATATCCTGGAAAGGTTCCGCGCGAAATAATGTATTTTGATCCAGGGTGAACAGTAATGTTTGGCAGATGACGTGAACCTTCCTGCACCATTGCGAAACGCTCACGAAAGGAGAATGCGGACAAATCTTCCTCAACGACAAAAACGTGAAGCCAGTCGCAGGCTTTTGCCGCCTGTTCGATCAGATACTGGTGTCCCAGCGTGAATGGATTGGCATTCATGACAATCCCGCCCACGTTTTTAACCGCTACCAGATGCTGGCTCCGTAGTTGCCGACAGTAGCGCTGAATGCCAACAGGCGTATTCTCCATCAGCGTTGCCCGGTTATCGACAGTCACCAGCGGGTAAAATCCGCATCCCTGGAAGAATTTAACATTTTCCGGGCAGGTCAGAAGAAACAGGTGATGCTCGCCGTTCTGGGTAGCCTGAAGTTCCGCTTCATGCACAATCTTCAGGCCTAAAGCGGTGCCACGCCACGCTTTCGCGACAGCAATGCACTTTAGCGTATTCCCCGCCAGACCCGCGCAGGCGACCAGTTGTCGGTGACAGCGTGCAATGACGAACAGCTCAATATCTTCATCGATGCCTAATCCATTGCTCTTCAGAAAGAAGATAATCTCCTCTCTGTGAGTACCGCTGCTAGCGTCAACTGTTTCAAACTCCAGCGCCTGGTCGGTGTGCATCTTATTTCTCCTGAAAATATCGTTAAGGGATGTTTTATGTGCCCGGTCTGTCGGGTATTACGATGCCAGCAGATCATGCTGGGGCAGAGATTCCACAATCGTATTCGTCAAACGTCCGATATTTTCGATAACCACTTCTACCCGGTCGCCTTCATGCATAAAGAGGGGAGGGTTACGTTTTTTGCCAACGCCGCCTGGGGAGCCGGTAATAATGACATCACCTGCGCTGAGCGAGGTGAAGGTGCTGATATAGCTAATAAGATCTGCCACTTTATGGATCATGCTGGCCGTCGAATCATTCTGTACCAGAATGCCGTTCAGGTAGGTCTGAATACATAAAACATGCGGATCGGGGATTTCATCTACCGTGGTCATATACGGGCCAAATGCTCCCGTCCGTGGCCAGTTTTTACCAGCGGTAAACCAGGCATGCTGCCAGTCGCGCACTGAGCCATCCATATAGCAACTGTATCCGGCAACATGTGCCAGGGCGACGCTTGCGTCGATATTGCTCCCAGGCTTACCAATAATAACGGCCAGCTCACCTTCATAATCGAATTCATTTGATAAGGCGGGCTTAATCACGGGCGTCCCGTGTCCGGTTTGCGAATCAGGGAAGCGAATAAACAGAGTGGGGGCATTACTGGTTTCAGCAAACTCTTTTCGCTTATCGGCATAATTCATACCTACGCAAAATATTTTTCCTGGCGTTTCAATTACCGGCAGGAAGGTAATATCCTCAACCATGATATCGGCAGGAGAATCGAGATACTGCCTGGCAACGTCAATAGCATTTTTCTGAAGCAGATCTTTCAGGGTAGGGTATTTATGACCAATCTTATTGCCGAGATCAATAATACCTTTATCAGTAAAAATGCCGTAGCTTTTACGACCACGATGGCGATAGCTTGCTAATTTCATAATGAAACCTGTTTATCTTTTTCTCGTTCTGTTTTTGTTCACGCCGCGCCTGCGCGGCGTGAATAAAGGATTAATTATTTAAAGATTCAGCGGCGACCAGTGCCTTTTTTTCACTGGAGGATAAGTACGTTGCGACAATGGCGCCCACGCCAAGTAAGGCGATGATAAATGCCGTCATACCCTGCCACCCCATAGAGTGGAAAACGAAACCATTCACAAAACCGATAACCGAACCTCCCATGTAGTAGAAGAACAGATACAGGGCAACGGCCTGACCACGCGCCTGAGCGGCATTTTTACTGACCCAGCTCAGACCGATAGAGTGACACCCAAAGAAGCAGCCGGTGAAGATGACTGAACCGATAATAAAGATGACAACGTTCGGGGTTAGCGTTAGCAGCATACCCAACGCCATCAGGACGAACAGCACTCGCAGGACATTCATGCTGCCATATTTGGCGGAAAGGCGGCCCGCCTGAGGCGCGGTAAAGAAACTCAGCGCGAAGCTAAACGACAACAGACCAGCATTGGCCGGGGAAATATGAAACGGCTCGCCCTTCAGGAAGAAGGCCAGGTAGTTATACAGGGAGGTAAATACGCCAAATATGATGAAGCTGATAACAAAGGCCAGAGCCAGTTTTTTGTTTTTAAAATGCGCCGCGCCGCCTTTCACCACCCGCAGTACGTTCAGGTTTTGCGTAGGCTTAAAGTTTTTAGAAGCCGGCAACAGGAAATTAACCAGAATCGCCACCACAATCAGGCTGGCGGCAAAACCGTAGAAGATGGTGTTTATTGAAATATGTTCAATTAGCTGACTGGCAACAATTCGTCCGGACATCCCGCCCATTGAGTTACCGAAGACAAAATAGCCGGTGACAACCCCTGCTACAACGGGGGCGACCTCCTCACTGATATAAGCCGTTGCGGCAGCGGCAATACCGCTGAGAGCCAGGCCGATAACGGCGCGCAAAGCAACCAGCATCGCCCATGACTCCACCAGCGGACACAGTAAGGTCAGGAAGCCGCCTAACAGTAGGGAAACAATAATTAGTTTTTTTCTGCCGTAGTGGTCGGATAACGTGCCGGTAAATAAAAGCCCAATGGCCAGCAGTGCCGTTTCTGCGGAGAGGATAATACTGACCTGGCTGACCGGAACATCATATTCAACGGCCAGAATAGGTAATAGCGGCTGAATAAAAAAAAGCGAAGCTAATTCAGCCAGCCCGGATAAAGCCAGCGCCAGGATGACACGAATATAATTACTGACTTTCGCCGGGTCTGGACCGTTCAGATTACTTCTTGTATGTGTTATAGACATAATATCCTCAATATTATTTTTTTAGGGGCAGAGTAAATTAGCTCCGTGGAGCCAGGGGTATTATTGGCTGCAATAATAGAAATATTTTTAAATCGCTTCTGTTACATTTATTCTGGGACGCACACGGTGCCTTCAAACAGCTTGCGAGCCGTCCGAATTACTGCCGCACGTGTTTTCTCGATTTCATTTTCCTCTTTAAGTAACGAAACAGAAATTTTCCCGCTTGGATGTTCAATATTAACGATGGTCGTATCAGATGCCCTGAGCTGTTCTGAAATAATCTTATACGCCACGGAACCTTCGATCAGGGTGGCCGTTGAAATACCAATTGAACCGGTAATTGCCAGCGATTTATGGCAGTTATGCGGCATGAAGTAACGCACTCTGATCGTACCGCCTGCGCCCGGTTTACTTAGCAGAACCGGTTTGGGGATCACTTTATCGCTGACATCGCCAAACCCCATTGCGGCACCGGCCTGGCGGCGAATGTTTTCCAGCCGCGTCATAAACGTCCGATCCGCCTCAAGCTCTGCCGGAGTTTCGCCGCCGGTTTTTCCCATCTGCGCGGCATTTATCAACACCATTGGCATCGCCATATCGATGCAGGTCACTTCTACCCCATCGAAGCGGTCAACTACATTACCGGTGGGCAGCAGTTTACCGGTCTTGCAGCCCGCCGAGTTCAGAAATGTCAGGCCAACCGGCGCGGCGGTACCGGGTACGCCGTCAATACTGGTGTCACCTTCGTAATTTACACAAAAGTCAGGGGTTTGCACTTCGGCATCAACCAGCGTTCCGGTGTTGAGGTTACGGATGCGCACTGTGGTGACGGGGTTATTGGCTTTAACGAGGCCTTTTTCAATGGCGAAGGGGCCAACGGCGCACAGCATGTTGCCGCAGTTGGGCGTCGTATCCACGCGGCGCTCATTAACCATCACCTGTACGAATAAATAGTCGACATCCGCATCAGGACTGTCCGACGGACTCACAATGGCGACTTTGCTTGTCTGGGGGCTGCCTCCGCCAATACCATCAATTTCAAGTTCATGGCCTGCGCCCATGAGATCAAGCAGTACCGCATCGCGCTCCTCAATCTTTGTCGGTAAATCGCTGGCCAGAATAACCGGGCCTTTAGAAGTACCACCACGCATCAGTACGCAAGGAATCTTCAACATTTTGTTTTCCCGTTTCCCTTATTGGTAAGAACGGGGTCAGGATTTCATAAGCCAATCGATAACTCTAATGTCAAAAAACGAACAATTAATACGCTTTGCGCATAAATACATCCTGAGATAGAGTGGTTTTTATGCGGGTAAAAGATGGAAGGGAATCTCATGCAGCATGAGCTTAAAGGTATGCAAGCCTTTGTTAAAATTGCGGAAACCTCTTGCTTTACAAAAGCTTCTCATATTCTTCATATATCGCAACCGGCGTTAACGCGAAGAATTAAAAAGTTGGAAGAGAGCCTGGGTGCAACCTTATTTGAACGCTCAACGAGAAACGTAAAGCTCACTGCGGTAGGAAGAGAATTTTTACCTAAGGCAAAGAATTTAATCGATTTTTATGAAAGCTCTATCCTGAGTATCAGGGAGATGGCGACACACCAGAGTGGGGTAATTACCTTATCCTGCCTCCCTACGGCCGCGTTTTATTTCTTGCCTTCGGTCATCAGAGATTATAACAATTATTATCCCAATATCCGGATCCGCATTCTGGAGCACAGCGCCAGCGATTGCCTCGAAGCCGTGTTAAATGGTGATGCAGATTTTGGCATAAACATGATTAACATCACACATCCGAATATCGATTTTACACCGCTGGTGAATGAGCCTTTCGTTCTGGCCTGTCGGCGCGACCACGAGCTGGCACAAAAAAAGTTGGTGCTGTGGGAAGATTTGGCTGGGTTAAGGCTGATTGGCGTCCGACGCTCCAGCGGCAACCGCTCTTTGATAGACCAGGCTCTGGAAGGAGCCGAATGGAAACCCAACTGGTTCTACGAAGTCCGGCATCTGTCGACCTCACTCGGTATGGTGGAGGCTGGGCTGGGTATTGCGGTGGTGCCGAGCCTGGCGATGCCAACCGATGAACATCATATTCTTGTCAGCCGCCCCCTGATTGAACCTGTCATTCGCCGCACGTTAGGGCTGGTCCAGCGCAGGGAAACGGGATTGAGTCCGGCGGCCGAAAAGTTCAGAGAGATGCTTTTACAACTTTGGTTCAAGGACGCCAATAGCCCATGGATTGGAAAATTTACAACATAAGCCAGCATTTTTCTCGGTATTTTTAATTTACAATATTCTTCTGGGCGCAGTGTAGGCATATTCTGCTTCTCAGGCTTTTCAAATGTCATCCCACGGCAGTGGTTCGAACGGTGGCGGCGATGGTTGTTCATGGTAATTGATAATGAAGAATAAAATAATTAATGTTCTCGCAATTATATTGGGTATTGCATCAGCTACATCATTAATGAACGGAGCCGGAGTTATAGATACGGGCTGGCCCGGCTTACCCGTAAACTTTTCTCGCTTCACGTTATTATTGTTATGTATGACTGGGTGCGTATACGTTTTCAAGAAGGTTTTACTATTCATCGGCGGGGATTAATTTTCGTGCCATTCAAGGTTCGCTTCGGTGGGCCTTTGCTATTAAGGTCGAGAACCGGGCGCTGAAGGATGTTATCGAAAAAAAGCGCCACGATTAATACAGATCGCTTTCAATACGGCTTTATTACGGTGTTTATTTACCACCAGTACGTTACCCCGTATGTGAATGTAGCCTCGGCAGCAACAGACGTCGCGCCTGCAACCCAGCCAGGCGTCAGGCCACACCATGATAACGGAGGGCTGACGCCGGAAAAAACAGAGAACAGATACTGATATTACTGCTCCGCTACGCAGCCAGAGCGCGTTTCTGCCGCCAGGATAGATTGCACCCCTTCGGTAAACAGCATCAGGCCGACAGACAACGCTTCTTCGGCGATATCAAACTCCGCTTTATGATGGCCCGCAGGCTGATCGGCACCGACGATAAAATAAAGCGCTTTGCCGCCGTGCTGCTGTACCCGACGCACCATCAGAGAGGCATCCTCGCTGCCGCCCATGCAGGCGCTGACGCTGGATAGTTCTTCGTGCTTATCGATCACCTGCTGCATCATGTCGATCATCTGGCGATCGTTGCGGAAATCCACCGCTTCGCCGGTTTTCTCAATGCTAGCGCTGAGCTGATGAACCAGCGCGGCGCCCTGAACGCAGCGGTCAACGTAATCAACAAGATATTCGGTAATAGCTGCCGTCTGGCCCCGCACCTCAATTTGCATCTCAGCGCTGGCGGGGATCACATTGCGTCCCTCACCGGCGCGCAGAACGCCAACATTGACCCGTGACATCCCGGCGCTATGGCGCGGTGCGGCCAGAATCTGTGATGCAGCCAGGCAGGCTCCCGCCAGCGCGTTATGACCTTTTTCCGGGTCTGCACCGGCGTGTGCCGGTTCGCCGTTAAAGTAAATGTCCAGTTTAGTGGTGCAGAGAAAATCCTGCGGATCGAGCAATACCTCGCCCTTTTTCAGGTTACAGCCGAGATGCAGAGCCATAAAGTAATCCACATCATCGAGTACGCCGCTGTCGCTAACAGGGCGCGCACCGCGCACGCCTTCCTCCGCGGGCTGGAAGATTAATTTGTATTTGCCGCATAGCGCGTCGCGATTAGCGACCAGCCATGCCGCGACACCTAAACCGATGGCGGTATGACCATCGTGCCCGCAGGCGTGCATTAGCCCCGGACGGCGGGACTGGAACCCCTGTTGCTGAGGAAAGTGACACGCCTCGCTCGATTCCTGCACGTAGACGCAGTCGATATCAAACCGAAAGCCGAACGTCGGCCCTGGTTTGCCGCTGTCCAGCAGCGCCATACAGCCCGTCAGGCCGTCCATCTCATTCAGCAGGGCTGACGAAATGCCGTACTGCCGGGCATTTTCGATAGCTCTGGCGACCTGTGCTTCATTGCGTCCGAGAATACTTTCTCGCCGAATCATCGCCGGGCCGGTTTTTACTTCCAGCCCCATATCACGCAGCAGAGAGATCAGCGTCCCGGTGGTAACAAACTCCTCCCAGCCGGGTTCCGGAAACTGGTGAAAGGTTCTGCGCCATTCAATTAACTTTTGTGCGTCTACGGATTTCATGATGTAACTTCCTCTCAGGCTATTCCCATCCAGATCAGGGCGATGCCCAGTACGCTGACGATCATGCCCGGCGCGGTGCGTTTCACGACCTCTATCGGATTTACGCAGGCCAGACCGGCGCAAACGATGGTGGCTCCCGCCAGCGGCGACATATTTCTGCCCAGGCAGGCGGCGTACATCACGCCAGCCCCCAGGTTCTCAGGTAAAAAGCCGAACTTGCTGGCCGATGGCGTAACGGCTTCATTGAAAGCGAATGCCGTCGCATCTCCGGTTCCGGTCACCACGCCCATAAGAAATGGGCCAATCGATCCTCCCCAGCGGGCAATATCGGGCTGA
The DNA here is from genome assembly GCF_009914055.1 of Mixta intestinalis. Lineage (NCBI taxonomy): Bacteria > Pseudomonadati > Pseudomonadota > Gammaproteobacteria > Enterobacterales > Erwiniaceae > Mixta > Mixta intestinalis. The sequence goes on from NZ_CP028271.1 coordinate 4,471,444, forward strand.
TGAATCAGCAGGCTAATAAAGCTGTCCATCAAGCCGCAGGCTTTCAGGCCTTCAATGAAAACAGCGGCGGCGATAATGATGCCGAGGATGTTGGCGTAAGAGGAGCCCATGCCGTTAAAGAATTCGGTGGTGATATGTTTTGGGTTGCAGCGGGTCACCAGCAGGGCGTACAGCGCGCCGAGAATCATGGCGGCAGGCACGTTCAGCTTCGTCTCGCCGAGCAGGTTAAAACTGGAGAGCAGCAGTAAAATCACCGGCACAAAGGGGGCCAGCGCCCATAGCGGTTTCACCACAATCTGGCTGATATCCGCCCCAGACTGAGCGTTTTTTTGCGGCATCTCCTGAGCGATCAGCATCTGCTCCGGCGTCAGACGCGTCTCTTTTTTCAACACGGCGACCAGCGTCAGGCTAACAGCACCCGCCGCCATTACGCTCGCTGACAGCGGCAGATGATAGATAACAAAATCGATGATCTTCTGGTTGGCGATACCGGCGATCTGGGCGTTATGGGCAATGCCTGGGTTTAGCGTGGCACCAATAGTGCCGGTAATCACGGCACCGGCGGCGATAGCCGGATGGATACGTGAGGCGATTAGTAAGGGAATCAGCGTGGCACCTACCGCTGCGGAGACGCCCGCAGCGGAAGGGATGGCGATACTGATAAAAAAGGTGACCAGCACCGCCACAGGGATAAGAAACAGGCCCAGCTGTTTCATCGAACGGGTCAGCAGTTTCACCAGATGCAAATCGCACTGGGTATATTTCATTACGAAAGCGAAGCCCATGCTGGAGCAGATCGACTGAACCAGCGCGCCGGTTGTCATGCGGGTAGAAAAGGCCTCAAAAGCGTTGAGCGGTGCCAGTGAGATCAGGCACAATACGATACCGGAACCGATCAGCACCGTTCGGGTATCGTATCGTTTAACCAGCAGGACGAGAGTGAACGCGAGCACCAGTAAACCCGCAATAAGTAGGACCTTATCCATAATATTTCCCTTGCACAATGTCTGGCCAGGCACGACTTTTCCTTTATCATGTTTATAAGGCCGACGGCATGTATTTGAGTAGAATCAAATAACGCCTTAGTTTCCTGGTTTTAATTTGAACAATGTGAGCTGTTCGTCTGCCAACAGATGGCTTACTGCGGATAATATTCCCACCATAAGCGGTGTAGCTGATACCACTTATCGCCCGGTTCCGGTAGTTTCTCCCAGGGCTTATCAATAATGTAATGAATGTTCTTCACCCGGCTCATATCCCACATTTTAGGGTGCTGGAGCTGCAGGGTTTTCAGAGCGTTATAACCGTAGTGCAAGGGATGCCAGCGCTGGTGGAAAATGTCGTTCAGGAAATCCTGTTCAGCAAAGACATACGCACTGATATCCGCCATGGACATAATTTTTGTCAGCATCAGCTCGTACATTGTCTGGTCAGGCGTCAGCACCAGAAAACCAGCGTTAAAGTAATAGTCGAGCGTTGCTGGTGGCCGGGCGGTCATCTCCCGATCTTCACACCAGCTGTAATAACAATTATCCGGCTGCCAGCTTAAGGGATAGCTCTCAATCTGATTCGGATTACAGCGACAGGCGTGGCAGGCAGCAATAAAGCCTTCCTGGAGGGGAAGCTCAAATACCTCATCCATGTTTTTTACTACCAGCATGTCAGCATCAAGAAAGGCGACTCGTGCGTATTCGGTCATCGTCCATACTGCCAGTTTGCTCCAGACATCGGCAAAGCGTGCATTAGCGTAACGATGGGCCAGTTCAGAAGCGGGGCCAATCGCCATTACCTCACGAACCCGACATCCCTGCGCCTGCAACCGTTCCCGCACGGAGGTAACGATGTTCGGGGTGACCATCACTTCCAGCGGCCAGGCGCTACCGCTTTGCTGCAATGAGCGATAGAGCGCTTCCACGCCAGGCACATAGCCGGGCTGCGTCAGTAAGGTTACCCAGGCACAACGGGATGCGTTCATGACATCACCTCCGCCAGAAAATCATTGAGGAAAACGCCGCGCGGGTCGAAAGCCTGACGGACAGCCTGGAAATCGTGCCATTTCGGGTAGCACTCCGGCCAGTCATATAAGCTGGCATCAAAGTATTTGCCCCAGTGCGGTTTGCCCCCTTCGCTTGCCAGTAGCGGTTCGACAGCACGTAAAAATTCAAGTCCCTTTTCAGATAGCGATCCGTCTTCAGCGTAATAAACCACGAAGCCAAAATAGCAGGTCGGCTGCTGCCATGCCGGACTAAGCCAGGCGTCAGATGCCCCGGTGCAGCGTAAAATAATCGGGTAATGCATATGAGGATGCGTTTCGGCATACCACTTCTTAATGCGGGTAATCGCCGCCGGCGCGTTGGTCAGCGGCACGCCAATTTCAATATTGATCTGCGGCGTGGCGATGCCCCGGCAAAATACCTGATAGATATCACCAGTCACATCCGAGAAATCTTTAAAGCGGGTTACGGTACGAAACGGCTTGCCGTTTTCGTCAACGATGCGGGTGTCGTTGCGCATATGCCGTAATGTTTTATCCACCACCTGATTCATCTCATCACGCGTTTCGTCCAGCGTGACCAGATCGCCGTGGTTTTGTTGCCAGCGTTTCCGTTCATCTTGATTAGCTTCCCGCGCATTCCAGCTATGGATTTTGTTCTCTTCCAGAAACCACCAGCTTTTACTGAGGGTCCACGCCTGATTCCACTCGGCTAAATCGCTTTCCAGCGTATCGGCGCTGGCGGCATCTTTAAAGCAGGTGAACAGCGTGGACGGACGGGTGCGCAGCGTGACGGCGGTAATGGCCCCCAGCGTGCCCAGTCCGAGCTGCACGGCACCAAACCAGGGGTGGCTGCGATCCATGTTGTGCAGATGACCCGTACCATCAATAAAGCGAATGCTCAGGGCTTCATCGGCGATAGAGCTTTGTTGCAGGCCTTGCCCGTGGGTGCCGGTAGAGAGGGCTCCCGCCAGCGTTTGTGAGGCAATAACCCCAGGAGAGGCATTCAACATGCGGTTCATAGAAGTCAGGATTTCATAAACCTCATGCATCGGCGTGCCACCGGCAAAGGTGGCGCTGTGATCATCCACCGCCAGTAAGCCGCGCAGATGAGACAAATCTACCAGCACATCATCGGGAGTGGTTACCGCCAGCATTCTGCCCGGCGACATGCGGCTCCCCATAATGCGCATTTTTCCCCGACAACGAGCTATCGCCGCCTGCAACTGTGATTCGCTCTCAGGAACAATGACCGCACTTGCCTGAGCAAGCGTCGCGTTCTTCGCCCAGTTCAGCACCTGAGAATCTGCTGAATTTGCATCCGGCTGGCGACGCGGAAATAACGGCTGTAATGTGGTCATTAACTTCTCCTCTGGCGAAAACCGATCAAACTTACAGCATAGCTGCTGATGTACAAGCGTGACGGCTATCGCAATAATTTTCAGGGGACGAAGGAGGGGAGGGCACAGAAGAAGAATGCAACTATCGTCAGAAGGATAGGGATTAGCCCAATATCATGACCCGTTACTTGCTGTTTAATAATAAAGAAATTAAAGAAAAGAAAAAAATATATGCAAAACCAGGAAGTATTCTCTGCCTACGGCAATCCCATTTCTGGTTCTAATTAAGCAAGGGATTTTATTTTAATTTTTCCTGAAGTAAAATCTATGTGGTGAGCTATGTATTCCTAATGAAGCGACCATTTACACTTAAAAATAACCGGGTATTATCGGATGTGTAATATACAGGGAGAACAGAAATGGATGCGGCATTGCTTGATATGATGCGTTCTGGCGGAAGAAATAAAGATTGGGCAGAAACAATGGTTAATTTCGAAGCCAGAAAACTAATCAGTACAGCCAACACATCGGCATGAAAATTGTTGGGTATGGTGTTAAGGCTAAGGTCATAGTTGACCTGATGTCGGTTACTGACTCTGTTCAGTATTAGTTATCATTTTACGATAACACCAAGATTTGTAAGCAAGTCTGGCAGGAGCTAAATACCAGATAAACGGCAATACAATCGCAAGCGTGGCTGCAAGGGTAATACTGGTATCTCTTGATGCCAGAATCAGAGTAAGAGTCAGGATAATTAAAGCAATAATAGTTATCCACTTCGATGCGTTAAAGCGGTTTGCAAGGTTATGTGTTACTGAGCCCAGCGTCCCGCCATAATTAGCAATATTATTCTGCAATTTTTGCAGATCGCTGTGGCTGAAACCTGATTTCAACAGCATTTCTTCGGTAGTTTCCATCGTTTTTCATCCTTAAAAAAACCAGTGAAATTTTGCAGCAAGTGTATCCCAAATTAGATCACGGATCGTTACTTCCTCAAAGACAATATCAGCTGACAAAATTATTTTACAATAACGAAGAGCATCCTTTCACGGCTATCAATTCTTCAATCGTATCGTCATCCTGCAAGTGCAGCGGTAATCATTCATCATCAGGTTCGCGTGACGTTGCCTGGTCAGGAAATAGTGCAAATCCTGGAGAGCAAACGCACGCGTCCGGTTACAGTGCGTCAACACACCTGCTTCGCCAATCGGCTTATCAACGTATTATCGAAACAGAAAAGCTAAGTGGTTCGTTGTTTTGATAAAGCAGCAATCCGTTTTTACCGCTTCTGATCAATGATTGAGCAACGGACAAGGAATTAATCCCGATTCAGCCAGCCAAGAATCATTTGCTCAATATGCTGTGTGAGTTCCGGCAACGCATGCTGCCGCGCCCGTCCACATTCGCGTGACGGCTGCTGACAGATAAGGCATCGGCGCGGCATCAAGCCCAGGGTATCGCGGCTTAACGGTCCCGCAGTGGGGCAAATCACATCAAAATCCCATAACCGTCCAAGCTGATGCGTATCTTCCAGTTCGACAACCGCCTGTTTGATGGTCTGCGCCTGCTGCTCTACAACCCATAACGCTTCCGCGCCGGTATCAAGCCAGTAAACCTCACGACTCAGGACTTTCCAGTGTTGCTGCCAGAACAACAGATCCCCTTCGCGCAGTGCCGCAGCCATAGTATGACGGTAGCCGATGCTGCTTTTTATCGGGCCAGGTGTGACGAGCGTCAGCGAGATCACCGGCTGCTGAAAACGTGCCAGCAATGCCTGTTGCCGCATGGCGCGCTGCTCCCGCGCAGCCAGTACATCAGCAAGAGGCACCTCCTTTCCACGCATTAATGGAGACACGTTAAAATCACATTCTGTTTCCTGCATAATTGACTCTGTTGCTCTGTTATTCCCTGTTGCCGGACGGTATGCGAAAACAACTCCCCGCACACCACTTTCTTTAGCGCTCGCTTTGCGGGCGCAGCGCTATCCTATGCCCGGCGGTAAAAAAAATCCTTAGCCTGGATCAGCCGACAGCAGGACAAAACACACCACTTTTGCAGTGACGAAATGTGCTGTAGGTTGGAATTAAAAGAGCTGCTAATATATTGCTAACTCGAATTAGTTTATGATTAAGACGTTCTGTTCGTTATGGAAAATGATATTTTATGGCTAAGACGGTTGAGCAGGTCGCCAGGGCGCTGGATATTTCAATCACCACCGTGCGTCTGGTTTTGGGGGGGAAGGCTGAGCGCTATCGCATCAGCGCCAAAACGCAGCAGCGTATTAACGATTACGTCGCTGAAAACGGGCTGGTGGTCAACCACATCGCCCGCAGCCTGAAGCTGAACAAAACCGAAACCCTGGGGCTGGTTATTCCGCGCCTGTCGAACCTGTTTTTCTCTACCCTGGCGGAAAAGCTGGAATCCTGCTGCCGCCAGGCGGGATATCAGCTGATGATCGCCTGTACCTACAGCGACAGCGAGCATGAAAACAGCCTGGTGGAAGGGTTGCTGGCGCGTAATGTCGATGGCCTGTTTGTGGTGCCCTCCACCCTGCAAACCCAGCGTCATCATCAGAAAGTGGCGCGCAAACGGCCTCTGGTGCTGCTGGACCGCGATTTTGGCGAAAGCGATATTTCGTTGGTGGTGAGCGATAACTTTAACGGCAGCAAGAAGCTGGTACAGGCGATGACGCAGGCGGTGCAGGTATCGCCGATTTTTTTCATCGCTGGCGATACGCAGCAGCCTTCGATACAGCGCCGTTTACAGGGCTACCTGAGTGAGCTACCGGCAGGCAACGAGTGGATATTATCCGCCAGCCATAACCGCCAGGAAGAGGGGCGACAGCTAATGCTCGATTTCCTGAAAACGCATCAGGCACCGCCCAAGGCCTTTATCGCCTCCTCCCTGCCGATTCTGGAAGGCACGCTGAGCGCGCTGCGGGAAACCTACGGTTTTATCCCTTCGAATATCTCTATTGGCACCTTCGACGAACATCAGATGCTGGGCTTTTTGCCGAATGCCGTATGGTCGATGCGTCAGGATGAAGATGCCTGGGCGCAGCACGCCTTTCATCTGATGCAGCAGAAATTGCAGGGGGAGAATGCGGATGTCAAAATCACCGTGCCGATGACGCTGATCCATCGTCCGCTATCGGTCGAGTAACAGTCAGATTAACGCCGGGAGCCTCGGTGCCTCCCGGCGCGGTTTACAACAGCCGGGCGATAAAGCGTTCCGCCATCTCCGCATCCAGCTCCGGCGGCAAGCCGCTCACGCCTACGCCGCCAACAGTGATGCCATCCACGATAATCGGCGCTCCGCCGGGCATCGCCAGCAGGCGGGCATCGTTAAAAATAGCTAACCGTAGCGTACCGGCTTCCACTTCCTGCGCCAGTTTTGCTGTAGATCGACGAAAGCGCAGCGCGCTCCAGGCCTTCCGCTGTGCCAGCTGGCGCGGCAGCGACGGGCAGCTGGCGTGAGCGCCGAAGGCGATCAGTTCGCCATCAAGGCCCACTACCGCCAGCGCCAGGCCGCACGTTGATGGATGCGTCTCCGTTTCTCCAACAAACAGCGCAACCTGTCGGCCTGTCTCGCTGTCGTTCAGGCGCTTATGTAGCACCAGGCTGTTACCGGCGGGCATCGGCGATATATCCCTGTAAACGCTGGTGCAGCGCGTCCAGCTCGGCGCGCTGCGTGGCGGTTAGCGCGACAAAAGGCTCGCGAATCGGCCCGGTATCCACCATCCCTTTCCCGGCCAGATATTTCGCTGACTGGAATACGCCGCGAGCGACCAGCGCCTCAACCACTTCATTAATCTGCTGTTGCAGACGCTGCGCCCGCGAGATATCGCCCTGTTGAAAGGCGCTGCGCAGGGCGAGAAACAGTTCCGGTTGCAGGTTGACCGTGGTGCCAACGGTAGCGGTCGCACCCGCCGCCAGGCTGGAGAGAAAGATCTCATCAAACCCGTTAAAGAACACTTTATCCGGGTAGCGGGCGATCATGCGCTCCAGCGAGTAAAGGTTATGCGAGGTGTGTTTCACGCCAAGCACCTGCTCATCGCCGAGCAGCGCTTCTGCGCTCAGGCTATCGAGTTCGACACCGGTAAACTGCGGAATGTTATATAAAATCACCGGAATCGAAATGGCATCCAGCACGCGGCGATAGTAAGCGATGATCTCTTCGCGGCTGTATTTGTAGTAATAGGGCGGCACCAGCGAAACCGCGCTGGCTCCGTCCTGCTCGGCGCTTTTTGCCAGCGCCACGGCGTCCAGCGTGCGCGGCGTGCCGACATGTGAAATCACCGGCACCTTGCCTGCGACAGCGTTAACCAGCGTGGCGAGCACCTGGCGGCGCTCATCAAAGCGTAATAACGGCCCCTCCCCGGAGGAGCCACAGCAGTAAAAGCCCTCTACGCCACGCGCCAGCTGAGCGTGAGCCAGGGTTTCCAGCGCCGTGTAATTAACGGATTCATCCGCCTGCATGGGCGTAATGATCGCGGAGATAATGCCGCGAAAAGCCTGCCATCGATCGCTTACCATGCCGTCCAGCCTCCATCGACCACCAGGTTGGAGCCGGTCATATAGACCGAGGCATCCGACAGCAGAAACACCACCGCGCCGTTATATTCATGCGGCTTTGCCATGCGTCCAATCGGAATACGGTTGGTGTAGTTTTTCTGGAAGCGCGGGTCCTGATCGCTACGCTCAACGCCGGATAGCGTCAGGGTATTGACGCGAATACCGTCGCGCCCCCAGTAGGTAGCGCAATAACGGGTAAAGTTATATAACCCGGATTTGGCGGCGGAGTAAGCCACAGGCTTTACGAATGGAATACCGGTATCCTCTTTTTTATAGCTGTAGATATCTTGCACCGGTGACACCACGCCATAGATAGAGCCCACGTTGATGATCGAACCGCCTTTACCCGCCTGCCGCATCCTTTTGCCCACCTGCTGCGTCATCAGGAAGGTGCCGACCAGGTTTACCTCAACCACATCGCGGAACACCGCTTCCGGGAAATCTTCAAACGGGCCGGAGACCTCCGGCGGCGCGCTGGGCTGGGTATCAACGCCCGCGTTATTGACCAGGCCATCCGGCACGCCCCATTTTTCCTCGATAGCGTCCAGCACCCGATTGATGCTGGCTTTATCGGTAATGTTGATTTCCGCGCAGAACAGGCGGGGGGAATCTTTTATCCCGCCGAATACACGGTCAATACGCACCGCATCCAGATGGGTAGCCAGCGCTGCTACCTTTGCACCGCGCTCATGCAGGGTTTTCACATACTGCGCACCCAGCTGGCCGAGGCCGCCGGTTACGATGATGATCTTGTCTTTAACCGAGAATAACGTCTCTTCCATTGCTTTTCCCCCATCACCGGCTGGTTAGATTTTATGTGTTGCGAGGTAATCACGATCGAGAATAATGCCGTGGCCCGGACGTTCGCTCGGCACGTAGTAGCCATCCACCTCTTCGCCCGCTTCGGCGATAATGCGCAGATCCTTCCAGCGTCCGCCGTCGGTCATTTCGGCGTAGGAGATGTTTGGCACCGCCGCCAGCAGGCTGGCGCTCAGCTCCATCACGAAGTGCGGCGTCATCGGCAGGTTGTGCGCGCGGGCGACGGCGGCGATATCCAGATAGCCGGTAATACCGCCGACGCGTCCCAGATCCGCCTGGATATAATCGGCGCAGCCGCTTTCGATATACTGGGTGAACTGATTTAAGTTATAGACGTTTTCTCCCAGCGCGACAGGCGTGGTGCTGCGTTCGCGTAGCCGGAGGTGACCGGTAATATCGTCGGAGGGCAGCGGCTCTTCGATCCACAGTAAATTAAGCGGCTCAAACAGCTTGAACGCGCGCAGCGCCTGCGGGAAATTCCAGCCCTGGTTGGCATCGACCGCCAGCGGGAATCCCGGTACGGCCTCCTGAATTTTACGCAGCCGTTCCACATCCTCTTCCAGCGTCGGCTTGCCGACTTTAACCTTCGCCGCCTGGTAGCCGGTACGTTGCCAGCGTTTAACCTGCTCAATCACTTCTTCAATGGAGAGATGCAGGTTAATGCCGCTGCCGTACAGCGGTACGCGGTCGCGCACACGTCCAAGCAGATCGACCAGCGGAGCGTTCAATGTTTTACCCAACAGATCCCAGTAGGCGATATCCAGCGCCGCCAGCGCGTGCGTGGTGACCCCGGCACCGCCGACATCGTGAATATATTTATAAGAACGATGCCACAATCCACGCGGTGAGAGCGGCTGACCGATCACATCGGGAATAATTTCAGCAATTAACGCAGAGATAGTTTTACCGCACCAGCCGGAGGTGTGACTAAAGCCGGTGCCGACATGGCCGTTTGAGCCGTACACATCAACAATCGCCACTTCGATATCGGTAACGTGATGGATCTGATCGCCCCAGGGCCCTTCCGGCAGCGGAACGCGGGCGGTCATCAGTTCAATATTTTCAATAACGGGCATTTTGGTACTGTTCATCGTGAATGCTTCCTTTTTCTTGACGGCGGTCGCCCCTGTGACGCACCGCCGGGAGTCAGAGATTAATGTTTGGAGGTAGAAACCGTAGATTGATGAGGCTGTAACCCAGGCGGCGCGCTTTCCACCGGATCCCGATCCTGTTCATCGCCCACCGCATGCCCGAAGACTTCCGGCAGCAGGAAAATAGAGGCGAGGAAGGCGCAGAACGGTGCGATAGCGATAATCATCGAGGCCAGCGGCACGCCGACCGCGTCAAACAGGGCCGGGAACACCAGCGTGGTGACGAAGGCGGTTACTTTCACAATGGTATAGCCGATACCGGACGCCACGCCGCGGTAGCGCGGTTTTGCCACCAGAGAGATCACCGTCATTCCGCTTTCGGAATCCCAGTAGTGGCCCCACAGCATCAGCGCCGCACCGAAGATGATAAAAGCGAAGCTGCTGCTGTAGACGCCCCACGCCGAAACCGAAATGCCGATGGTGACCAGCAGGAAGCCATACTTGCTCAGCCCCTTATGGCCCAGCTTCGGCAGCAGTAGCGGGCCGACGAACGCCGAGAGCGCGGCGATACAGTTCACTGCCAGCAGCGCGAGGTTGTTCTGCACCTGCCCGGAAATACCGATGGTGACGAGGATCAGCGGCAGAAAGAAAGAGAAGGCGTAGTTTTCAAACGACTGCACGGCGCAGGAGAACCAGCCGAACAGCGTGGTACGGCGGGTAAAGGGACGGCGGAACAGATCGTGCAGCGTCTCTTTTAGCGTGGGATCGGCGATGACAACGTTTTCATCCGGCAGAATATCGTCCAGTAAGCGTCCGTCCTGCTCGCCATAATATTCACGTGAGGCCTGTTTCGCCTCGATAAAGCGTCCACGTTCCACAAACCAGGCGGGCGTTTCCGGCAGCTCGCGCCGCATAAAAAGCAGCAGGCAGGCGGGAATCGCCGGAACCGCCAGCACGATGCGCCAGATATAGTCAGGATGAACCTCAAGCATTACCAGCGTTGTTACCAGCAGAATGGCGGCGATAATGCCGAGCGCGAACATAAACTGCCAGCGGTTAGCCATCACTTCGCGCTTGCCTTTCGGCATCACTTCCATTATGTAGGTGAAACCGTTAGCGACGTCGGCACCTACCGGAATACCGGCAAGGCAGCGAATAATCGCCAGCCAGTACATATTCGGTGCCAGCCCCTGTAGCACGGCAAAAACAGCGAACAGGATCATCGACCAGAGGAAGATTTTACGCCGCCCCAGCTTATCGGTGAGCCAGCCGCCGAGCAGCGCGCCAATCACCGCACCAAGCTGGGTGCCCGCAGCGGTAAAACCTAATAGCCAGCTACTGGGTTCATAAATATCTTTTAGCGCGAATAAAATAAAGGCCATGGAATAAATATCCCACGACTCAATTAATAACGCGGTGATCATCAGCCAGCCTGCTTTAGTGCAGCCGGGCGCTTCCTGGAGGTCGAGTCTTTTTTTTGCTTTCTGAATAATAAATTCGATATGTTGCTGCTGGTACATATAATCCTCTCTTATTCTGACGGCGGGGAATAACCCCGCAGACGCCAGAACAGATATGTGTTGATCCGCGCCTGTTTATTATTAAAAAGGCGGATTAACCGGATGTTTGCCAGGATCGCTAACAACGTAAAAATTACATAAGCGAATCGGATCTTATTTCATTAATAAATGCGCATCGCCTGCGATAAACACTTTTATATTTTGCGTCAGCGCCTGAGCAATAAATGCATTCAGCACTTCGGATAATACATTCTCCTCTACGTAAGCCAGACTAAGATGATTGCTCTGGTGTCCCGCCATTAAATCATCGCGGGAGACGCCATCAAGTACCGCATTAAGCAGCGGCCACTCATAGTTGGTGGCTTTACGGCGACGCTCAAATTCTGCCTGCGGCAGTTCGACCGCGGTGCCGGTGCCGATATGCATAATCACCTGTGAACCTTCATAGTGGGCTCGCGCCCAGATAAAGCGTCCGGCTTTGCCCTGGCCGGCGATAGTGGAACCGCCATAGGGGAAAAACATCGCCGGTTGACGATAGCCGGTCGCGCCAGCAATACCACCTTTCAGATGGGCGAAGGGAACCGCGCCGGAAATCTCCAGATCCCAGTAAAAGATGCCGTTATAGTCGCTGCCCCAGCGGATATCGTGCAGGGTGGTTTCGCTCGCCATCCCCAGCGCGCCAAGCAGTTTTGCCAGCATCACCTGTGGGATAGCGCTGCCCATATCGACTTCGTTTACGCAGGTAATGGGCGCGTCCGGGCAGATAATCTCGCCCTGCTCATCGGGAATCGGAAAGCGTTCGGCGTTGCCGATAGCGCCTTCGGCAAAGTCTGAGGCGGCGCAGCTATCCTTCAGACCCTGCTGATACTGCACGCCTACCGCCGACAGCCCGAAGCGACGTACAAAACGTGCCATAGCGATCATCATCGCGCACTGCTCCAACACCTGCTCACGGGTCAGCTCCTTTGCGCTATCCTGACCGAAGGTAAACTGCATACCGCGCTGCTCATACCATTCCAGGCAGGCTTCGCGTAGTTCCTGGGGCACTTTACTCATCTCAACCAGCAGCGCCGACTGGGAGAGTGACTCCACCGGCATGCCGATATCGATCATCGCCTTTTGCGGGAAAACGCCGTTGATCATCCCCATACAGAAAGTATCAAACAGGCCGATGATCGCTTTATGCCTGAGGATCGCCTGGCCAACTTTAACGCCAATCTGTCCCGCTTCGCTTGCCAGCAGCGGCGCGCTGGCGGCAACGGGATGCAGATAGCCGAGTTTGTGGCTGAGATGCCCATCGCGCAGCCAGGTTTCCAGCCCGCGCATAAAGGCTTCATCGCTAAAGGTTTCTGACCACAAACGTGAGTAAGGGCGCTCAAGGCTGGTCAGGCATCCCGCCATGCAGAGCATGCCCACCAGGCCAGGCCAGGTGCCGTCGAAGTTTGCCAGCAGCAAAACCGGGCCACGGTGGTGAACCAGCGACGGGGCGATATGGTGTGAATATTGCCAGGCGGTGAGCAGTACGATAACCGGCGCATCGGGATCGATTCTGGCGAACAGCGCGCTGCCCTCCTGCTGGCTGCTGATAAACCCGTGACCGCGGCTTTCGTTTACCGGATGCGCACGACGCAGGCGATATCCCAGTTTTTCCAGCGCGCTGGCAAGGCGCTGCTCGAACAGTTGTTGTGTTGGCCAACAGGTGACGTTGGCCGGTTCACGTAAATCGGCATTGGTCACCATTAATACTTCGCCGGGCTGCGCCGTGATGGTTTCGGCTTCTTCGGCCAGGGTGAGATTCAGCATAAGACGTTCTCCTGTAGGGGCGGGTCTTGTCGCGTAGGGGTCATGAGGTCAGTAAAGCGTTGTTGAGCCTGCTGCTGGTCATACATCATCAGGCAGACCTGATATTTCGCCTGGTGGAAGGCCTGCACGTCAGGATCGCGGTTGGCCTGAACGGTACGCCCACGATGGCTCATTGCGGCTACGGCTTCTGGAAGGGTGGCGAAATCGCCGCAGGCTACGCTGCCGAGCAGGGCGGCACCGAGGGTAACGGCGTCATCTTCACGCGCAAGATGAATATCGCAGCCGGTGGCGTTGGCGTATTCACGCAGCCACAGCGGGTTTTTCGTTGCGCCGCCGCACATCATAATGCGTGAAACCTGATGGCCTGCGGCGCGCATCGCCTCGATGATATGACGGGTGCCGTAGGCTATCGCCTGGAGCGTGGCGAGATATAAACGCGCCAGCCCCAGCGGGCCGCTTTCCAGCGTCAGGCCATATATCGCACCGCGCGCCTGGGGATTTGCTCGTGGAGAGCGGTTGCCGTGATGATCGCCCAGCACATGCAGTAGGCGGGTAGGCCAGCGTTCCTGCGCTTCCAGGGTATCTACCCACTGGTTAAGCAGCTGGAAAACTGAGACGCCCTGAGCGCTGGCTTCCTGTTGCAGAGCAGGCCAGTAAGCATGCTGTTGCAGCGTCCATTCAACCAGCGCGCCAGCGGCGCTTTGTCCCCCTTCGTTCAGCCACCAGTCCGGCAGCATCGCTCCCCAGTAAGGCCCCCAGATGCCGGGTATCTCGATCGGCTGCTGGCTGACGATCATATGGCAGTTAGAGGTGCCGCTAATGATCGCCAGGCTACCCGCCGGCTGACCACCGCTGAGCGCCAGGCCACCGGCGTGCGCGTCAATGATCCCGCTTGCCACGGCTACATCGTCGCTAAGCCCCCACTGTGAAGCGATGGTGGGCTTCAGCTGGCCCGCTTTCTCGCCGAGGTTAAGCACTACAGGTGGGATCTTATCGATCGCGTCTTCCAGGCCAACGGCACGCAGCAGCGTGGCGCTGAAACGCTGCTCGTGCGCCAGATAGTTCCACTTGCAGGTTAGGGTACAAACGCTGGCGACGTCGCTGCCGCAGGCGCGCCAGACGAGGTAATCCGCCAGATCGAACAGCCGCCAGATCCGCCGATAACGATCGGGAAAATGGCGCTTCAGCCAGAGGATCTTTGGCAGCTCCATCTCGACGCTGACTTCACCGCCAACGTAGCGTAGCGCGTCATCATGCGTCTGGTTGATCGTCCGGGCTTCCTGCTGCGCCCGGTGATCCATCCACATAATGATATCGCGCTCGGCCTCTCCCTCCGGGGAAACGGAGATACCGCTGCCGTCATGGGCGACGGCTACCAGCGAGCAGGTGGCATCGAAGCCCACGGCACGGATCAATGCCGGATCGATAGCTGAAGCCTTAACGCATTCGTTGACGGCGTCGCAGACAGCCTGCCAGATCTCACCGGAAGATTGCTCAACGCGATCGTCAGCGCCATGAAACTGACTGACAGGTTTGACGATAAAAGCCAGCCTTTCCCCGGTGCTGGCGAAAATTCCTGCCCTGACGCTGCCTGAGCCAACGTCAATGCCGATATATGCATGTCCGCTCATGGTTTTCCCTCTTTGCTAACTCGAATTAGCAAATTAGGTCAAAAGAAAAGCAGGAACAATTGCTTTACCGGGAATTTGTGATGGCTATCAAGATGCTTTTTTTAATTGATTGATTTTTAATATTTATTCTATTGACTCTTTTCCAGTTGACGATGGCTTTTTGCTTCCACAAAGGAACGGGTAGCGACAGATAAAGAGGCTGGGAGAATCGCTTCTGATATCTGAAAGCTATTCGGTAATTTATTTAAGTTGCTGAAATAAAAGTGATTATATTGATATTTCACCGGGAGGGTTTTAACCGACAACGCAAGAGGGCAGACAAATTTTAGCCGATCTTGTTCACATTCTAGTATTATTTACGTTGTGAATATTTGTGCGTTGGTATAATTAGCTAATTCGAGTTAGCTATCAGTGTTATTACTCCCATCAATGTGGTTAGTCAGACGCAGATCGATTTGACAATAACTATTCAGGACTGAGGATTGAATGATGACCATGATTACCTCGCCAGCCATTACCCCTGCGAAAAACGAACAAGTATCACTGCATAAACAGGAACGCAGAAAGCTGTTAACCGTGCTGGGTTCCGGGCTTTCCGGCACCACCATTGAATTTTATGATTTTTTTATCTACGGAACGGCTGCCGCGTTGGTTTTCCCGTCGCTGTTCTTCCCCAATCTTTCGCCGCTGATGGCACTGCTGGTTTCGTTTCTGACGCTGTCGATTACCTTTGTTAGTCGTCCGATTGGTGCCATCGTTTTTGGTCACTATGGCGATAAGATCGGGCGTAAAAAATCGCTGGTGCTGTCGTTAATGATCATGGGGATCTCCACTTTTCTGATTGGCCTGATACCCAGCTATAACAGCATCGGTAACGCTGCGCCGTTGATCCTGATTTTCCTGCGCCTCTGCCAGGGGTTTGCGATAGGCGGCGAGTGGGGCGGCGCAACCACGCTGATCACTGAATATGCGCCACGCAACCGCCGTGGTTTCTTTGGCACATTCGTACAGTTAGGCAACGTGCTGGGGCTGTTTATCGCCACCGCTGTGTTTGCGCTGGTGGTGATGCTGCCGGAGGAGGATTTGATGTCGTGGGGCTGGCGGGTGCCGTTCCTGCTGAGTATTGCGCTGCTGTTTGTCGGCATGTTTATTCGTTCGCGCATTGAAGAGACGCCGGTATTTAAAGAAAACCAGAAGCAGCAGACATCACAAAGCGCCGGGCAGAAATTTCCGGTGCTGACGGTGCTGAAACATCATCGTAAAGCGGTTTTCCTGGCGATGGGCATGCGCATGGGGGAGATTGTGCTGGGTTGGTTAACGGTGGCCTTTTTTATGTCCTACGTGACGCGAGAGCTGAATTTTACCCGTGAAACGGCGTTGAACGGATTGCTGCTGGCAAGCTTCGTCGGCATCTTTACTTTCCCATTCTTTGGCTGGCTGTCGGATAAAATTGGCCGCCGTCCGGTCTATCTTGCCGGTGCCGCCATTACCCTAATTTTTGCTTTTCCGCTGTTCTGGATGATCGATTCCGGCTCGGTGAAGATGTTTATGTTTGCCACCACCTTCTGTTATTCCGTCGGCCTTGGCATGATGTTTAGCGTCCAGCCCGCCTTTTTCTCAGAGCTGTTTGATACCAGCGTGCGCTACACCGGCGTGTCGCTGGGCTTTCAGTTGGCGAATATCGTCGGCGGGCTGACGCCAATGATCGGCACGCTGCTGATTGCCTGGTCAGGCGGTGCCTCCTGGCCGATTTCGCTGTTTCTTGCCTGCATGGCGTTGGTCACCATCCTGTGCGTCTGTATGACCCGAGAAAGCTATAACGATGAGCTGAATGCGCTGAAGAAATAGCGATTACCGAAGAAACCTGTCCGGCAGCTTAAAGGTAACTGGCTGCCGATGCGGTAAACGGCACTAAATAGTTAGTGCACTTCTGTTTCCGGGAGAAAGGCAAAACCCGCAATACAGTACGACAGAATAGCCGGAGCTGCCCGGTTTAATTATTCTGAGTTTATTGCGTTATCTGTAAACGAGTGTTAATTATGATTTTCTGCATTTAATTCCTTTCATAATAATCGAATAGACAACAATAGTGACCAGAATGTTAAGACCCATTTTCAACAGGCTATCAATAAAATCATAAGGTTCAGGGTAATCCTCTCCTAATAATATTCGAGAAAGATTTATTGCCGTATCAAGGCTCATTTCACCGGTAAGCCGATCAACAGCCCAGCCATAGGGAATGAGAAACGCACATACCATGAAGATGGCGAAAAATAACAGAGCTTTCAGTATCATCCGTAGCAGTGATTTCATGAGCAATTTTTGTCAATTATGCCGCCGTCCCGATAAAGTGCAAAGTTTATACCAAAACGAGCGTCAGTCTACAAAATAAATGATTTGAATTTTTAGCTAACTAAGTTGTTTTTTCCTGATTTAACGGCTTTTTATTCGCTACCGTTGCTAATATATCCTCAGACTGGAAGCGGGAAGGTTTTAATTAATGGTTTGTTCAGATTGACTCTCAGTTATCTGTAATAATACCTTTTTAAAAGGATTAATAAAAATAAGGGCAGTAAAAATGGAAAGTGATTTGAAAGGTGAGACTATTTATTTAATTAAGTATAAGGTACTGTTTGTTTTGTATGATGACGTTACTAAGTAGATCGCGAAAATAGATAGGAAATTTCTACCTACGATGACGTTGATTAACAGTACCGGGCTGGGCGAGTAAAATATTTTTTTCGTTCATGCGGATGAAGCGATAGACGATGGCCATGATATGACGTATTTGCTGATATTCACTCCTGTACAGCCCATTTCATGGGTTGCATGTTGCTGTTATCATGTGCTTTGCTGCATAACGCAGAACTTAACAAACCGGCGTTAAACATGGTTGGTGCGGTAGCCATGGCTAAGCGGGAAAAAGGCGGGAAGGCCTGCTGTAGTTTCTGCTGTTTCAGCGGCATTAGCTGGCTGTTACTATCATGCTATAAATAACAAAAATTTTTCAGTATAAAAAGTGAACAGGCACCGGTTAAATAACTGTCTTAAACATTACCTTAATCATTTTTAACGAGCTTAATTTATGATGATTACTGAACATGACGTTGTTTTTGTTGATTTGAACACGGACGAATTTGAAGTGTGCGTCAATAACGCTAAAGATATCTGTTTTCATATCCGTGACAGGGTAGATTTACATAAGCGTGATATCCTTGAGCGATTTAATAATATCCTGATGGGAGAAGTCGCCGAAAGGATGGTAATAAAATGGCTACATACTCATCAAAAATTTGCCGTATCAACCGTTGATAAAGGCTCTCAGGGGCCGGATCGCGGTCACGATATCTTAGTTAAAAATAAAAAAGGAGAGGATATATATTGCTCGGTTAAGTCATCGCTTTCTGCAAAGTTTGATTTAGTGCAAATTATTAATAAATTCAAACTGGCGACAAAGAAAAGTGAGCTTACCGCAGTCAATATCCAGGTCTACTTTTGGTTAACCATTGATCCTAAAGAAAATAACCAAAACCGGATAACGGTTCCCAGCCTGAAGCAGGCAGCCATTATCGGCTGGTTTGGTAGAAAAGATATTACTGAATTCACCAGGTATAATCATGAGCAAAGAGAGGTTCCCGCTATCCCGTTGAGTAAGGCAAGGCCGATGGACAATCTTTTGGTGCATTTAACGTAAGAAGATTTACTGCTAACGGTTGTCGCTTATATTGGCTGATAAAATCGGTTCAGTTTATAAAAACAACAGCGTCTTTCTTCAGTTATCGTGACGCTCAGCCAGGTTTCATAAATGGAATCGATTTTTATTCCTTGCAGCACTCATCAATTTTACTCCGCTGGCGTAATAATTTATCGCTTAAAAATAATAACCATTGAAAAAATACCTTTCTCATGGTAAAAGGGAGGGTCGTGAATCTGGTGTTCACAGTTAGCGGTTAATAGCGGAATAGTCTTATGAAAAAAATATCACCTGACATGCCTGAGCTACAGTCAATGAATTTAATCGATGAAACGGTAGAAAAAATAAGAAATATAATTCCTGAAGCTTTTACCGATAATAAAATTGACTTTGATGTTTTAAAACAGCTCTTAGGCAATAACGTCAGCGATAAAGAAGAACGCTATGGCCTGAACTGGCACGGTAAGCGTCGTGCACGGCAGCTTGCCCTGACGCCTTCACGTGGTACTTTACGCCCCAGCAAGGCTGACAGCGTCGACTGGGACACCACAAAAAATATCATGATTGAAGGCGACAATCTTGAGGTGTTAAAGCTTCTGCAAAAAAGCTATGCGGGAGAGGTAAAACTGATCTTCATCGATCCGCCCTATAATACCGGTAAGGATTTCGTCTATCCCGATGATTTTCAGGATAATATAAAAAATTACCTTGAATTAACCGGACAATCAGAAGGCGGTGTACGCCTGAGTACCAATGCCGAAACCAGCGGGCGTTACCATACCGACTGGTTAAATATGATTTATCCGCGTTTAAAACTGGCTAAAAACCTTTTAAGCGACGACGGCGTTATTTTAGTTAGCCTTGATGATGTGGAAGCCTCGAACCTCAGGCTGCTGCTAAATGAAATCTTCGGTGAAGAGTGTTTTGTTGGCATTTTCCCGTGGCGATCGAGAACGGCAAAGGCCGACGTGCCTTATGGCGTCTCTAACGATGTGGAATGGATCATCGCCTTTGCCAATAAAGGGTTTATCGCAGGCAGGGAAGGTGAACGAAAATATTATCAGTCAGCGGATTATGCAGACAGATGGCGTTTGCAGGATCTGACAAAAAATACCACCAGAGAGCAGCGTCCTAACTCTTACTTCACCATCGTCAACCCGAAAAATGGCGATAAGTATCCTGCCAGCGCTACCCGCACCTGGTCAGTAACGCCAGATACTATTCCTGAATATTTAGCGCAGGGGAAAATCGTTTTTCCTGGCGATTACGATTTTCTGAAACTATCCAAGCCTGCATTCCGTGTCTTTGAACGTGAAGACAGGGAAAAAGCCATGAGAAAATATGGCATTGATAGCCTGAAAATGTCGGTTTCTACTTATCTGCCGGAAAAAGAGGTAGGAAGAACGGAACATGGTTCGAAGGATATCAGGGCGCTTTTTGAATCACAGATATTTCCCTATCCCAAGCCGGTCTCTCTGATTGAATTCTTTATTAAAAATATGACCAATGAGGGCGATCTGATAGTGGATTTCTTTGCCGGTTCAGGCACCACGGGACATGCCGTCATGAAAGCCTGTGCCGAAGAGCATAAATCGCGTCGCTTTATACTGGTTCAGCTACCGGAGCCTTTACTCGAAAGTAACAAAGAACAAAAAACCGCGTTTGACTACTGTAAAACGCTGGGCGTTCCGGCAAAAATTTCTGAGCTAACCAAAGAGCGCCTGCGCCGGGCAGGTACAAAAATCCGTCAGGAAAATCCTGAATGGCAGGGCGATAGCGGATTCCGCGTGTTCAGGCTGGATACCTCTAATATTCGTCCCTGGGAAGCCACGGCGGATTCATTGCTACAGGAGCTGGAAACGCATATCAGCCCGATCCTTAACGATCGTAATGAAGACGATCTGCTGACTGAGCTGCTGCTTAAGCGCGGTATCGATCTTAGCGTCAATATTGCACAGCGTCAGTTTGCAGGACTAACGGTTTCCTGCGCCGATAACGGTAAACTCTTTACCTGTTTTGCCAAAACCATTCCGGCCTCGTTGGTTGAGGAACTGGCTCAGGGGATTCTTGGCTGGCACCGCGAGCTTAACGCGACAAAAGAGACGGTCTGTTATTTCCTTGATGACGCATTTGAAAATAATGCCGCCAAAATCAATCTGTGCGCCATCCTGGAACAGCAGGGGCTGACCAACCTGCATAGTCTGTAAGAGGTTACTATGAAATTACATTTTGAATCTGACCTCGCTTATCAGCAGGATGCGATATCGTCCGTCTGCGATTTGTTTACCGGTCTGGAAAAATGGGAAAGCGAAACGACCGTGCTGGCACCCGTACAGGGCGCGCTGTCATTTGAAGGTGCCACCGGCTCGATGCCGGTTAATCCGCCTGTTCCGCCCGATGAGATCCTGCTGAAAAACCTTAACAAGGTGCAGCTGCGTAACCAGCTTCCTCCGTCATCTTCGCTGGACAGCCATGATTTTACCGTTGAGATGGAAACCGGTACGGGTAAAACCTACGTTTACCTGCGCACCATCCTGGAGCTGAATAAACGCTTCGGCATGAGCAAGTTTATTATCGTGGTGCCATCCGTTGCCATTAAGGAAGGGGTGTATAAAACGCTACAGATTACCAGGGAGCATTTTAAAAGTCTGTATGCGGGCGTTCCCTATGAATACTATCTGTATGACTCGGCAAAACCGGCTGACGTGCGTAATTTCGCTACCAGCTCTGTTATGCAGATTATGGTGATGACCGTTGGCGCGATAAATAAAAAGGATGTGAATAAGCTATATCAGTCCAGCGAAAAGACTACCGTTGATGAGCTGGATAAGCCGATCGATCTTATCAGAGCGACGCGCCCGATCGTTATCGTTGATGAACCACAAAGCGTGGACGGTGGGCTGAACGGTGCGGGAAAAACCGCGCTGGATGCGATGTATCCTCTGTTCACCCTGCGTTATTCCGCGACTCACATCCATAAGCATCATATGGTCTATCGTCTGGACGCGATCGATGCCTATAACCAGAAGCTGGTAAAACAGATAGAAATTGCCGGGCTTGAGGTGCAAAACGCCAGCAATAGCCCTTACGTAAAACTGGTCAGCATTAACAGCAAAAAGAATCAGATCAGCGCAACCGTGCTGGTTGATCTTGCCGATCAACAAGGGGCGGTTAAGCGCGCTGAAATTACCGTTTATGACGGCACCACGCTTGCCAGCGAAACCGGGCGAGATATCTACCAGGGCTTTCGCATTGGCGAGATTCGTACCGGTAAAGCGGGTTTTGTGACGCTTGAAACGCCCACTGAGATACATTATCTGAAAACCGGCGATGTGGTTGGCGATATTAATCCGCTGGTGATCCAACGCCATATGATTCGCCGGACCATCCGTGAGCACCTGGATAAAGAGCTGCGCCTTAGCGGTCAGCAAATTAAGGTTCTGACGCTGTTCTTTATTGATAAAGTCGATCTCTATCGTCAGCCGGGCGAGAGTGGTACGCGCGTGCCGGGCGAGTATGCGCGTATTTTCGAAGAGGAATATCTGAAGGCGATAAAAAGCCCGGCTTACCAGGCGCTGGTTTCTTCTCATCCACAGCAGGTTCAGGATGTTCACGACGGCTACTTCTCCGTCGATAAAAAGGGCGTGTGGGCGGAAACCAGCGAAAACAATAATGCCGGGCGTGAAAACGCCGAGCGCGGTTATAACCTCATCATGAAGAACAAGGAAAAGCTGTTGAGCTTCTCCAGTCCGGTAAGGTTTATTTTTTCCCATTCCGCGTTAAAAGAGGGGTGGGATAATCCCAACGTATTCCAGATTTGTAGCCTGCGTGAAATGGGCAGCGAGCGGGAGCGTCGTCAGACATTAGGGCGCGGCCTGCGTTTATGCGTTAACCAGCAGGGCGAGCGCGTCCGCGATGACAATATTAACGTTCTGACGGTGATTGCCGGTGAGAGTTACCAGGCCTACGCCGAACGCTTACAGACTGAGATCGAGGACGAAACGGGCATTCGTTTTGGCGTGGTTGAAAAAGAGACGTTTGCCCATCTGTTGATCGCTGACGAGGTTTCATTCGGGGCCGCCGGCATTACCGCTTCGCAGGAAATATGGCATGACCTGCTGGCGCAGGGCTATCTGGATAAATCGGGCCATATTACCGCCTCCTTAAAGAACGCGCTGCGTGAAGGAACGTTGCGATTAACCGAACGGTACGCACATCTACAGGCTCAGGTTGAAGGCATACTGCATAAACTGGCGGGCCGCTTAACTATCCATAACGCCGACGAGCGCGTTTCGATCAAATACCGTAAAGCGGTGATCGACAGCCCGGAATTTGCGGCGCTGTGGCAGCGTATTTGCCAGAAAACGCGCTACCGCCTGGCGTTTGATGAAAATAAGCTGATTGCGGCCTGTACGTCATCACTGGCGGATATGCCACCGATGGCCAAAGCGATGATCGGCTTCAGCAAAGCGCACCTGACACAAAACCAGGCGGGACTGGATGTGGTTGCCCAGGCTAACGGCACCAGCAATGCGGTCATTGAGGTCACCGCGCAGCCGCTGCCCGATATTCTGGGCGTGTTGCAGGAGAAGACCGGATTAACGCGGCGTAGCCTGAGCATTATCCTGAAAAATAGCGGTCGCCTGGCTGATTTTGTGAAAAATCCACAGCAGTTTATCAGCGAAACGATAGGACGAATTAATTACTGTAAGCGGCTGGCTATCGTGGAGGGCATTCGCTATTACCCGCTGCAAGGGGAAGCCTGGGCGTGCAGTTTATTTACCGACAAGGAGCTTACCGGCTACGCGCGTAATATTATTGAAACGTCGGCAAAATCGCTTTATGAGTATGTGCCGAAGGATTCAGAGGTAGAAGAGCAGTTTGCAAAAGCGCTGGATCGGCAGGAGGAGGTTAAAGTCTATGTTAAACTCCCCGGCTGGTTTAAAATCCCTACGCCTCTCGGCAGCTATAATCCTGACTGGGCGCTGGTTATCGAGAAGGGTAATGAAGAGCAGCTTTATTTCGTCGCGGAAACCAAGAGCACGCACTTTGGGTTAAGAGCGGAAGAAGCCGCCAAAATCAGCTGCGGCAGCGCGCATTTTGCGTCATTAGCAGCTGAACATGCCAACCCCGCCCGCTACAGGCATGTAACCACGCTTAACGATATATCCGCCAGTCTGTAAAAACTGTAAAAGAGAAAGGGCTATTTAGCCCTTTTTTACTTTCTTTAATCAGTAACATCTCTCACCTCTTTTCCATTTTCTTTGAATTCCTCATGGACTGAAAAATTTATCAATAGCTGTCGTTGTGATGAATATTTAATTTCTACTTGAATTAACTTTAATAAAGAAAAGTGGAAAAGAGCACGACTATTACCTTATTTTTAAAGGATTGCTCCATAGAAGATAAATTAAAAGGATGAGCATCAATACGGTACAGAAAGTTAATGAATGTATACGTCATTATTGTTTTTGCAACGGTTTCGCCATCCTCTGGACTGATAAGGTATACCCTGAATAATGAAAAACGCTTCGAAGAAGATCCTTACGGCATGGCAAGATTATCTGAAATGTAGCGGCGCAGAAAAAAGCAAAATATCAGCCAGCGAGATACATGAAGATCATCAGCTGGTACTGAATGCGGGAAACTGTCAGGAGACGTCAAACGGCGTACAGCTCACCATTCCGCCGCAGGTTTATCAACACTGGCGCAAACAGTTCGTAAAATATGACAATAAAGGAAAAATATCGCAGATAGCTCCGGTTAACCTGCTGTTTCCACTGCTGCGTTGCGTCGAACACGAGCGTGGCAAAGATAATGTGAAATTTCTGCCTCTGTTCTCTTTTCCGCTGCCAAAATCGTTCTTTATGCAGAACAATCCATCTCTGCTGTTGCCGGTGAAAGATGGTCAGCAGATTAGTGCGCTGCCGTACGCATTTCGTGAAATGTTCGGTATTCAGCTGGCCGAGCTGGGCGAAAACCGCCATGTGATGAGTATCATTAGCGCGCTGACGGGGCAAAAATATGACACCTTTTTACAGGCGTTTGCCGGGCTACAGGCGTGGATTCGCCAACAGCCGGGCGGCAGATATCAACGGCTGGAAAACGCCTTTGATGCCCTGATTGCGCCTTTGCATAATGAAGATTACCAGCTAAAGCGTGATGAGGAAGATTACGCCTGGCTATGCGAGCATGCCGAAGAGCAGTTTCCTCTGCTGGAGCAATACCTCACCCAGGTGCATGATGAAAATACCCTTTCGGAACAGGGTGAAATCGTTACCGCTGGGCTGTTTGAAACGCACTATCCGCTTGGGCATGGGCAGATGGCAGCAATCCAGGCAATTAATCAGGATGAGCGTCTGATTGCGGTACAGGGTGCGCCCGGCACGGGCAAAACCACGCTGTTCAAGTCGTTGATTGCTCAGCGGCTGGTTGCACGTGCGCTCGCTATCGCCGCGGGGCAAGATGAAAACCTCGGCATGCTGGTGACCTCCACCGCGATAAAAGCGGTTGAAAACATTATTGACGATCTGCGCAACGATCCGCTTACGCAAAATCTGGACTGGCTCTGGTTTCAGGGCGGCGCTAAGGAACAGGTGCAGAATGAATTCGGGCGGCTGGAACGGCTTATCAGCCGCTGGCGGCAGGAAATTTATGATGAAGAGGCGCAGCAGCGCTACCTGACGGCGTTACAGCTGCATCGTAATGCGCTGGACAGCTGCTATCAGGCATACAAGGAAAATAAGGCCGAGGCCCAACAGAGCGTTATTGATTGTGAGCTGAATACCGACAGCGTTGAAGAACTTCCCCGCCGTTTCGCCGATAAACTTGCCGCGTTAGCCTCGGCGGTACAGCGACAGAATATTGCGATTTCCCCCGGCAGCGCGGGTGATATTAATGCGCTTGCCAGCCAGCTACAGAAACGTTTGCAGGCCATCCATCTGGAAAAAGCGCAGCGTCAGGAGGCGGAAAAAATCTGCCAGACACTACAGGCAACCTGGCCGCAGCCGCATAATCTGGAGCAGATTTTTCGCTGGCTGGACTCCTCTTTGCGTCCGGCACTTGAACTACACTACCGTGATTATCCGCGTAGCGGCATCAGGCGCTATCTGGTGCGCATGTTTGAAGAAAAATACCGGGATCGTTTACAGCTGATGCAGGCCGCCGTGCCGGAAGATTTCCACTATTTCCATCTCGATCGGCTTACCCACGCTCAGCTTGCCGCGCTGGCGGATGCGGGGGAAGCGCTTTCCCGGCAGACCGATAATCTTCAACTGCTGAAGTTACTTATGCAGCCTGAAACCGATCCGAAGGAAGAAGGGCATCTGCTGGAGTTTGTCAGGGATGCGACAGCGCTACAGGCGCTGTCGCATAAAATTATCCATGCGCAACGCACGGTAGCCAGCTATCAGCAGCGTTATCCTGAGGGCAGCTGGTGCGACATCTTGCGCAAGCGTTTTATTAGCCAGCATCGTGACATGTTTGAGGCCGCCATCGGCTATCTGTGGCAGGAACAGCTGAAGCGGAAAACCGAGCTGGAAGAGGTCGTCACCCACTGGCAGGCGCTGGTGGGCGGGCGCCGCAGTGCAGGTTACTATTCCTGGCTGGAGAAGCTGGATGAGTTCTACCGTGCGCTGTCTCTGGTCTATCCGGTAATGGCAACGACGCTGGTTTCCGCATGGAAGATGGCGGGCTACCGTAAGCTGAAGGAGCTTAAGGGCCATAAGCCCTGGCATCTGGCGCTGTGTGATGAAGCGGGCATGATCTCGGTTGAATCGCTGGTCCCCCTGTTAAGCCGCAGTGAAAAAGCGATGATCGTCGGCGATCCCTTACAGATCGAACCCATTCGTAACCTTTCAGAAAATATGCAGACAAGGCTACATGAACGTTACTTTGCTGATGATAACGCGCTGTATGAGCGTGTTTCTCCTGCCACCGTTACCGGCTGGCATCGTGCTGCCGGTACGCTGACGGGCAGGCCGGATGAGATCGGCAGCGGCATTATTCTGGATGAGCATCGGCGCTGTCAGAAGCCGATTGCCGATCTGTTTATCCGCCTGGCCGGTTATCGCGGCGTTACGGTAGAAACGGCGGCACCCGATGAGCGTATTGCCCGCGCCTTTGAAAAATCGGGCGGTCATCATCTGATGTTCTACAGCGTGGAGGGGCGAAAAGGCGATGTGGTTAATACTAACCTTGATGAGATCGAGGCGATTGAACAGCTGCTGAATAAGCTGGAAGCGGCGGGTTACAACCTGAGCGCGGATATTGGCATCGTTACGCCTTACGCTAATCAAAGAGCGCTGTTGATTCAACGGCTGGGCGAGCGGATGCATCATCAGCAGAAAAACTGTATCGGCACCGTACATCAGTTCCAGGGCGTGGGCTTCGAGGTCATCATTTACAGTCCGGTTATTTTTCATCCTCGCGATAGCGCAAGCTTTCAAAACGAGGTGCCGAATATGCTCAACGTGGTGGTTTCACGTGCTAAACAGCAGTTTATCGTGGTGGGTAACTACCACCGACTGCGGCAGGAAGGCGGATTTCTGCGAACGCTTGCTGATAGCGTGGCGGCTGATTTCTTCCTTGAGCAGGGCAGCCAGCATCCGCAGTTTGCCAGCCTGAGCCAGACGCCACGTTTACAGCGCTATTATCGCGACTGCGAGCATATCGCTGCCTTTAGTGCGCTGGCGGCACAAAGTGAAAAAGAGCTGATTATTATTACGCCCTGGATCAGGCGTAGCGGCAATGAATACCAGCGCCCTGAACTGGCGCAGCTGGTGGCAACGCAGCAGCGCGGGGTCAGGGTGAAAGTTTATTATGGCTATCACCATCAACGCTTCGAACGCACCGGAGACAATGACGAATCGTTAGTGGCGGAATATAGCGAAAAGCTGGGCAAAGAGAACGTTATCCGCCTGCCGGAGGGCACCCATGAAAAAGTGTTAATGATCGATGGGCGTTACCTCGTTCTTGGCAGCTGGAACTGGCTATCGCATAGCTATAACCGGGCCTGCCGACATGACGAGGCGTTTAACTACGCCATTCGTCATGAGATTAGCGCTGAACTGGATGATGCCGCGCTGGTCAGTGAGCTAAAAGCGCGGCTGGAGTTGGGATAGCGTTATGCCTCGCTTTTCAGGTCCGGACGAAAGACAAACCATGAGGCAATAATTAACAGCATCAGCGAAATTTCGATCAGCAGCATCAGCTCGCCGCTTTCGCTGAACCAGGTGCCGATAACGATGGCGGTATTGGCGATAATAACCAGCCATGCCGTCCAGGGAAACAGCGGTGATGTGTAGCGCAACAGGCTGCGTGGATACTGGCCGCGATTAACCGCCTGGCGAAAACGATACTGGCACCAGCCGATGGTAATCCAGGCCAGGCAACCGACCTGGCCGGTACTGGAGATTAAATAGAGATAAAACCGCTGTGCAGGAATATAGCGGGAGAGCATCGAAACCAGCGCCAGCGCAGCCGTTATCAAAATGGCACGTACCGGAACACCATTTCTGCCGACTTTATTAAACGACGCCGGGGCGAAGCGGTCGCCCGCCATCGACCACAGCAGACGCGAGCTGGCGTAAATGGCAGAATTGGCCGCCGAAACTGCGGCAGAGAAAATCACCAGCGTCATCAGTACGTCGGCACCCGGCAGGCCAACGTGGGAAAAGACCCAGACGAAAGGGCTTTCCCCATTGGGAGCCTGATGTAAAGGGTAAACCAATGCCAGCACGCCGATCGCCAGGCCATAGAACAGAATAATCCGCAGGCCGATGCCCAGGATCACCTTGGGTAAAATCGTTTGCGGCGAGGCGGTCTCGCCTGCGGCGTTTCCCACCAGCTCTACGCCCTGAAAAGAATAAATCACAATCGTCATGCAGATCAGGATTTGCCAGCGGTCTGCCGGAAGCCAGGCGGTATCGCCGCTTAGCGTCGGCTGCCAGCCGGTATGCTGCATCAGTGAGTAAATCATCATGCCGCCAGCGCCGATAAACAGCACGATGGCGAACACCTTAATCGCCGACAGCCAGTATTCGCATTCGCCAAAACTTCTGGCCGAGGTGAGATTAATCAGGGTAAGCGTGGCGAGAACAATCAGCGACAGAATATGAACGGGAAGGAAGGGAAAAGCCTGATGGGCGATAAATCCGGCGGCGGTCAGATCGGCCGCCAGCGAAAATACCCAGCTCAGCCAGTAAAGCCAGCCAATGGTGTAGCTCCAGAGCGGATGCGGCAGTAGCTTCAGCGCATAGTGTTGAAACGATCCCGAATGGGGGAAGGCACAGGAGAGTTCGCCCAGGCACATCATGGTTGCCAGCATAATAGATCCGGCGAACAGGTAGGCGAAGAGCGTACCGACCGGGCCGACGCGATACAGCGGCTCGGCAATGCCGATAAACAAACCGGTGCCGATAGTCCCGCCCAGCGACATCATCAGCAGATGGCGTTTTTTCAGGTTACGTTGCAGACCGCCGGTTTGCTCCGGCGGAGCCAGTAGGGTACTCATAAGAAGGTCCCTTCAGGTAATATTATCGCCGCGAAGCGGCCCCTCGCGGCGATAGACTTAACGTGTAAACCGCATCGCGATGCCTTTGGTCTGACAGGCCATCAGCAGGCCGGTATAGTCAAGCTCAAAACGCACCTTGTCACCTACTTTCAGCGGCTGCTGACAATCTTCGATATCGACCAGCGTGTGATCGCTGGTCTGTCCCAGAATCTGGATGGTGTCATCGCAGGGGACGCAGTTATCGGAAGGCACATCCTGACGCCCGAAGGCCAGCAGTGCACGCTTGCGTACGCCGTTATCAACAAAGGTTTTGCTTTGCAGGAACGCATCCACCCCCAGTTCGCCGACCGGTACCGTTGGTTTGCTGTTCAGCTCGATAATTTCTGCTTCCAGGATGTACATATCGGAGCAGGCTTTATCGACCGGTTTCTGTGAATGATGGAACTCATCCAGATATTTCATCTCCACGTACTCGATGCCGAACTCGTGCAGCCCGCCGATACGCAGATGGTTCAGTCCCTGCGGCCAGATACCCTTATCCAGCAGATGATAGCTGGTGCAGTTACCGGCGGAGAGACGACGTATCGCAATACCGCTGTCTGCCTCCAGCCGCGCGGCCAGCGCCAGGAAATCGTCGCCGTTTTTCACCGTCGGCAGCACGGTGCCGTAGCAGTTAAAGTTGGTGCCAAGACCATACAGATCGAGGCCGGGCAGCGATGCAATCAGCTTGATGGTATCGAGAATAGTCGCGTAGTCGCTAAACCAGATACCCTCGCGCAGATCGCCCATATCGACCATCAGCAAGACCTGATGCGTTTTGCCCTGTTTCTGCGCTTCCTGTGACAGGGCGCGCAGCACGGTAGCATCGCTGTTCAGGCTGATATCCGCGTAGCGAACCACGTCTTCGATTTCGCTCAGGCACGGGCTACGCAGCAGGCAGGTGGTGCAGCCGATATGACGAATCTTTTTCAGGTTATAGGTGCGTGATTCCGCTATTACCTGAATGCCGCCGTTGAAAACCGCCTGTGCGGTTTCAACGCAGCCGTCAAAAACTTTATTCACCGCCATCACCTCGATGCCGCTGCTTGCCAGCAGCGCCTTCTCGATGCGCGCGTTCTCTTCCAGTTTGCGTAAGTTAATTTCCAGAACTGGCATGTACATCTTATTTTCCTCCCACGACGCCCAGGCGGGCATTGCGTTTTTGCGCCCGGTGATAGATCCATTCGGCTACGATAACGGCCAGCAGCGCACCGCCGACGATTTTTCCGGCGTACTGGAAGTAGCCACCCATATCGATCTGAGAAGGCGGAATGAACAGCAGCGCAACGGCGAAGGCGATGGATAAAAAGCCCAGGGCTGGCAGCACGGCAGGCAGAATGGTGCCGGGAATTTTGAAGCTTCTTGGCGTATCCGGCTGCGTTTTACGCAGACGCCAGAAGGCCGGGAACATCACCAGATAAGGGATAAAGTAGGTAACGGTCGTCAGCGCGGTCAGCATCCAGTAGGCGGCGGCTACGCTTGGAGAGATAAAGGTCGAGAAGCAGAGCACGGTAACGATAATCGCCTGCACCGTCAGCGCAAAGGCGGGCGTTTTCCAGGTGGGATGCAGACGGCTGATGCGTTCGCCCAGCAAATTATCTTCGCGGGACGCTTCCTGTAGCATATAGATCGGGCCAACCAGCCAGGAGTTAATCTGGCCCAGCGCGCCGAAGAACATACAGATCGCCATGACCGGAATCAGCCACGGCATATGCAGCGTTGCAGCGGCAGCCTGCATCGCCTGCATCACCCCGGCAACTATGTCGGTTTCGCCAGCGGGCAGCAGCGTGTTCAGCGCCCAGGTACCAATCATATAGATACCCACGATGACGGCAGCGGAAACCGCCATCGCGCGCGGGAAGTCACGCTGCGGATTGCGCGTACGTCCGGCAATCATCGGCGCCACTTCCAGACCGGCAAAGGCAAACATCATGCTGGAAAGGAAAACGATGGTATCCCAGTGGCTAAGATCGGGGATCCAGTTATGCACGGTGCTGTAGTCGGTCTGCATTTTATGACCGGTAACCAGCCATACGATCGCCAGCAGAATCAAAATGGCGGAAGGAATAAACACGCCGCACCAGGCGCTGACGCTGTTGATGATTTTGGTCCATTCCATACCGCGGATATTCATCAGCGTCAGCAGCCAGAAAATCACCGCAGAGCCGATACCGATAAAGGCTTTGTTTTCCGCCAGGCCGCCGCCAAACATATAGCCAATGGCGGTAAAACCGAATTGCAGCATCAGCGGGAAGAACAGCACGCAGGAAAAAAGGAAACAGACGACGACAATCCAGGCGATACGTTTGCCGAACGCCTCTTTGATCCAGACAAAAATACCGCCATCTTTGGGCCAGCCGGTAGAAAGCTCACCGCAGACCATCGCCAAAGGGAAAAACAGGCAGAAGGCCGCAATGATCCACAGCAGCATTGCGGATGCGCCATAGGGCGCGACGTTCGGAATTTGCCGCAAACTCAGAATGGCAATGACATTCATAAATACAATGTCTTTAATGCCCAGTAAGCCAGAATTATTACTACTCATGGCTATCTCCTGTTAACTATGTCGGGGCATCGCTGCCCATCTTAAACGGCCTGAAAAACCGGGCAGCGCAGTGCTGCGCCACACCGGTTAAGGCCTCAGAAACGGATACTTAATAGATGTCGTAACCGACCATGTCCTGATAGGTATCTTCGCGACGAATGAGGCGGTCTTTGCCGTCTTTATCAATCATTACCACCGCGGTACGCGGGCGGTTGTTATAAACGGTCTGGCTTTCGATGGTGTAGGCACCGGCGTCAAGGAAGGCGACGATATCGCCAACCTGAGTGGTTTTCGGCATCAGGAACTCTTCGCCTTTCACGCCAACGTGGAAATAGTCGCCGCCGTCGCACAGCGGGCCGGCCAGTTTGATCCAGTCGTCGTGCGCTTCGGTGATGCGGGAAGCGTTGTAAACATAGAAGAACCAGTCGAAGTGCTGACTGTCAGAGAGCACGCTGTAGCCTGCGTCAACAAATTTCCATTCAACGTGGCACTCGACGTTACCGTCCAGGTCGTAGTTGGTTTTGCGTTTTTCACAGGAGACTTCGGTCAGCAGCACGGCAGCAGAACCGGTAACTTTACGGCCCGGTTCGATGCAGATTTCGATATCGGTACGCCATTTATGTACTTCAGAAATCACCGCGTCAGCGAAGTCCTGCGCGGTGATACCGGCATACATATTGTCTTCCAGCGGATTACCGTTTTCTTCATCATATTTGTAAGGAACCGGAATACCGCCGCCGACGTTGATCAGATCGAACTTGATGCCCAGCACTTCTTCCAGGCGACGGGATTCGTCTACCAGTACTTTGGTGGCTTTAGCGAAAGGTTCTGATTCCGGCACCTGATCGCCAACGTGCATATGCAGGCCGCGCAGATGAACGTAAGGCATTTCCAGAATGCGACGGCAGGTTTCTTCCGCCTGCTCCAGATCCAGACCAGATTTCGCGTGGAACGCGGTTACCAGTTCCGCATGGGTTGCGGAAGGCACGTTCGGTTCAACGCGTACGCAGACGTTGGCGGTTTTTTTCAACTTGCGGGAGATGCGATCGATATGATCCAGTTCGTACAGGCTGTCTACGTTGATCAGATAAAGATCGTTAGCGATAGCGTATTCCAGATCGGCCGGTTTTTTTACCACGCCGTTGAAAACGATCTGATCGCCACGGAAGCCGATCTCCAGGCATTTACGCACTTCGTACTGGGAGTTAGCTTCGGCGCAGATACCGGCATCACGAATCGCCTGCAACACGCCCATGACGGAACAGGTTTTAGATGCGAAAAAGGTTTTGGTATTTTTGTGTGCGGCAAAGGCCTGCTGGATTTCTTTGATGTTGCGAACGATTTCTGGTTCAGAGAAAACATAGAATGGTGTTGGGTAACGGCGAGCCAGTTCATCCAGATCGACGCCTTCAAACAAGAGATGGCCATCGCGCTGTTGGAAACGACGATCTTTTTCGAAAGTCTGTTGACGCAACTGGTTATAGTTTTGAACAGTAGTATCGGACATAACACCCTCTGCAATCTATTTATTGTCTACATATAAAAGTTTTCCCTCTCTCTATGGCAACAACCGTACCAGTTTTTTTTATCCATAAAAATCAATAGTTTATATATTTCAGGCCGCGATAAATTTTGTCACTTAGTTTGCTATTCATCATAGTGACGAAAATTCGTCACCGATATAATGGCGTCTCAACAGATAAGACGCAGGATGATTCCTATGGCATCCACTAACCGGGAACTGGCCGCTGCGCTGAAGATGTTTTCCCGCTTTTTTGATCTGATTCATCAGCCGCTGGCGGTCATTAATGAACGCGGCGAATACGTTTATTACAACCAGGAGAGCGCCGATCTCGATGGCTACACCATTGAGCGGGCGATGGGAAAACATCTGCTCGATGTTTATCCGACGATGAAGGAATCGCAGAGCACCATGCTCTCTTCGCTGAAAAACGGCGAGGAGTTTATCGGCCACTACCAAATCTATTACAACGCGCGCGGTCAGGCAGTTGATTATCAGCACTCGACGGCACCGCTCTATAACAGCCAGGGCGAAATGGTGGGCGTTATCGAAATCGGCAGGGATATGTCCGGCGTGCGGCGTTTACAGCAGCAGGTGGTGGAGCTGAACAGCCTGCTGTATGCCGATCGTCATGAGAAGCATCACGCTATCGTCACCGAAAACCCGGAGATGCTCAGCAACATCGAAAAGGGTAAACGCATGGCGGCCAGTGCTATTCCGGTCACCATCGTTGGCGAAACCGGCACCGGTAAGGAGCTGTTTTCACGCCTGATTCATCAGTACAGCCCGCGCGCCGACAAGCCGTTTATCGCCCTGAACTGCGGCGCGCTGCCGCCGACGCTGATTGAAAGTACGCTGTTCGGCAGCGTGCGTGGGGCCTTTACCGGCGCGGAGAACAGCCAGGGCTATCTGGAACTGGCAAACGGCGGCACGCTGTTTCTCGATGAGCTGAATGCCATGCCGATGGAGATGCAGAGCAAGCTGCTACGTTTCCTGCAGGAGAAAACCTTCTGGAAACTGGGCGGCCAGCATCAGCAGAGCTCGGATGTGCGTATCGTTGCCGCCATGAACGAAGCGCCGCTCGAACTTATCCAGAAAGGGCGGCTGCGCGCCGATCTTTTCTATCGTCTGAGCGTGGGAATGCTGACCCTGCCGCCGCTCAGCAAACGCCCGGAAGATATTCCGCTGCTGGCAAACTATTTTATCGATAAATACCGCAACGATGTGCCGCAGGAGATTTATGGCCTGAGCGAAAAGGCCCGGCTGGCGCTGGTCAACCATCCCTGGCCCGGCAACGTTCGTATGCTGGAAAACGCTATCGTGCGCAGCATGGTGATGCAGGAAGAGGATGGCCCGCTGAAAACCATTGTCTTTGAAGAGGACAGCGGGTTCGATCTGAATAACGAGGAGCCTGAAACAAACCGCCCGCCTGCCGCCGCGATGTATGAGGCGAAGGGCTCGCTGGAAGCGCGCGTGGCGCAGTATGAAAAAAGCCTGATTGAGGCTGCGCTGGACAGCTATCAGGGCAATATCGCCGCCGCCGCACGCAGCCTGAATATTTCACGCACCACGTTGCAGTACAAAGTGCGCAAATATGGCATTCGCTTTGGCGTAATACACGGCTGAACAGGGAACGCTTCAGATAAACAGAGGCAGCAACAAAAAACCGCCGTCGATAAAACGGGGCGGGTGAGGTGAACGCTGCCGCGACAGGCATTCGACAGCACCTTGCCCGCCGCAACGGAGGCGTCGTCGCGACGGGCAAGGGTGGTTTTACTACTTAACGCTCTCTACCAGCGCGCTGTCACGCAGGTGCGCTTTCAGCTTGTGGTATTCCTCCGCTACGTAACGTTCCGCCGCCGCCTGGTCCGCTATCGGTTCAAGACGCACCGCACAGTACTTGTACTCCGGCGTACGCGTGATCGGGCTAAGGTTTTCGCTGACCAGCTCATTACAGGCACCGATCCACCACTGATAGGTCATATAGATCGCGCCCTTGTTCGGACGATCGTTGACCAGCGCACGTGCGATAACTTTACCTGCACGGGAACTGATCCATACCAGCTGGTGGTTGACGATACCGAGCTGTTCCGCATCCTTACTGTTGATCTGCACGTAGCCTGGCTCATCGGCCAGCGTGGACAGCGCGCTACAGTTGCCGGTCATTGAGCGACAGCTGTAGTGGCCTACCTCGCGTACCGTTGAGAGCACCAGCGGATACTCCTCGCTGAGGCTATCCTGCGGCGGCTGCCAGTCACAGGTAAAGAACGCCCCCAGCCCGTTCGGACGGTCGAACTTCTCGCCGTACAGCCACTGCGTGCCGGTATCCTCCGGCGATTCGTCACGGCATGGCCACTGCACATAGCCCAGCTCGCCCATCTTCTCGTAGGTTGCACCTTTAAAAGTGGGGCAGAGGCCGCGCAGCTCATCCCAGATCTGCTGGGTGTTCTCGTAGTGCATCGGATAACCCATGCGGGTCGCCACTTCACCGATAATTTGCCAGTCGGTCTTCAGATCCCACTTCGGTTCTACCGCTTTAAAGAAACGCTGGAAGCCGCGGTCCGCTGCGGTATAAACGCCTTCATGTTCCCCCCATGAGGTGGAGGGCAGAATGACATCTGCTGCCGCGGCGGTTTTGGTCATAAAGATGTCCTGAACAATCACCAGCTCCATATCGGCAAATGCCTGACGCACCGCAGAGAGCTCTGCGTCGGTCTGTAAGGGATCTTCACCCATAATCCAGGCCGCCCGTACTTCGCCATGTTCTACGCGATGAGGCAGCTCGCTGATGCGATAGCCCGGTTTCTCCGGCAGCGAAGGCACACCCCACGCTTTGGCGAATTTTTTCCGGTGCTTCGCATCGGTCACCGTTTGATAACCGGGGAAGGTATCCGGCAACGCTCCCATATCGCAGGCACCCTGTACGTTGTTTTGTCCACGTACCGGGTTAACGCCGGTGGCGTATTTGCCCAGGTGACCGGTCAACAACGCCAGGCTGGTGAGAGAACGCACCGTCTCCACGCCCTGATAGAACTGCGTTACGCCCATGCCCCAAAGGATAGTCGCGGTACGCGCGCTGGCGTACATGCGAGCGGCACGACGGATCTCTGCGGCGCTTACTCCGGTAATCTCGCTGACCGACTCCGGCGTATAGTTCGCGACGATTTTACGGTACTCTTCAAAACCTTCGGTACGTGAATTGATGAAACTGGTGTTATGCAGTTTCTCCTCAATGATGACGTGACCGATGGCGTTAAGCAGCGCGATATTCGAGCCGTTCTTCAGCTGAATGTGTAAATCGGCCACGCGTGCGGTTTCAATACGCCGTGGATCGCAGACGATAATCTTAGCGCCTTTCTGTTTCGCCCTCAGTACCCGGTTAGCGACAATCGGATGCGAATCCGCCGGGTTGTAGCCAAAAATAAACAGTAAATCTGTTTCTTCCATCTCTACGATGGAGTTACTCATCGCGCCATTGCCGACCGACTGGTGCAGACCTGCAACCGAAGGGCCGTGTCAAACGCGTGCGCAACAATCGACGTTATTCGTTCCCAGCACCGCGCGGGCGAATTTTTGCATCACATAGTTGGTTTCGTTGCCCGTGCCGCGCGAGGAGCCGGTGGTCATAATGGCGTCGGGGCCATACTTTTTCTTGATGGCGCTGAGGCGCTGCGCCACGTAATCCAGCGCATGCTCCCAGCTTACCGGCTCCAGTTGGCCGTCGCGCTGGCGACGAATCATCGGCGTGGTCAGGCGCGGGGTCAGCAGCTGGGTATCGTTCAAAAAGTCCCAGCCGTAATAGCCTTTCAGGCAAAGCGTTCCCTGATTATTTTTTCCTGCTGCGGGTTCCGCGCCGACAACGCGGTTATCTTCAACCAGCAGCCTCAGCTTGCAGCCAGAGGCGCAATAGGGACAGACGGTCATTACTTTTTTCATTATTTTCACTCCCCCTGACGTGATGAAAACGTGTCAGGTACTCTGGTTAAACGGCCGATGCGACAGCTATCCCGCTGCACGGCATCGGTCGGTGTCTTGCTTACATAAACAGCAACAGGTATTGAAAGCGGCTTTCGATACCCAGCCGAATTGCTTCTGAAAGCGTGGCAAAAACCAGCAGCATGGCAATCGGCGTTAACAGGCGACAGAGCCAACGCAACAGTCGGGGATGCATGCGGTTACTCCTCCTGTACCTGCTGTTTCTGTACTTTACGTAGCAGCAGCCACATACGCACCGTTCTTACCGCCACTTCGCGGGCTGCGGTATTTGACGGCAGCGGATCGGGCCCGGGTTGCTCACAGGTATTACAGGCGGGCTTCACGCTTTTTGCACCGTTCAGCGTCAGGTTGGCCAGGATCGCAATCACTGTACCAATGGTAATGCCGCTGTGTAAAAAGAGCTGCATCATCGGCGGAAACTGAGCGAACAGCCCCGGCACCAGTACCGGCATCAGGCCCAGACCGAGCGTCAGCGCGACCACCATGCTGTTGTTATTGTTACGATAGTTAACGTGACCCAGCGTACGGATGCCGGAAACCGCCACCATACCAAACATTACTATGCCTGCGCCGCCAAGGATAGGTTTAGGGATCACCACCACCAGCGCGGCCATCTTACTGAACAGCCCCATCAGAATCAGGATGATGCCGGATACTGCCACCACAAAGCGGCTGCGCACGCCGGTCATACCGATCAGGCCAACGTTCTGTGCAAAGGCGGCGTAGGGGAAGAGATTGAACAAACCGCAAATAGTTGTTGCCAGGCCGCAGGCGTTCAGCCCGTTGCGCAGCATGGTCGGATCGACTTTTTTCCCCGCGATATCCCCGGTCGCCATCATCGAGGACATGGTTTCTACCATTACCACCACCATCACCATCGAGAGCAGCGCCACCGGCAGCAGATGGAACTCCGGCGTGGCGAAGCGCATCGGCTGCGGCAGATTAAACCAGGGCGTAGCATGTACTAACTGGAAATCGAGCGGGCGGAAGAAGCTCCAGATCAGCGAACCGGCAATCAAACCGAGCAGAACCGCCGTATTCTTAATCAGGCCGGAAGCGAAGGTATAGATATTAAGGATGATAAACAGCGTGACCGCCGCCAGCAGCAGCGAGAGCAGGTTGCCGAAATCGCTCAGTTCGCTGTTACCGCCACCAATCCAGCCACCGGCAACCGGCATAATGGAAAGACCGATAAGCGTGACGATCGATCCCATCACCACCTTGGGAAAGAAGCGCACCAGGCGGCTGATCCACGGCGCACAGATCAGGGTGAATATCCCGGCGACAATGACCGCGCCCGATATTCCGCCGAGACCGTACTCCTTACCAATCAGCACCATCGGCACCAGCGCGGCGAAGGTACAGCCCTGAATCAGCGGCAGGCGGCAGCCGATCCAACGTCCAATGCCCAGTGACTGAGCGATAGTAGAGAAACCACAGATAAACAGATCGGTACTGATCAGCAGGATAATCTGCTCTGCGGGCAGACCAACCGCAGAACCGACCACCAGCGGTACGGCGACAGCACCCGCATACATTACCAGCACATGTTGCAGGCCATAAATGAACATCTGCGGGATGGGCAGGACCTCATCAACTGGCGCAGGCGGGGTTAACGGTTGTGAAGGGTTAACAGCAGATTCTTTCATGGGGCGATCTCTCCTTTACGGCTCCCAACGTTCCTCATGGAGCTACGATTCGAAGGCGTAAGCCTCCCTGAGGCTGATTATCTTCATCAGCATAAAGCGCCTGTGGCGCGGTCTCTTTATGCGTAAGCCGTGCCAGGCGCGTAGGAAATCGCTGGCGCAGCAACATATCTGTGAGACGGGTCACGGGTTATTCGACAGAGGGAAAAGGAAAGGTATGAAGGGTAGAGATGACGCACATTTCAGCACTTATCAGCAAAGCGGCAATTTCTCACTTTGAGAGAAAGCGGCTCAAACCGGGAATCACGGGGTGAATCGGGGAATAACGGGCAAAAAAATACCAGAGTTGCCTCTGGTATTGGTCTCGTTGGGGATGAGTAAAATAGGTGGCTTAGATTGCGGCCATGCGCTGCCACATTTTCTTCGCGGCGACACGCGCCTTGTCATACAGCGGTGCGATCGGCTGCGCGAAAGCGCGGTCTTCATAGACCCGACGCCCGGCGACAATCACCGTATCCACCACCGCGCTGCTCATGCCGAAGGCCATGTGACCGGCAAGGTTGTCAGCGCAAAGCGGCGTCGGTTCAGCGTAATCCAGCACCGTAATATCGGCGGTATAGCCGGGTGCCAGCCGTCCGAAGGACTGACCGAAATTGCGCGTCAGCAGTTCGTTACCGTTATTCAGCATTTGCAGGAAACGATCGGTGCCGAGCGGGCCGCCGGCGTCACGGTGTTTAAACCAGGCGAACTTCAGCTCCTCAAACATATCGGAACCGATGCCGTCGGTGCCCAGCGCTGCCCACTTCACTTTCGGCAGATGCGGGTTATAGCCGACATGGTTGTTCATGTTCGAGCGGGCATTATGCACCAGGAAAGCGTTGTGGCTGTTGAGGCACTCTACTTCCTGTTCGCTGAGCCACAGGCCATGAGCGATCAACGTTTTTTCGTTCAGCAGGCCAAATTTCTCCAGCCGCAGCACCGGATCAAGGCTGTATTTATCATGGCTGTGCGCCACATCGTAGCGATCTTCCGCCACGTGGATATGCAGGCCGCGTCCGGTTTCCTTAATGGCGTCACGCAGCAGCTCCAGTCCGGCATCGGAGACGGTGAACGGCGCGTGCGCGCCGATATGCGCCTCAACCAGATAACTTTGCGGGTTACTCTGTTTCTCTTTATCGATCAGGCGGGCAAAAGCGATATTTTCCTGCACCCCGGCCTTCAGCTCTTCAAGGCCGCCGTTGCGATCGGTGGTTTCGAAGCAGGTCATACCGCGCAGGCCGGTATCGAGGAAGGCCTGACGCAGCACCGCCAGCGAACCGGCAATAAAGGCGGGTGACGCGTGGTGATCGATAACCGATGTACAGCCGCCTTTGATCGCTTCCAGCGCGCAGA
Organism: Mixta intestinalis; assembly: GCF_009914055.1. NCBI lineage: Bacteria > Pseudomonadati > Pseudomonadota > Gammaproteobacteria > Enterobacterales > Erwiniaceae > Mixta > Mixta intestinalis. Next base: position 4,511,562 of record NZ_CP028271.1, read on the forward strand.
TCACGCCGCTGTAATAAAGCGACTCTTCATCCAGCGCCCGATCGAGACGCCACCAGAGGTTTTTCAGGGTGGAGATAAAATCGGGGCAGGGCGGAATCGGTGCCATCACCCCGCGTGACAGCCCGGAGTAAAAGTGATTATGCGAGCAGACCAGGCCCGGCATCACCAGCTTACCGTTCATCGGCTTAATCTGCGCACCTGGATACTCACCCGACAGGCTCTGACCAACGGCGATGATTTTATCGCCGTCAATCACGATATCCACGCCCCGCTCAACGCGAGAAGGGTAAAGTTCGACCAGGGTACAGTCTTGCAGTATCAGCATGGCTATTCCTCCACGGCGCCCAGCAGATAACCATGCTGGCGGCGAGTGTAGTTAATGATGGTGGCCATATCGCTCAGCGACTCAGGCAGATCGACAATCTGTTGCTGTTTATCCAGTTGCAGATGCCAGACCTTGCCCTGATGACGGATATGAACCTGATTTTTGTCGAGTAAGAAGCCGGGGTTGGTGCTGTTTTCAAAATCCTGCGGCAGGCTGAAAACGGTGATCTTGTCTTTGTAGGGTTTACCCTGCCACGGACAGAACTGGGCGCAGTTGCCGCATTCGTTACACAGCGCATCAAGGTGCAGAATCTGATGGCGACTACGGTAGCCCGGTACGGCAATCGCCACGTTGGCGCGGTTAGGGCAAACGTCAACGCATTTGCTGCACACGTAGTTACAGGAGAGGCAGCGTTCCGCTTCCTGACGAGCGAAGGCATCCGCCGCTTCGCTGGTAATCTGCCGCACGGCGATGGTGCCTTTCCGTGCATAGACATCCAGCGGATGGGTATTGAGATAATAGGCAGGCGTTTCGCCGCTGGCGATATTCTCTCTGGCAAGGATAGCGTCGGTAGCTTTACGCGCGCCGCCGATAGCCGCCACGATAGAGGAGGGGCCGCTCTGCACGTCACCGATCAGGAAAACATTCTCCAGCGGGGTTTCCAGCGTGTGCGGATCGACTACCGGCCAGCCGTCCTGACCGACGGGCACGCCCATCGCACGCAGTTTATCGCCGTCAGGCTGTTCGCCGGTCGCGGTAATTACTGCATCAAAATGCACCGTGCGGGTTTCATCTGTTTCAACCGGACGACGACGTCCGTCTGCACCAGGCTCACCGGCTTTCATCACTCTGATCAGCATGTCGCCGTTAGCTTCAAAGCGTTCCGGGTTCGCCAGCGTCATAAAGCGTACGCCTTCCGCTTCCGCCGCAGAAATTTCTTCCGGCCAGGCAGGCATATCGGCGCGTTCACGGCGATAAACAATGGTTACGCCCGTTACGCCATCGATACGCAATGCGGCGCGCGCGCAGTCCATCGCGGTATTACCCGCGCCCACTACGGCGATTTCGCCGCGCAGGGTTGTTTTGCCCTGGTTGTAGGTGTCGAGGAAATCAAACGAGCGCAGCACGTTCGGGTTTTCCCCCGCCAGCCGCAGCGTGTTGGTTTTACCTGCGCCGATACCGATGCAAACGTAATGGAAACCCTGACGTTTCAGTGCATCAACGGTGAGGTTGGTTGGGCAGTCATAAACGAATTTCACCCCGTGATCGGCAATAAAATCGATATCCTGCTGCACCAGCTCCGCCGGGATACGGAAGCGAGGAATAATATTGCTCACCACGCCGCCCGCGTTCGGCGCACGTTCAAACAGCGTTACGCGATGACCGGCACGCGCCAGGAAGTAACCAGCAGCCAGACCGGCAGGGCCTGCACCAATAACCGCAACCGGATGGCGATCGCCGGAACCGGCAGGCTTATGCCAGCGTTTGCGATAGCTTTCCCAGCCTTTCTCACGCACTATCTCTTTCATTTTGCGGATATTCAGCGCGTTCTCGTAATCCATACGCGTACAGTTGTACTGGCACTGATGGTCGCAGATATGACCGGTGATAGAAGGCAGAGCGTTACGCTGATAAATCAGCGCCAGCGCGTCGGCGTAGCGGCCTTCGCCTGCCAAACGCAGGTATTCAGGAATATCCTGTTTGATGGCGCAGGCGGTTACGCAGGGCGCAACGTAGCAGTCGGTCAGCGGCAGAGGGCCACCCGCATCAATTTCTTCTTTTCCTTTCCAGGCTTTCTGGGCCCATTCTGCTTTCAGCGCATGGTCGGCCAGCGCGTTAAGTTTGCTGACGTCGATGGTTTTCCGCCGCCATTCCCAGTCGGTGCAGCCGTCAAGAATGCGTGCGCATTCGGCAAGACGCAGGTAGCCGCCCGGTTTCAGCAGGTCGGTCGCCATGGTGATGGGCTGGATGCCGGTGGCGAAGATATCGGCAATATTAAACTGGCTGGCACCGCCGGAATAGGAGATCGGCAGGTGACCGTTGAAATGACGTGATAGCAGTGCCGCCACGTTAATGGAGAGCGGAAACAGGGCGCGCCCGGACATATACATCTCTTCGCCAGGCAGACGATGTTTATGGTTGCGGGTGCCGAGAGTATTGGTCAGCTTAACGCCGAAGGAAAGTTCTCTTTCCGCTCCCAGCGCGATCAGACGTTCCAGCATCGCCAGCGCCTGATCCAGTTTCAGATCGTGATCGAAAGAGGCTTCATCCAGCGATATATAATCAAAGCCGTTGTTATCAAGGATCTCACGCGCTTTCTCAAAGCCCAGCAGCGTCGGATTGAGTTTCACATAGGTATGCAGATTTTTTTCCGTCAGCATGTACTGACAGATCGACTCGATCTCATTCGGCGGGCAGCCGTGCATGGTGGAGAGCGTCACGCTGCGCACCATCTTCGGAGAAATTTTACCCGGTAACGCTTCCAGCAGCGCGCTGTCTGCTTTTTTCAACAGCTGCCAGTCACCCTGACGGATAAACTGCGCCAGCTCATCGCGATAGCGGTTGAATTTCTCGGTTTTACCGGCGTCGATAGTTTCGTCGATAAATTTCTGCATCGGCGGCTGGGTAATGCCTTTCAGGTCATAGCCCACGCTCATATTGAAAATGAACGAGCGGCCCTGCGAACCGTCACGCGGCGAAAGAATTGCCTCCAGCAGCCAGAGCGCCATCCACGCTTTCAGATATTCATCCCAGGCTTTATCCAGCGTCAGCTCCGTTGACCATTCGGTATTGAAGGCCTCATCGCTGGCGTCGATACAGGGTTTTTCCAGCTCCAGCCGGTCGAGGATCTGTACGGTTTTCAGTTCGATAAAGCTGCCGCCGGTTAGCCAGGCGACGATAATATTGGGAGCCAGTTGGGTATGTGGCCCTGCGGCTGGACCCAGCGCAGTATCACAGGTTTCACCGAACAGGGTAATTTGCCGTTCAGGATGACGGACATAGAACTCGCTTTCCGGGATACCGAAAATGGCCCGATCTTCCTCATACTCGGCGCAGATGCGCGTTAAAAGCTCACGAAAGGGGACGGGACGCATGATGTCAGACATACATTGCTCCTTGCTGAAATTATTATCATGGTAGGGGGGTTTAACCGTCATCTCAGCCGCTGTCGGAAAAACCGCAGCGGAGATAAAGCAACTTCCAGGCCACTCCCCGTAACGCGGCGACTTTAGCGCGTGAAAGGTGATCTGTTTCGCATCCCGAGCGAAGCGGCGCGCGAATAGCGTGTCAGGGTGATTCACCGATTATCAAAATGAAAAAAATGAGAAAATATTTACGTTGAGAGACCCGTGAGCGAGGCAATAACGAAACGGCATAAGAGTTGCTTGTAAAAAGGCAGGAATTCCACATTAAGGGGAACGCATTATGTCTTTATTCACTACGCTCGCACGTCTCGAAGCGCAAAATATTGCTTTTGCACTGCTGCAAATTATCGATAGTCGGGGTTCAGCACCGCGTCACAGCGCGGCGATGGTGGTTACCGAACAGGGAGAAATCGAAGGAACGATTGGCGGAGGTATGGTGGAAAGGCTGGCGATTGATGCGGCCCATGAAGCTATCGAACAGGGCACTTCCCGGCTGTTTGAGGCCAGGCTGGCGCGCCAGGGCGAGAATGCGGTGGGCTCGGACTGCGGCGGTGCGGTCACCGTGCATATTGCGGTCTGGCCCCGGCGTCCGGCGCTGTTTCTGCTGGGTGGCGGACACGTTAACCGGGAAGTGGCTAAGATGGCGGTAGCGCTCGATTTCGTCGTCACGGTGGCGGATACCTGGCCTGCTAATCTGGAGCACCCTGAACTGCCCGCCGTCTGTCGCCGCGTGCAGGGCGAGAACTATGAGGCAATTGTGCCGCAGCTTGGCCTGGATAAGCACAGCTATGTGGTTATCGCCACCAACCATGAAGATCGCGAAGCGCTCAGCCAGACGATTAATCTGCCGCTGCGCTATCTGGGTCTGTTGGCGAGCAAGCGCAAGGCGCATCATCTGCGTCACTGGCTGCGTCAGGAACATGGGCTGAATGAAGAGCAGGTTGCCCGGCTGCATTCCCCGCTGGGGCTGAAGATTGGGGCGGAAACCCCGACGGAAATTGCGGTAAGTATTATTGGTGAGCTGATTATGCTGGCGCGGACCGGCGAAACGGCACCGCAAAATATCGTTATTAATCGTGACAGCGAGACCCCGGCAATTCGGAGCCTCGCCTGATAAAACGCTAGCCGATAATCGTGCCGGTGCGTCCATTAATGCCGTCGCCGGCGCGTTCCAGTAGGGTAATCAGCGCCTTCCTGCCGGGGCGGGATTCGGCAAAGGCCAACGCCGCTTCCACTTTCGGTAGCATGGAGCCCGGCGCGAATTGCCCTTCAGCAATATAGTGGCGGGCTTCTTCCGGCGTCATACGATCCAGCCATTTCTGCTGCGGCGTATTGAAGTTGACCGCCACTTTTTCCACCGCCGTCAGGATCACCAGCATATCGGCATCGATATCGCGGGCCAGCACCGCACTGGCGCGATCTTTATCGATCACCGCGCTGACGCCTTTCAGATGATTACCCTCGGCAACCACCGGAATACCGCCGCCGCCGACCGTTACCGGTACCTGTCCGGCATCGAGCAGCGATTTCACCGCATCGATTTCAATAATTTCTTTCGGTTCCGGCGATGCGATCACACGACGCCAGCCGCGTCCTGAATCCTCTTTGACCGCGATGTTTTGCTGGATCAGCTTACGTGCGACCTCTTCGCTTAAGAAAGAACCGATCGGCTTATCGGGCATTTTGAAGGCGTGATCGTTCTCATCAACGCGCACCTGGGTAATCAGCGATACCACATTTTTCTTGATGCCGCGCTTCAGTAGCGTTTCGCGCAGTACGTTCTGTAAATCATAGCCAATGTAGCCCTGGCTCAACGCCACGCAGACCGACATCGGCAGCACGGAATATTGCTCGGAGCTGTGCGCGGCGGCTTCAAACGCCTGGTGGATCATCCCCACCTGCGGCCCGTTGCCGTGCGTAATAACCAGTTCATGTCCCGCTTCGATCAGATCGGCAATCGCCTGAGCGGTAGCGCGCACCGCCTGCATCTGTTTTTCCAGTCCTTTGCCCAGCGCGTTGCCGCCCAGTGCCAGAACGATTCTTTTGCTCATTTACTGACTCCCTGATTACCTTGAATAAAGGGTTTACGGCGCAGAAAGCGTCCGTGACCGGCTTTGCCGCAGAATTGCCCGTCACGCCAGACGATCTCGCCTCTTGAGATAGTCATCACCGGCCAGCCCTGGCAGTCGAAATCTTCCCAGGGCGAATAATCCCCATTGTCATGCAGATCGGCATGGTGGATGGTTTTGTTGCACTGTGGATCGAACAGCACCAGATCGGCGTCGCTGCCGGGAATTAAGCTCCCTTTTTGCGGCCACATGCCGAACAGCCGCGCCGGGTTAGCGCTGGTGAGCGCCACAAAGCGGGAAGGGCTGATGCGCCCCTTCATCACGCCCTCAGAGAACAGCAGCGCCATCCGGTTCTCCACGCCCGGCAGGCCGTTTGGACAACGGGTAAAATCGTTGGCGGCCATCTCCTGACGTAACGCATAGCGGAAGGTGCAGTGATCGGTTGCAACCGTATCAATGCTGCCGTCGCTGATGCCGGTCCACAGGCGATCGAGATCGCTGTGCGGACGCAGCGGCGGGCTAAGCACAAACTTCAGCCCGTCGGGACGGTGATAGTGATTAATATCCAACAGCAGATACTGCGGGCAGGTTTCCATCCATACTGACTGACGACGCTCTTTCGCCAGTTTGATGTAATCCATACCCAGACCGTTGGAGAGATGAACGATATAGAGCGGCGCGTCGCCCGCCAGCCAGGCGAGGTTAATACTGCGCGCAATGGCTTCGGCTTCGCATTCCGCCGGGCGGCTGAGTGCGTGCCAGATAGGTGCGCCTTTGCCTTCGCGGATAAAACGGCTGCGGTTATCCGCAATGACCGCGTCATTTTCGGGATGCACCGTCGCCAGCGCGCCGACTTCTTTCAGGCGTTTCAGCAGGCGCAGCGTATCGCCGTCGTTAAGATGGTATTTGTAGGTAAGATAAAATTTAAAGCTGCTGATACCTTCATCGTGCACCATCGAGGCCAGTTCATCGAGTATCGCCTCATCCACATGCTGAACCACACCGTGGAAGCTGTAATCGATTACCGCCTGTCCGCGTGCGTCATGATGATATTGTTCCAGCTGATGATGCAGGTTACAGCCTTCCGGCCCGAAACCCATATGGTCGACAATAGTGGTGGTGCCGCCACAGGCCGCGGCGCGCGTTCCGGTATAAAAATCGTCGCAGCTTTTGGCAATACCGACATTGATATTAAAGTGGGTGTGGACGTCAATGCCGCCGGGCATCACCAACAGATTGGTGGCATCGATCACCTGACTGGCGACGGAGGGGGAAATATCGGCCTCGATCCTGACAATTTTCTCCCGCTCTATCAGCAGATCGCAACGATATTCCCGCACCTCATCTACCAGCGTGCCGCCTTTAATCAGCGTAGACATAGGCTTACTCCTGGGGCACCGGGCGGTGCCCCTTTATCACAACTTATTTCTGTGTCTGTTGCAGCCAGGCCAGAGGAATGGCGGCATACATGGCGGCGCAGGTGACCAGGTGAGATTTCCAGGTTTTTTCATTCGGCGCGTGCGCTTCAGGTTCTTTACCCGGGCCGAAACCGACAACCGGAATACCGTGGCGTCCCATGATGGAAACCCCGTTGGTAGAGAAGGTCCATTTGTCGACTACCGGATCTTTATTGAACAGGCCCTGATAAGCGGCGCTAAGCGATCTCACCGTGAAGTGATCTTCTTCTACTTTCCAGGTCGGGAAGTAGCACTCGGTCGGATAGGTCAGGCCGGTCCATGACGGACGATCGTATTGATACAGAGAAACTTTCGCTTTGGCGGCTTTCACTGCCGGCAGCGCACGGATCTCTTCCAGTGCGCCTTCCCAGGTTTCGCCCCAGGTCAGACGGCGGTCGATAGAGACCGCGCAGCTGTCAGCAACGGCGCAGCGGCTGGGAGAGGTAAAGAAGATTTCAGAAACGGTCAGCGTACCTTTGCCGAGGAACGGATCGTCGCCCAGGTGGCCCGCCAGGTCTTGCAGTTCAGTCAGGATCGGAGCCATTTTGAAGATAGCGTTGTCGCCGCGTTCTGGTGCAGAGCCGTGGCAGCTCACCCCTTCAACTTCCACGCGAATTTCCATACGTCCGCGATGGCCACGATAGATACGGCAATCGGTCGGTTCGGTACTGACCACAAATTCCGGGCGAATGTTGGACTGTTCGATGATGTACTGCCAGCAGAGGCCGTCGCAGTCTTCTTCCTGTACGGTACCGGTAACCAGCAACGTATATTCATCTTCCAGGCCAAGATCTTTGATGATCTTACCGGCGTAAACCATTGAGGCCATGCCGCCTTCCTGGTCAGACGCGCCGCGTCCGCCGATCACTTCATCATCTTCCATCCCTTTGTAGGGATCGAATTTCCAGTTGTTCATGTTGCCGACGCCAACGGTATCGATATGGGCGTCCATTGCCAGCAGGCGCGGGCCGTGGCCAACGTAGCCCAGCACGTTGCCCATCGGGTCGATCTCCACCTTATCAAAACCCACTTTTTCCATTTCTTCTTTGATGCGGTGAATCACGCGTTTTTCGTCGCAGCTTTCGCTGGGGATAGCGATCATATCGCGCAGGAAACGGACCATTTCGGGCTGATAACGCTGGGCCTGTTTCAAAATTTCGCTGTAGGGAATCGTTTTAGCCATGGTGTTTTCCTCGTTAATTAATGTGAAATTCCGTCTTTGCCTTCCCATACCACTTCACGATAGTGCTGCGGATCGGTATCGCCTTCGGTACTGATGATCAACACGCGTGACTGCGGCGTGAGCTTGAGTTTGTCCATCAGCGCCTGACGCTGAGGGTGATGAAGTATTGCTGCCAGTACGCCCATGCCGACGGCACCGGATTCACCGGAAATAATGCGTGCGTCGTTACCGGCAGGGTTGCCCAGCACGCGCATACCCAGCGCGGCCACGCGATCTTCGCAGGAGATAAACTGGTTCACGTTGTCGCGCAGCAGCGGCCAGCCCAGCGGGTTAGGTTCGCCGCAGGCCAGACCGGCCATAATGGTGTTCATTTCACCGCCGACGTTGACCAGGCTGCCTTTCACGCCGGAACGGTACATGCAGTCAGCGCGATCGGGTTCCACGACGATGGCGTGCAGAGCGCCCGGACCGTAGCGATCCACCAGATAGCCGAGCACGCCGCCCGCCATCGCGCCTACGCCAGCCTGTAAGAAGACGTGCGTCGGCGCGCCGCAGCCCATCTCTGCAATCTGTTCGGCAGCTTCGTCAGCCAGCGTGGAGTAACCGTGCATAATCCAGGTCGGGACTTCTTCGTAACCTTCCCAGGCGGTGTCCTGCACCATATGCCAGCCATTCTGCTGGGCATGCTGTAGGGTCAGGCGCACGGTGTCGTCATAGTTCATTTCAGTGACGATACATTCAGCGCCGAGATCGGTGATGTGCTTCACGCGCGCGGCAGCGGAACCTTTCGGCATATAAATCACTGCTTTCTGGCCCAGCGCCTTCGCCGCCCAGGCAACGCCACGACCGTGGTTGCCATCGGTGGTGGTAGCAAAAGTCAGCTGTTCACGGTTCTGCTTGCGGAAATCGTCGAAGGAAAAGGTGTTGATATCCATTTTCCAGATTTTGCACAGCAGCTGTGCCATCGCCCAAGTACCGCCGAGCATCTTGAACGCGTTGAGTTCAAAGCGCTGAGACTCATCTTTCACCAGCACCTTGTGAATACCAAGCAGGCGGGCAAAATCATCCAGCGCATACATCGGCGTCGGCTGATAGCCAGCAAGCGTGCGATGGAAACGACGCGCCTGACGGGCCGCATCGGTGTTAAACACCGCATCGCGCTGCGGATGCAGATTGGCGTTATCCGCAATCTGCATACTGAGTTCAAACTGAGACATACATATCTCCTTATGACAGGAACGATGGCAGCCGCGCCGGGTACGAGCCGCCCGGCGGGCTGCGGCGGCGCGTCAGATTATTTGTAGATGCGCGGAACAGCAGCTTTAACGCGTCCTGCCAGGATCTCTGCCGGATTTTCGAATTTACGCGCCAGAATCATTGCGGCGATAATCCAGGGTTTCCAGCTCGCTTCTTTGTAGGTAGGGATGCGATAGCGTTCGAAGACGCTGGCTTCGACTTCACCGTGCTGGCAGGAGACGCCGGTGATATCCGCAGGCAGGCAGTGCATGTAAAGCGCGCTGCCGTTTTTGGTGCGGGCCATCATCTCTTCGGTGCAGTGCCAGTTTTTGTGACGGGCGTTTTCTGCCAGGCAGGTCTGTTCCAGAGATTTCAGACCGGCGTGATCGTTCTGGCGCAGCAGTTCGGTACGCTGTTGCATGATCTGCCACGGTGCCCAGGATTTCGGATAAACGATATCCGCGCCCTGGAACGCTTCTTCCATTGAAGCAACCTGACGGAAAGAGCCGCCGGAGGCTGATGCGTTGTTTTTCGCCACGTCCAGCACTTCCGGCAGCAGGTTGTAGCCTTCCGGATGAGCAAGGGTGACATCCATACCGAAGCGGGTCATCAGACCGATGATGCCCTGCGGTACAGAAAGCGGTTTACCGTAGCTGGGTGAATAGGCCCAGGTCATGGCGATTTTTTTGCCTTTCAGGTTTTCCAGCGAGCCGAAATGTTCTTTCAGCCAGGCCAGGTCGGCCATTGCCTGAGTCGGGTGGTCGATATCACATTGCAGGTTAACGATAGCCGGACGCTGCGGCAGCACGCCTTCTTTATAGCCTTCGTCCAGCGCTTCACCGACTTCACGCATATAGGCGTTGCCCGCGCCGAGATACATATCGTCGCGGATACCGATCGCTTCGGCACAGAAGGAGATCATGTTGGCGGTTTCACGTACGGTTTCACCGTGAGCGATTTGTGATTTGCCTTCATCCAGGTCCTGTTGGGTCAGGCCCAGCAGGTCCAGCGCTGAAGCATAAGAGAAGCGGGTACGCGTAGAGTTATCGCGGAACAGAGAAATGCCTAAACCGTTGTTGAATACGCGCGTATCAATATTACCAGCGCGCATCTGTTTCAGCGCTTCGGCCAGATAAAGTACCTGTTCCAGCTCGTCACGGCTCTGTTCCCAGGTCAGTAAAAAGTCTTTTTGATGTAGGGCAGATTTCTTATTACGGATGATATCAAGCAGATGGTTTATTTCGTTCATTATTCATGTCCCTTTCGAACACTAACAGTGGAATCCGGCTGACGGAATGCGCTTTTTCCGTGAATGGAAGAGCGTGCTGTTCAGGAATAAACAAGTTTTGTGCCAGTCTTGCTATCAGGCTGAATTATGTGGCCCCTGTCATATTTTTTTATTGCCGTAGCAGAGTAATCTCACTTATCAGATAGGGAACCCACTCCCTGTGTGAAAACAAGGAGGGTTCAAAATGAGAAAAAATAGCGCTGTTATCAAAATGAGAGAGAAAATGGAATATTCCGGTCGGTTAACCGCTTTACCTCCTGCTTACAGTTCTGTCTCCACGTTAATGCTTATCCAGAAAACTGTTCAGCATTTTGTCAGCCTGCTGTCGAACGTGCTGCACCTGGAAGTTGAGGTCGTTGATAACCAGTTTCGCCGCATCGCCGGAACCGGCATTTACGGCAAACAGCTGGGCGAGGTGCCGAAGAGCAACACGTTGCTACTGGAAGAGGTGCTTGAAAAACAACGGGAAGTCGTGGTGTTTGATTCGCGCAAGAATACGCTCTGCCTGGCCTGTACCCAGCGGGAAAGCTGTCAGGAGCGGGGTTTTGTCGGCGTGCCGATTATTCACCAGCAGTACTGTCTTGGTGTGATCAGCCTGGTAGCGGTCACCAGCGAGCAGTTACAACATTTGCGTGAACATACCAGCGTATTTATTGAATATATTCGTCACATCTCTACGTTACTGGTTGCTAATATATTAAGTTTTCAACGTAAAGATAACCAACGTGATCCTTTCTTACTCTTTCTGGCAAATAATATTAATCAGGGCGTTATTATATTTGACGAACATCTCAATATTACTTTTATCAATGCCAGCGCACGGTCACAGCTTAATTTAAACGGTGAAATGTCGCTTGCTTCAGCGTTAATTACTCCTTGCTCCACAGAGAATGACGAGCAGCTATTTACATTCTGTCTGGATGAAACATGCTGGCAGTTACGCGGACGCTGGTACGATCGCGGTAATGAATCTATGCTGCTGCTTTCTACCTGTCATCATCAGCCCGCAAATGCGGCGCTGCCTTATGATAATCTGCCGATAATTAAAGATCTGCTGGGCGAATCCACGGCGATGCGCAAGCTGAAATCGTTAATCGGACGTATCGCTTCCAGCCCCTCCAGCGTCATGATTCTTGGTGAAAGCGGCACCGGTAAAGAGGTGGTTGCACGCGCTATCCATCGCCTGAGCAAACGTCACGACAAACCCTTTGTGGCGATCAACTGTGCGGCTATCCCGGAGAATCTGCTGGAGAGCGAGCTGTTTGGCTATGCCAAAGGCGCTTTTACCGGCGCGGCACCGGGCGGTAAAAAAGGGCTGATTCAACTGGCGAACAGCGGCACGCTGTTCCTTGATGAAATCGGCGATATGCCGCTGGCGTTACAGGCGCGTTTACTGCGTGCGCTGGAGAGCCGCGAAGTAATGCCGATTGGGGCCAGCCAGGCGATTCCGGTAGATATTCGTATCGTTTCTGCGACGCATCAAAACCTCCAGGAAAAAGTCGAACGTGGCGAGTTCCGTGAAGACCTTTACTATCGCCTCAACGTTATTCCGCTGTTCTTACCGCCGCTGCGCGAGCGTGAAGGCGATGTCGAACTGTTGCTGAACCACTTTTTGATTAGCCATGCGCAACGTATCGGCCATCAGCCTTCCAGCATCAGTTCTGAAGTGCTGCGACTGCTCTCCGCCTGGCGCTGGCCGGGTAACGTACGTGAATTGAGCAACCTGGTAGAATACCTGATCAACGTGGTGCCTGATGGCGCGGTCATCGACAGCTCATTACTGCCGCCGGTATACCATTCGATCTGGCAGCCGCGTGAGGTGACAAACGCGCCTGTGACCACTTGTACCGCAGCGGCGGAGCCGACGGCGCTGGCGAGCAACGATTCAGATAACGTGGCTAATCTCAGGACGGTGGAGAAAACGTTGATTGAAGAGGCGCTGATGCGCACCCGTAATAAGAAGCAGATTGCTGATGAACTGGGGATCGGCGTGGCGACGCTCTATCGCAAAATCAAGAAGTATGGTCTGGGCTAGCGTTAAGCTGTAAGGAAAGCGCCTGATACTGTGCCGGGGTATCGAGATCCCAGTGGATCGATGCGGTCGGCACCGCTATCGGGCGTCGCCCTTTAGCCTGGATCAGCTGCTTGAGATTATCGTCATCGGAGGCCGCCAGAACAGCGTCACGCATAGCGGCAGGCAGCAGAACCGGATGACCAAATCCGCCTTCATATTCCGGCACCAGACAGCAGTCGTCGCTGCGCTGTTGCCAGAGTTCGGCATAGACCGGCGTGGGGATCAGCGGCATATCGCCCGGTACCATAAAGAAAGGGCCGGGCATCAGTTCGGCTGCGCCACAGCGCACCGAGGAGAACATACCGCGGGTATAACTGGCGTTATGACACAACAGAATACGGGTATCGTCGGCGTAGCGCTGATGAAGCTCTTCACCGCGATGGCCCGTAACCAGGATGACCCGATCGCAGAAGCCCAGGGCATTGCGCAGCGCGCTATCCAGCACCGTACCCTCGCCCCAGGGAAGCAGCATTTTCCATTGACCCATGCGTGAAGAAAGCCCCGCCGCCAACATCAAACACTGCTTCATAACATCCTCCTGCGTCCGTTTTATCAGGCGTTTTCCAGCACCGCTTTAATAGACTTGATAATCGGAATATAGCCGGTGCAGCGGCACAGGTTACCTTCCAGCGCTTCCTTGATCTGATCGTCGTTGGGCTGCGGATGGTGATCCAGCAGCGCCTTGGCGCTCATCAACACGCCGGGAGTACAGAAGCCGCACTGTACGCCGCCGTGACGTACAAAGGCATTTTGCAGTTTCTGTCCGACCTTATCGTGCTGTAGCGCTTCCACCGTGACGATTTCCGCACCGTCGCACTGTGCGGCCAGCAGCAGACAGGAGCAGACTGCTTTGCCGTTCATAATGATGGTACAGGCACCGCATTCACCCACGGAACACCCTTCTTTGGTGCCGGTCAGTTCAAGATCTTCACGCAGCAGGTCGATAAGGCGGAGATTATCCGCCACTTCACGCTGAACACGGATGCCATTCACTTTTAGTTCAATACGATTCATTATGGGTCTCCCGTTAGTGGTTTTCGGCCAGCGCTTCCTGCAACATCTGCGAAAGCATTTCTACGCCTACCGGGACTTTGTAAGCCGCGGACCAGCGTTTGCCGATTGCCTCATCCAGCATTTGTTTGAGGATATCCTCAGCTTCTTTAATCATCGCCTCATCCAGACGACGTCCAATCAGCGCGTTTTCCAGCGGCATCAGACGCTGCGGCTTGCTGAACAGCGCACCATCCACCAGACGGCAGTAGATCAGCGAGCCAGCTTCATCCAGCACGAACTGACCGGTAATGCTCTGACGGGTGATGTTCAGCGCGTTGCGTCGTCCCAGTTGCAGGTAGCGCTGTTGCAGACGGCTGTTGCGGTAAGGCGGCGGCAGAATAACCGCAGTCAGTAGATCGCCCGGATTCAGCGCCGTGCGGTAGCCGCCGGTGATGAATTTGCTCAGCGGCATACGCTGGCTGGGCGCGGTTGTGATGCTGAATTTCCACCTCGGCGTCGTAGATCACCAGCGGCGGCACCGAGTCGGCGCAGGGCGCGGCGTTTACGATGTTACCGCCGATGGTGGCGCGGTTACGCAGCTGCAAAGAGCCGATGGTATTACAGGCGGTGACCAGCAGCGGATACATTTCCTGAACCGTGCTTTGCGCCGTCAGGTCGCTGAAGCAGACGCCAGCGCCGATGCGCAAGCCGCCTTCCTGAGTCATCTCAATCACTTTCAGTTCCGGCACGCTGGAAATATCGACCAGCGGCAGCGGGGCGCTTGCCAGACGGGCCTGTACCAGCACATCCGTACCGCCAGCAATAGGACGTGCGGTGCCGTCTGCCAGCATAGCGAGCGCTTCATTCAGCGAGGTGGCGCGTTGAACCTGAAGCGTATTCAGGCGCAGCACCTGTTTTTTCTCGCCGGATTCCAGCATGGCTTCACTCTGGCGTTCCGGTTTTTTCAGCGCGTAGCCCAGTTTCACCTGTTCCAGCGTCATCGGGATGGCGTAGTTACGGCGGCCAATAGCGAAGCTGAGGGCGTTGTTCAGTGCCGCCGCGCCCAGCTCCAGCACCGGCTCACCCAGCACTTTCGCACCGAACGGCCCGGCTTTATCGTGATTTTCTACCGCCACGATATCGAGCGACGGCATATCTTTAATGGTCGGCATCAGATAGGTATCGAAGTTCTCGGATTTCACTTCGCCCTGTTCGATATTGAACTCTTCCAGCATGCCGTAGCCGATCATACCCTGCGCAACGCCGCCGCAGACCTGGCCTTCGAAACCAACTTTGTTAATCACCTTACCAACGTCATGTACCGCCGTGACGTGGTTCACCTGAATTTTACCGGTACGGGTATCGACGGAGATATCGGCGATCTGACAGCCATACACCCAGGTGAAATAGGGGTTACCGGTGCCTTTTTCTTCGTCCCAGTGAATATCGGGGGCAACGTGCCAGCCGTAGGCGGAGAGGTTAGCGCCGGTGGCTTTGGTAATGGTGACCGCCTGCTCGAAGGTGATACGGTTATAGGGGTGACGGCGGTTAAAGACTTTGCCGTTTTCCCAAATCAACTCTTCCGGATCTTTGATATCCAGCTGTTCGGTCAGGGCGTCGGTGATGCGTTTTTTCAGCACGTTAGCCGCGCTCAGAATCGCCTGGCCGCCCATCAGCGTACCACGCGAGGCGACGGTAGAACCGCCATCGGCGATCATCGCGGTGGCCGGTTCCGTGAAGCTGACCTGATCCAGACCGATGCCAAACGCCTCGGCGGCGATAAGCGACATGGTGGTTTGCAGGCCCTGACCATTCTCAGATACGGAGGTAGAAATATTTACGCTGCCATCGGCGTTGATCTGAATCAGCGCGGAGGAGGCGTCGAGGCCTTCAGCACCCAGCGAGCAACCACGGTGGCTGATGGCGAAGCCGATACCGTGTTTCACCGGGCCGCCAGCGGCGTTTAATTTCGCGTAGTGTTCACGTTTGGCAATAAATTCCGCCTTGCCGATCGCTTTAAACATCACCTCTTCGGCGGAGACGGTATGGTCGGTCATCGGCTGACCGGCGATGCTGATATCGTTCTGGCGCAGGATATTGCGTACGCGTAGCTCAACAGGTGAAAGGCCCAGCGCTTCGGCTACTTCATCCATCAGGCCTTCGTTGGCGAAAATAACCTGCGGTGCGCCGAAGCCGCGATAGGCGGAGGTGTAGTTGTTGTTAGTGTACACACCGGTAACGTCGATGCGCACGTTAGGGATATTGTACGGGCCAGCTGCCTGCACCGAACTACGCCAGGTCACAAACGCAGTCTGTCCGGCATAGCTGCCGCCGTCGGCCAGGATATCAATTTTGATCGCCTGGATGCGGGCATCGTCGTCCAGACCGATCTTGTACTTCATGGTGTAAGGGTGGCGCTTGTAGCTTTCGCGCATCGACTGTTCGCGGTTATAGGTGATTTTCACCGGACGTGAGGTCAGCCAGGTCATCAGCGCTGCACGGCAGGAGAGGTGGTCGATGATGTCATCTTTACCGCCAAAAGAGCCGCCGAGAATCGAGCGTTTGACGTTAACTTTTGACTGCGGCAGGCCAAGATAGCGCGCAACGAAACCACGTACACGGTGCGCGTTCTGGATAGAACCATAAACAGTCATAATCTGTTCGTTAGCGTCGTAGCAGGTGGTAATGGATTCCGGCTCGATATAACCGTGCTCCTGGAAACCTACTTCATACTCGCGTTCAAAAATATGTGTACAGTTGGCGAATCCGGCGTCGACATCACCTTTTATTGTGTGATGGTGGACGATAATATTATCTTTTCTGTCTTTATGAATAAGACGAGCGCCGGGACGGAGCGCTTCTGCCGGAGATGTAATCGGCTTACAGGGTTCGTAGGTGACCTTTATTTTCTCTGCGGCAATACAGGCTGCCTCATAGGTTTCTGCCGCGACAACGGCGATAACGTCACCGGTAAAGGCAATTTCACGATCGATAATCGGTGGATAATCGGGCATAACAACGCCGATCTGTTTCTCGCCAGGAATATCTTTCCAGGTAGCGATACGCACGACACCGGGTACTTTTTCGGCTTCGGAAAGATCGATATCTTTTATGTATCCAGCGGCAATATCTGAATAACGGCAAACGCCGTATAGCATATTTTTCAGCTTCAGATCATCGCCATAAATCGCCAGACCTTTAACCTTCGCCATGCCGTCGCTGCGCGGCACTTCACTGCCTACTATGGTGGTTCCCATTGACTTGCTCTCCCTAGAAATGGAGTTCGGAGTGGCTCACACGAAATAGGTTTCTCCAAGCAAGCGTTATGCCAGGAAATAAAAAACACCATATTGATCAAATAGAGTGTGAGGAACGACAAAAAGCGTGGTTAAAATGCAGAAATACGGTGAAAAATAAAGCAGAAAAATGATTTTCACTATGACGCACTTTTATCAAAGTGAGAAAATGGGATGAGAAGAAAAAGGCGGGCTGAAGGAACATTGTTAGCGGGAAATTTGAAATTCCTCACAAATTAGCATCCTCACTTCGCAATTATGAAAAATGTGTATGTTTGCTGCATTAATAGCGGTGAGAGACAAGATAACCAGAACAAACTTCTTTCAGCGATAGCTTTTTTGATCGCTGTTCGCAATGACGTGAAGATATAAAGGAAGCTAAATGAATAATTTTATTGTAGCCGATATGCGGGAATGCATTGGTTGCCACGCATGTGAAGTGGCCTGCGCCGTAGCGCATAACGACGATAGCTGGCCTGCCAGCCACAGCGAATTTATTCCACGCATTCGAGTCATATTCCGCGGTAGTGAGAGCATTGCCACCACCTGTCGCCATTGTAACGATGCTCCCTGCGTTGCCAGCTGCCCCGTTGCGGCACTGAGCTTTGCCGATAACCAGGTCCGTCTTGAACAAAACCTCTGTATTGGCTGCAAAAACTGTGTCGTTGCCTGTCCGTTCGGCGCGATCGATATGGTGCCGGTCTCCGACAGCGGCACCTTGCTGGCACAGAAATGCGATCTCTGTGAGCATCATCCATCAGGAGAGAATGCCTGCGTGGTGAACTGTCCTACCCAGGCGCTGCGCCTGATGGATGAGGAAACGCTTCTCTCACTGCGTCGGGAACGTCAGGAGGCGACCGCCACCGGCAACTACAGCGTTAACGTCAGCGGCCAGCGCAGCGCGCGTCTGCTGGACAAACCGACACGCAAAGGCGCTATTAAGCTGCCAGCGGAACAGCGTAAAACCAACTTTGACGAAATCTATCAGGGGCTGGACGAGCAGCAGGCGCATATGGAAAGTTCGCGCTGCCTCTATTGCGCCAGCAAAGCCTGGTGTAACTGGCGCTGCCCGCTGCATAACGCCATCCCCGATTTTATCGAGCTGGTAGAAGAGGGCAAAATTATCGAGGCGGCGGAACTGTGCCATCAAACCAGTACGCTGCCGGAAATCTGTGGTCGAGTCTGTCCGCAGGATCGTCTATGTGAAGGGAACTGTACGCTGAAAGATCGCAGCGGTTCGGTCACCATCGGCAATCTGGAACGCTACATCACCGATACCGCTTTCCAGATGGGCTGGCGTCCTGAAGTTGGCCCGGTTGAACCACGTCCTGAACGGGTAGCGGTGATCGGTGCCGGGCCTGCCGGACTGGGCTGCGCCGATATCCTGGCGCGTGCGGGCGTGAAGGTTGACGTGTTCGATCGCCATCCGGAAATCGGGGGTCTGCTCACCTTTGGCATCCCGCCGTTTAAGCTGGACAAACAGCTGATGAGCCAGCGTCGCGAAGTCTTCAACCATATGGGCATTAACTTCCACCTGAACTGCGAAATTGGCAAAGATAAGTCGTTCAGCGAGCTGATTAACGAATACGATGCGGTATTCCTCGGCGTCGGCACCTACAGCCTGATGAAGGCGGGTCTGGAGCATGAAACCGCGCCGGGCGCGACGCAGGCGCTGCCGTTCCTGATTGCCAGCACCCGCCGCGTGATGGGGCTGGAGGATGTGGCGGAATATCCGTGGATTGATGTAAAAGGCAAACAGGTGGTGGTACTGGGCGGCGGCGATACCGCGATGGACTGCGTGCGTACCGCGATTCGTCGCGAAGCGGCTAACGTTACCTGCGCCTATCGTCGCGATGAAGCGAGCATGCCTGGCTCGAAAAAAGAGGTGACCAACGCGCGTGAAGAGGGCGTCGAATTCCTGTTTAACGTCCAGCCGCAGTATATCGCCCTGAACAAAGCGGGCGAAGTCAGCGGCATCGGGCTGATCCGTACCCGTCTTGGCGAACCGGGCAAAGATGGACGGCGACGTCCGCAGCCAATTGTCGGCTCTGAGTTTGAACTGGCCGCCGATGTGCTGATCATGGCCTTTGGCTTCCAGCCACACCCGATGCCTTGGCTGAGCGGTTACGGGGTCGATTTCGACGACTGGGGTTTAATCAAAACCGGTGGCAGCGGACGTCTGGAAACGCAAACCAGTCATGACAAAGTCTTTGCCGGTGGGGATGCGGTACACGGTGCCGATCTGGTGGTCACGGCGATGGCTGCCGGACGTCAGGCGGCACGCGATATGCTGACCCAGTTTGCAACACCGCGCGGGCAAGTGAATAAAGCGCGGGCGGAGGCGCTATGAATGAATTTATCCTCGCCGACGCCAATATGTGCATCGGCTGTCGTACCTGCGAAATCGCCTGCTCGCTGGCGCATTCATCGCAGGCAACGCTGGATCACGCTAACTTCTACCCAAGGCTGGTGGTTAACAAGCTCAGCGAGGTTAGCGTTCCGGTAATGTGCCACCAGTGCGATAACGCGCCCTGCGTTTCCGCCTGTCCGACTGCCGCGTTAACGCGCGGCAAGCGCGCCGTCGAGGCGGACTCCTCGCGCTGTATCGGCTGTCTCAGCTGCATGGTAGCCTGTCCGTTCGGCGTGATAACCATTGAGTCGCCGCCGGAGACGCAGGGCTTTTCCATTATTAAATGCGATCTCTGCGCTACCCGCGAGGCCGGGCCAGCCTGTGTCGAGGTCTGTCCTACCTTTGCGTTAAAAAAAACCTTACCGGGTAAGCTGGATGAGCTGAAAACGCAGCGGCGCGAAGCCACCGCGTTCCAGCGTCCGGCAGGCAAGCGTTAATTTATTCCCCTCCATCCCTCACAACAGGCCGCTTTGCGCGGCCTCGTTGTTCTCCTGAAAAGCAAAGCTGACGCAACGGCTTATACTGAATCTCACTGTGTAACAGGCGGCTCGCGCTGCGACAGCCTGCGGCTTCCTGACGATGGAGAGAACAATGACGCTGCGTACGGCGCTGCTGCTAATGCTGGGCGG
Organism: Mixta intestinalis; assembly: GCF_009914055.1. Taxonomy (NCBI): domain Bacteria; kingdom Pseudomonadati; phylum Pseudomonadota; class Gammaproteobacteria; order Enterobacterales; family Erwiniaceae; genus Mixta; species Mixta intestinalis. Next base: position 4,531,668 of record NZ_CP028271.1, read on the forward strand.
GCTGCCCTTGCTGGCCTCAGGCCATAATTTTGTTGTCGGGCAGCGCGTAGCGCCGGTTGGTATCGCGGATCGCGGCGAACTGCTGTTGCAACAGGGAGAACCAGCGTGGCAGAGCTGGAACAGCGCGCGGCTCAGCGGAACGCCTGGCGTCGTGCTGCATATGGCGGGCCGCCTGTCGGCGAAATCACTGAACGCGCCGCTTATCGATGCCATTCACCAGGCCGCTTTCCCCACCGATAAATTACACCTGATTACCATCGTTAATACCGATGACGCTATTCCCGGCAGCGCACTGTTTGTACGTCGCAGCCTGCAAGAGAGCAAGCGGCAAAGCCCTGCAGCCCGCTTTGTGATTGATGAACGCGGAGCTGCCAGAAACGCCTGGCAGCTGTCGGCGGGCGGTTCCGCCGTGGTGGTGCTCGATCCCACAGGAAGGGTGCGTTTTGCTAAAGATGGCGCGCTGACGCCTGCGGAGGTGCAGCAGGTAATGTTGCTGCTGCATCAGCTGGTGCAGTAAGTGTTGTTAATTACATGTAAATAATTGTGACGACACCGCTGCATAAAAGGAAATTTCTGGATATTGCGCTACGCTTTGCAAATATAACAAGGCAGAAACCGGCGCGGACAACCCATTGTTCATTCAGCAAAAGTTCTGCCTTGGTATCAACGTAATACAGTCATTGCGGCTTTCCCATCGCCGTCATCATGCGCTACCGCATCTTCTGTATCTACAGCCACGACCAGGAACCAGGGGCAGTAATGATCAATGCCAACGCCGATCGGGGCGTCAACCATGAAGATGAGCTGCGAACGCTGCGCGAGGCGCTGCAAATTCGCCTGGATCAGCTATTGCCAACCGGTGAACAGCAGGATCGGGTTTATAGCGCGATGCGTGAAGGTACGCTGGCGGCGGGCAAGCGTGTGCGTCCGCTGCTGCTGGTGCTGGCGGCGCGCGATCTCGGCTGCCGTGCCGATCAGCCTGGCCTGATCGATCTCGCCTGTGCGGTGGAGATGGTGCATGCCGCCTCGCTGATGCTTGATGATATTCCCTGTATGGATAACGCCCTGCTGCGCCGCGGTCGTCCCACCATTCACCGACAGTATGGCGAAAACGTCGCCATTCTTGCCGCCGTGGCGCTGCTGAGCCGCGCTTTTGGCGTGGTGGCGGAGGCGCCGTCGCTATCGCATGCCTGTAAAACTCAGGCGGTGGCGGAGCTTTCCGGTGCCGTCGGGCTACAGGGCCTGGTGCAGGGCCAGTTTCTCGATCTTAATGAGGGTGGTCAGGCGCGTAGCCCAGAGGCCATTCTGCTCACTAATGAACTAAAAACCAGCCGCCTGTTTGATGCCACGCTGCAAATGGCGGCCATCGTTGCCGACGCTCCGCCGCAGGCGCGACAGCGGCTGCGCTACTTCGCTCAGGATCTGGGGCAGGCGTTCCAGCTGCTGGACGATCTGACCGATGGGCTGAGCGGCACCGGTAAAGATATCAACAAAGATCACGGCAAATCGACGCTGGTTGCGATGCTGGGAGCCGAGGCGGTCCATCAGCGGCTGCGCAGTCATCTACGCAGCGCCGATGAACATCTTGCCAGCGCCTGCCATCAGGGCGTTGCCACGCGCTGCTTTATGCACGCATGGTTTGACAGGCAGCTGGCGCTGTTTGGCCAGGACAACGGGTTATCACGGGATGCTATCTCTACTGGAGCGTGAATGAAGGACCGGGAACTGACCCAACGTAAGAACGATCACCTGGATATCGTACTGAATAGCGCCCTGAATACGCGGCGTACCGGTTTCGAGCAGTGGCGCTTTGAGCATTGCGCGCTGCCGGAGCTCGATCTGGATGCTATCGATTTGCGGAGTGCGCTGTTTGGCAAGGCGCTGCGGGCACCGCTGCTGATCAGTTCTATGACCGGCGGAGCCAGCCGCGCCAGAGAGATTAATCGCCATCTGGCGGAGGCGGCGCAAACGCTGGGGCTGGCGATGGGCGTAGGTTCGCAGCGGGTAGCGCTGGAAAGCGATGACAGCTGGGGCTTAACCCGCGAGCTGCGCCAGACCGCGCCCGATATCCTGCTGCTGGCTAACCTCGGCGCCGCACAGATTGCGGGGCGTAACGGTATTGACTACGCACGACGCGCCGTTGACATGATCGAGGCGGACGCGCTGATTATTCATCTTAACCCGTTACAGGAAGCGCTACAGAGCGGCGGCGATCGCGACTGGCGCGGCGTGCTGACGGCGATTGCCCGGACGGTGGATGCCTTGCCGGTGCCGGTGGTGGTCAAAGAGGTCGGTGCCGGTATTTCCGTACCGGCGGCGCGCCAGCTGGCGGAGGTGGGCGTGGCAATGCTGGACGTCGCGGGAGCTGGCGGCACCAGCTGGGCAGCCGTGGAGGGCGAGCGCGCCGCAACGCCGCACGCCCGCGCCGTGGCGATGGCCTTTGCCGACTGGGGGATTCCTACCGCCGAGGCGCTGCTCTCTCTGCATCAACATTTACCGCAGATTCCGCTGATCGCTTCGGGCGGCGTGCGGGACGGTATTGACGTGGCGAAAGCGCTGCGGCTCGGCGCGACGCTGGTTGGGCAGGCCGCAGGCGTGCTTGGCAGCGCTACCGCCTCCAGCGAGGCTGTCATCGCTCACTTTCAGGTCATTATCGAACAGTTAAGGATCGCCTGTTTCTGTACCGGCAGCGCCAGCCTGCGTGCGCTGCGACAGGCGACATTGCTGCGCGTCAGGGATGAGGTATGAGTCACTTTGCGATTATCGCACCGCCGTTCTACAGCCATGTGCAGGCGCTACAGGCGCTGGCGCAGCAGCTGATGGCGCGTGGGCATCGCATCACCTTTATGCAGCAGGCCGAGGCGGGTGCGCTACTGAGCGATACGCGTATCGCCTTTTATCCGCTGGGCGAACGCAGCCATCCGCCGGGCAGCCTGGCGCGCACGCTGCGCCTGACCGCGCATCCTGCGGGGCCGGGGCTGTTCCGGCTGATTAACGATCTGGCAAACACCACCGATATGCTCTGCCGCGAGCTGCCTGCGGCGCTGGAGCAGGCGGGCATCGATGGCGTGATTGCCGATCAGATGGAGGCGGCGGGCGGCCTGGTCGCGGAAGCGCTGGGCCTGCCTTTTGTTTCGGTAGCCTGCGCGTTGCCGGTAAACCGCGAGCCGGATCTGCCGCTGCCGGTGATGCCTTTTCGCTATGCCAGTAGCGCGCGCAGCCGCAAACTTTATGCCTCCAGCAGCAAAGTCTATGACTGGCTGATGCGGTGTCACGGCGAGGTGCTGGCGCGCCACGCTCGCGCCTTTGGCCTTGGTGAACGGCGGGCGCTGCATGAATGCCTCTCGCCGCTGGCGCAAATCAGCCAGACGCTGGCGGCACTCGATTTCCCCCGCCGTCAGCTCCCGCCGCACTTTCACGCCGTTGGGCCGCTGCGCGCCAGCTCCACGCGCTCTGCGCCGCGTACTGAAACCCAGAAAAGGCCGCTGGTTTTTGCCTCGCTGGGAACCTTGCAGGGACATCGCTATTCGCTGTTTCGCACTATTGCACACGCCTGCCAACGCCTTGATACGCGGTTAGTGATTGCGCACTGCGGCGGGCTTAATGCTGCGCAGGCTACCAGCCTGGCGGTGCCCGGCACCGTTGAGGTTACCGATTTTGCCGATCAGCCCGCGATGTTACACCAGGCGCAGGCGGTGATTACGCACGGCGGGTTAAATACCGTAATGGATGCGGTAGCGAGCGCCACGCCGATGCTGACGATTCCATTGGCGTTCGATCAGCCGGGCGTTGCCGCTCGCGTGGCTTATCGCGGCATTGGACGGCGTGCCTCCCGTTTCGCCAGCAGCGGCACGCTGGCTACGCATCTGGATGCGTTGCTTCGCGACGAAAGCTACCGCCAGCGGCTGGTGCTGATGCAGACGCAGCTACATCAGGCCGGAGGCGTCAGGCGGGCGGCGGATATTGTCGAACAGGCACTGTGCGCCCGGCATCCGGTACTGGCGGCATCATGATGCATCGTCAATCATGGGACGTCATCCTTGTCGGCGGCGGGCTGGCTAACGGGCTTATCGCCTGGCGGCTACGCCAGCGCCAGCCGCATCTGCGGGTGCTGTTGCTGGAAGCAGAAACGCAGCCGGGCGGCAATCACACCTGGTCATTTCATCAGGGCGATATTACGCCCGCGCAGCATGACTGGCTTGCACCGCTGGTGGCGCACCGCTGGGCGGGTTATGACGTGTGTTTTCCGGAGCTGACACGCACGCTCGATGGTGGCTACCTGAGCATGACCTCGGCGCATTTTGCCCGCCAGCTAGGCGAGGCGCTGGGCGACAGCCTGCGCGGCGGCGCAGCGGTCAGCGCCCTGACCCCAACCGACGTAACGCTGGCAAACGGTGAAAAACTGCACGCGGCGGCGGTGATTGACGGACGTGGCTATCAACCCAGCCCGCACTTGCAGGTCGGGCTACAGGCGTTTCTCGGCCAGCAGTGGCGGCTGAGCGAGCCGCACGGCCTGACACGCCCACTGCTGATGGATGCCACGGTGGATCAGTCGGCAGGCTATCGTTTTGTCTATACGCTGCCGCTGTCGCCCGTTGAGCTGCTAATTGAAGATACGCACTATATCGATCGCGCCACGCTGGAACACACGCGGGCGCGACAGCAGATCGCGGAGTATGCGGCAGCGCAGGGCTGGCAGCTGGCGCAGCTGCTGCGGGAAGAGCAGGGCAATCTGCCGATTACGCTGACGGGCGACTGTCGCGCCTTCTGGCAACAGCGGGCGGGCCAGCCGTGCAGCGGACTGCGGGCCGGGCTGTTTCACTCCACTACGGGATATTCGCTGCCGCAGGCCGTCGCGCTGGCGGATCGGATTGCCGATCTGCACGATTTCTCCGCAGAGTCGCTGTTTTCAATGATTCGCGACTACGCTATAGGGCAGTGGCAGCATCAGCGCTTTTTTCGCGTGCTTAACCGCATGCTGTTTCTGGCCGGGCGCGCCGACAGGCGCTGGCAGGTGATGCAGCGTTTTTATGGATTAAATGACGGGTTAATTGCCCGCTTTTACGCCGGTCAGCTTACGCTGGCTGACAAGGTGCGGATTCTGACAGGCAAACCGCCGGTGCCGGTGGGTGAAGCCGTCAGAGCCGTAATGAAACAATCTTCCCGGCTGCGAGCGTTCAGTGATGAATAAAACCGTAGTAATTGGTGCCGGTTTCGGCGGTCTGGCCTTAGCGATCCGTTTACAGGCGGCGGGCATTCCCGTTTTGCTGCTGGAACAGCGCGATAAGCCAGGCGGGCGCGCCTATGTTTATCAGGATCGGGGCTTTACTTTTGACGCAGGCCCAACGGTGATTACCGATCCCAGCGCCATCGAGGAGCTGTTTACGCTGGCGGGTAAGCGCATGTCTGACTATGTCGATCTGCTGCCGGTCACCCCTTTTTATCGCCTCTGCTGGGAGACGGGTCAGGTATTCGATTACGACAACGATCAGGCGCGGCTGGAAGAGCAGATCCGCCGCTTTAATCCACGCGATGTTGAAGGCTACCGGCGCTTTCTCGCCTACTCGCAGGCGGTGTTTAAAGAGGGTTATCTGAAGCTGGGCACGGTGCCCTTTCTCTCTTTCCGCGATATGTTGCGCGCCGGGCCGCAGCTGGCGCGTTTGCAGGCATGGCGCAGCGTTTACAGCATGGTGGCAAAATTTATTGAGGATGAGCGCCTGCGTGAGGCATTTTCGTTTCACTCGCTGCTGGTGGGCGGCAATCCCTTTGCCACTTCCTCTATCTATACGCTGATTCATGCGCTGGAACGCGAGTGGGGCGTCTGGTTTGCCCGCGGCGGTACCGGTGCGCTGGTGCAGGGGCTGGTGCGGCTGTTTCAGGATCTCGGCGGAATGCTGGAACTGAATGCGCAGGTTGACCGGCTGGAGATGGAAGGCGCGCGGATTCGCGCCGTGCGGCTGGCGGACGGACGCCTGATCGAAACGGCGGCGGTCGCCTCCAACGCTGATGTGGTGCATACCTATGAGAAACTGCTGGGACATCATCCAGCTGGCGCGGCGCGTGCCACGGCGCTGAAGCGGAAACGGATGAGCAACTCGCTGTTCGTCCTCTATTTTGGCCTGAACCATCATCACAGCCAGCTGGCGCATCATACCGTCTGCTTTGGCCCGCGTTATAAAGCGCTGATTGAAGATATTTTTCATCGCGATACGCTGTCAGAGGATTTTTCCCTCTACCTGCATGCGCCCTGCGTAACCGATCCCTCGCTGGCACCGCCAGGCTGTGGCAGCTATTACGTGCTGGCACCGGTGCCGCATCTCGGCACTGCCAATCTTGACTGGACGGTGGAGGGACCGCGCCTGCGCGACCGTATTTTCGCCTATCTGGAACAGCACTATATGCCCGGTCTGCGCAGCCAGCTGGTAACGCAGCGAATGTTTACGCCGTTTGATTTTCGCGATCGGCTCAGCGCTCATCACGGTTCGGCGTTTTCCATTGAGCCGATTCTGCGCCAGAGCGCCTGGTTCCGTCCGCATAACCGCGACAGCCAGATCCCTAACCTTTACCTGGTTGGCGCGGGCACCCATCCGGGAGCGGGAATTCCTGGCGTCATTGGTTCGGCAAAGGCGACGGCAGGATTGATGCTGGAGACGCTAAGCCAATGAACAGCACCCTGATGGATCACGCAACCGAGACGATGGCGGCAGGCTCAAAGAGTTTCGCCACCGCCGCGAAGCTGTTTGACGCCCGCACCCGGCGCAGCGCGCTGATGCTCTACGCCTGGTGTCGCTACTGCGATGATGTGATCGATGGGCAGACGCTGGGATTTCGTAATGCGGCGGCGATGAGCGGCAGCGCAACGCAGCGCCTGACGATGTTGAAAACCGAGACGCAGCGCGCTTTCGCCGGAGCGGAGATGCAGGAACCGGCTTTCGCCGCTTTTCAGGAGGTGGCGACCCGTCATGCTATTCCACCGCAGCAGGCGTTCGATCATCTGGAAGGCTTCGCAATGGACGTGCGCGAAACGCATTATGAAACGTTCGCCGATACGCTGCGCTACTGCTATCACGTCGCGGGCGTGGTGGGGTTGATGATGGCGCGAGTGATGGGCGTGCGCGATGAGGCGGTGCTGGATCGCGCCTGCGATTTGGGGCTGGCGTTTCAGTTGACCAATATCGCCCGCGATATTGTCGAGGATGCTGAAGCAGGACGCTGCTATTTACCGGCGCAGTGGCTGGCGGAGGAGGGGCTGACGGCGCAGCAGCTAACCGATCCCGCCTGTCGTGAGCCGTTAGCGCGGCTGGCGGCGCGGCTGGTGGCTGCCGCCGAGCCTTATTACGCTTCGGCGCAGCTTGGGCTGTCGGGTTTGCCGCTGCGCTCCGCCTGGGCTATCGCCACGGCGCACGGCGTATATCGGGAGATTGGGATCAAGGTTAACGCTGCCGGGCCGCGTGCCTGGGATAAGCGCCAGGGCACCAGCCGTGCGGAGAAGCTTGTTCTGTTAATCAAGGGCGCGGGGCTGGCGCTCAGTTCTCGTGTCGCGTCGATGCCGCCGCGTTTGCCCGATCTTTGGCAGCGTCCGCATCGGACATCGGGTAATGCGGGGGTTCCGTCTTAATCTTTCGCGCTCTGCGCTGGTTATATTCGCGCAGCGTCGCCTGTAATTTTTCCAGCGGCGGCGCATAAAGAAAGCCGAACGAAACGCAGTCCGCTTTGCCGCGTACCGCATGATGCAGGCGGTGCGCCATATAGAGCCTCCTCAGGTAGCCGCGCCGGGGAATATAACGAAACGGCCAGCGCTGATGCACCAGACCATCATGCACCATGAAGTAGAGCGCGCCATAGAGCGTCATGCCTGCGCCAATCCACTGTAGCGGCCAGACGCCAGCGGTGCCGATAGCGATCAGCGCGATCGCCAGCATGGCAAAGAGCAGAGCATAGAGGTCGTTGACTTCGAACCAGCCGGTACGCGGTTCATGGTGTGAAAGGTGCCATCCCCATCCCCAGCCATGCATGATGTGCTTGTGCGCCAGCGTTGCTATCACTTCCATTATCGCCACGGTCGCCAGCACAATCAGGGTATTCCACAGCACAAGCATTGTTACTCCTTGTTTTAGACAGGCTACGCATCCAACAACCGGCGGCATAGTGCGTTACGCAACGGATAGCTCAGGCGCAGGGCGTGCTTTCGCCGCCCTGGTGCTGAGTATAGCAACAGAGTGGTCAGGCTGCCGGGAGGCTGCGTGCCGGAAGTATGGCTGGAGATGAGCGCGTTTTACCGTTCTGTATCCGGGGCGTTGGCTACCGATTCACGCAGCACCAGCCCGGAGATCAGCGCTTTTTGTGGCAGCATGTTGCCGCCGTCCAGCATCGAGATTAGGCGATTAATGACTTCGTGGATCATGTCGGTGACTGGATCTTTGACGCTGGAGAGCGCGGGCAGCAGAAAGGGCGCGACGGGAATGTCATCAAAGCCCAGCAGCGAGACCTGCTGCGGCACGCTGATTCCGGCGCGAGTAAGCTGTTTTAGCGCACCGATTGCCATGTCGTCGTTGCTGGCGATGACCGCGCTAAAGGGGACGCGTCTTTCCAGCAGCGAGGTGATGGCGTTGACGCCGCAGGCGGGCGTCCATTTACCTTCAATGATGCGCTGCGGTTCGACAGGAAGGTTAGCGTGGCCGATCGCCTGTTTGTAACCGTTGAGGCGTTCCAGCGCGGTAGGAGAATCGAGCGATCCGGTGATGAAAGCGATGTGGCGGTGCCCGCGTTCAATCAGCGCCAGGGTTGCGTTGTAGGCTGATTTTTTGTGATCGCAGAAGACGGCGTGGCTGGGATGTTTTCGCAGTCTGCGGTTGACCACCACGATGGGCTGGGTTGTTTGTTCGATGATTTCATCCATTTCATCGATGGTGAGGTAGCGCGGATAGAGGATGATGGCGTCACAGCGCAGGTCAAGGAGGAATTCGATCGCTTCACGTTCCTGCTGGGCGCTGTGTTTTCCATCTACAAGGATGAGCTGGCGTCCGATTTCTTCTACTTTTTTTGCTGCCTGGGAGAGGATTTCGCTGAAGTAGCTGCCGCTGTAGAGGGTATTGGTGACAACCATGCCGATGCACTGGGATTTGCTGGTGGCGAGGTTGCGCGCCAGCAGGTTAGGGCGATAGCCAGCCGCTTCGATAGCCGCGAAGACCTGTTGGCGGGTAGCTTCGCTGACGTAGCCTTTGCCTGATAGTACGCGCGAGACGGTGGCTTTTGATACGCCCGCTTTTTTCGCAACGTCCTGCATGGTTGACATGATGTTTCCCCGGCTGTGATCCCTTGCGGCCCATTCTAAACAGTTTTTGCTTCAGGGTTGTGGTTTATGTTGTTGGAAGGGCCTAGCCAGCGGCAGGCACGATTTCTGGTCAGGTATCGGTAGCGCGAGCTTCGGGGAACGAGGGGGACGGAACCTGTAGGCGGACCTCCCGCGCCAGACGTTGCGCCGGTTTCTGGTCAGGTATCGGTAGCGCGAGCTTCGGGGAACGAGGGAACGGAACCTGTAGGCGGACCTCCCGCGCCAGGGAAGGCGCGGGCGGAGGCTCCAGGACGGATTCATGCCGTTCCGCCGAAAGGTCCGTCCCCTTGTGACCGGCGCAGCTTCAGCTAAATATCAGGAACATGTTCAATGTCAACTTGTGACCTGCACATCTTAGCCAGCCGCTGTTCCCTAAACTCTGGTGCTTATCTGCCGTCGCTGGTTCGACTCTGTGCCAGAGCCGCAACATTCCATCAGCTACAGACAACACGCTTATTCGCCCCTGCACGCGATCGTTATCACAAATTTTCATCAACAAAAAAATAATAGTTGATCTATTTATCCCTAATCAACAATCTCATGTGAAACCGGTTACCTATGTTGTTGCAGACGAGAAATGGTGCGGCGAAAACCGCCGTTATCTTTCCCATACCCGAAAAAACCATAACAACGCCGTCCACCCTGCGGCTACGGTGCGTCATAACAAGAGGTCTCACAGTCATGGCAAAAAATCATGCGGCAATCTCGCGAGCAATCCTTGCGGCGATAGGCGGCGACAACAACGTGGTGGCAGTCACCCACTGCATGACACGCCTGCGTTTTGTCCTTAACGACAGCCGTGCCGTCAACGGCGCTGAACTCAAAGCTATCCCCGGCGTAATGGGCGTGGTACAAAGCGAGGGTCAGTGCCAGGTCATCATCGGTAACACCGTCTCCCAGGCCTATGCTGAAGTCATTAAACTGCTGCCTGCCAGCGCGCAAACCCGGCCCGAAGCGCCGAAAGGCAAACTCACGCTAAAACGCATCGGTGCGGGCATCCTTGATGCACTGATCGGCACCATGTCGCCGCTGATCCCGGCGATTATCGGCGGATCGATGGTAAAACTGCTGGCGATGATCCTCAGCATGACCGGCCTGTTTGCCAAAGATTCCTCTACGCTGGCGATCCTCAACTTCATTGGCGACGGCGCTTTCTTCTTCCTGCCGATCATGGTGGCCGCCTCCGCCGCGATAAAATTCAAAACCAACATGTCGCTGGCAATCGCTATCGCTGGCGTGCTGGTACACCCTGGCTTTATCGAACTGATGGCAAAAGCGGCGCAGGGGCAGCCGGTAGAATTCTTTGGGCTGCCCGTCACGGCGGTAAAATATACCTACACCGTTATACCGGCGCTCTGCATGACCTGGATCCTCTCATGGATCGAAAAATGGGTGGATAAAATTACTCCGGCCGTCACCAAAAACTTCCTTAAACCGATGCTGATCGTCCTGATCGCTGCACCGATCGCCATCATGCTGATCGGCCCGATCGGTATCTGGATCGGCAGCGGTATCTCAGCGGTGGTCTACACCATCCATCACTATCTTGGCTGGCTATCGGTGGCCATTATGGGCGCGCTCTGGCCGCTGCTGGTAATGACCGGTATGCACCGCGTCTTTACACCCACCATCATCCAGACCATCGCGGAAACCGGCAAAGAGGGCATGGTTATGCCCTCGGAAATCGGCGCTAACCTCTCGCTGGGCGGATCGTCGCTGGCGGTGGCCTGGCGCACCAAAAACCCGGAGCTGCGTCAGACCGCATTGGCTGCCGCTGCCTCCGCGATTGTGGCCGGGATCTCTGAACCGGCATTGTATGGCGTGGCGGTACGGCTCAAACGCCCGCTTATCGCCAGCCTGATTAGCGGCTTCCTCTGTGGCACGGTAGCCGGACTGGCCGGGCTGGCAAGTCATTCGATGGCGGCTCCGGGGCTGTTCACCAGCGTCCAGTTCTTCGATCCCGCTAACCCAATGAGCATCGTCTGGGTCTTTGCGGTGATGGCGCTGGCGATCGTTATCTCTTTTATCACCACCTTAATTTTGGGCTTTGAGGATATCCCGGTAGAGACGCCGCAAAAGGCGGTGACGCCTGCCGACTGGCCCACCGCTTCTCAGGCCGTTAAATCGCATTAACAGAGGATATATATGGAAACCAAATTTCCCGCTGGATTTTTATGGGGCGGCGCGATAGCGGCGAATCAGGCCGAAGGTGCCTGGCGCGAGGGCGGAAAAGGCCCGGCAACGGTGGATATGATCCCGCATGGCAAAGATCGGCTGGCGGTCAAGCTGGGACAGCAAAAGCGCTTTAGCTGGCGTGACGATGAATTCTATCCTTCACATGAGGCGATCGACTTTTATCATCGCTATAAAGAAGATATCGCGCTGATGGCAGAAATGGGCTTTACGGTTTTTCGCACCTCGATTGCCTGGAGCCGCCTCTATCCGCAGGGCGATGAGCTGACGCCAAACGAAGCGGGCATCGCGTTTTATCGCGAGCTGTTTTCAGAGTGCAAAAAATATCATATCGAACCGCTGGTCACCCTCTGCCATTTTGATATGCCGATGCATCTGGTCAAAGAGTATGGTGCCTGGCGCAGCCGTAAAACCATCGACTTCTTTACCCGCTACGCGCGCACCTGTTTCGAGGCCTTTGACGGCCTGGTAAAATACTGGCTTACCTTTAATGAAATCAATATTCTGCTGCACAGCCCGTTTTCCGGGGCGGGGCTGGTATTTGAGGAGCATGAAGACCCGCAGCAGGTTAAATATCAGGCGGCGCATCATGAGCTGATCGCCAGCGCGCTGGCAACCAAGATCGCCCATGAGATCAATCCACAAAATCAGGTGGGCTGCATGCTGGCGGGCGGCAACTTCTATCCTTACTCCTGCAAGCCAGAAGATGTGTGGGCAGCGCTGGAAAAAGATCGGGAAAACCTCTTTTTTATCGACGTGCAGGCACGCGGTGCTTATCCCGCATGGACCCGCCGTATGTTCCGTGAGCAGGGGATCGCTATCGAAACGCTGCCGGGCGATGATGACATTCTGAAACATACCGTCGATTTCGTCTCCTTCAGCTACTACGCCTCACGTTGCGCTTCGGCAGAAATGAACAACGGCAATACCAGCGCCGCCAACGTGGTGAAATCGCTGAAAAACCCCTGGGTGGAAGCCAGCGAGTGGGGCTGGGGTATCGATCCCTTAGGGCTACGTATCACCATGAATATGATGTATGACCGCTACCAGAAACCCTTATTTCTGGTGGAAAACGGGCTGGGCGCAAAAGATGAGCCGGATGCCAGCGGCAATATTCACGATGATTATCGCATCAGCTATTTGCGTGAACATATTCGAGCGCTGGCGGAAGCGATTGATGATGGTATTCCCGTTATCGGTTATACCAGTTGGGGCTGTATTGACCTGGTTTCTGCTTCAACGGGAGAAATGAGCAAACGCTACGGCTTTATTTATGTCGATCGCGATGACCAGGGAAAAGGTACGTTAGCGCGCCGCCGTAAAAAATCGTTCTGGTGGTATAAAAAAGTTATTGCCAGTAACGGGGCCGATCTGGATTAATTCAAACGGGCCAGAGATGGCCCGTTTCCCTTGAAAAACCACGATATTACCTCCTTCCTCTTCGCTGCCACGACTCTGTCATATCCTTTAAATCAGTTTCAATGTGGGATTATAATCATCAAAAAACAAACTATTACTCTTCAATAAGTAACCTGAGTAAATTACCACATTTTTATCGCACAAAATTTTAGTTTTAAGAATCTTCCTGGGGTTTTGGAATTGGATATTCCTTGCTTATTTATTTTTTATTCCGGGTGTTTTTAAAAAAAATAAGCATATGAAAATAATATGATGAGAATCACTCTTTTGCATCTATATATTTCTCAATGTTACTGGCAGAAATAAAACTTTTCTGCTTTATCTGATATTTGCGTCGATATGTTTCGTGCGGCGTTTCATTTTTATTGCACGTTGAAGCAACTCAAAAATAAAACATCTGAAACCAAGAACGGACGGTATCTGCAATGATAAAGAAAGGCAGAAGGTTGACTGTACCTCAGCGCGTATTACGTTCTGAGTTAACGGGGCGGCAGGTGCGCTATAGCGCGCTGGCAGCGGCAGTTTATCTTGGCGCAGTCGGCCCGGCGATCGCAGCCAGTTACATTGAGCAGGGTGTAGCGGGCAATGCGTCCAGCTGGCGCAGCAGTGAATTCAATGCCGAGTGGGGACTGGGCGCAATTCATGCTGACGAAGCCTATGCCGCTGGCTACAGCGGTAAAGGCATTAAGCTCGGAATCTTCGATCAGCCGGTTTATGCGCAGCACCCGGAATTTGTTGGCGCGAATAAAGTAATCAATCTGGTTACCGAAGGCGTTCGCGCCTACACCGATCCCTATATTCCGGTAAAAGCGGGCGATGCCTTTAGGTATGACGGTACGCCCAGCCCCGATTCTGACGGCGAACTGGGCACGCACGGCACGCACGTTGGCGGTATCGCCGCAGGCAGCCGCGACGGTGGTGAAATGCACGGCGTGGCCTGGGGGGCGCAGATCGTCAGCGCGGAGAACGGCGATCCCGGCCCGGAAGATGGCATTGTCCTCGGTAATGATGGTGCCGTGTATAAGGCGGGTTGGGATGCGCTGCGCGAAAGCGGCGTGCGTATTATCAATAACAGCTGGGGGATCGGCATCACTGACCAATTCTCACAGGGCGGGCGCGATCCCGCTTATCCGAACTTTACCGTCAGCGATGCACAAAAGCAGTTCGATCAGATCAAACAGATCCTCGGTACGGTGCCGGGCGGTGCCTACCAGGGCGCGATCGATGCGGCACGCAGCGGCATCGTTACCATCTTTGCCGCCGGGAACGACTATAACCTTAATAACCCGGATGCAATGGGCGGACTGGCTTACTTTGTGCCGGATATCGCGCCAAACTGGCTGACCGTTGCCAGCCTGCAACAGGAAGAGGAAGGTTACACCATCAGCACCTTCTCCTCGCGCTGCGGCTATACCGCCAGCTTCTGCGTATCGGCACCGGGATCGCGCGTCTACAGCTCGATTATTGAAGGCACCAATGCCGATGATTTAACCACCGGCTACGCCAAATTCAGCGGGACATCAATGGCGGCTCCGCACGTTGCGGGCAGTATCGCGGTGCTGATGGAGCGTTTTCCCTATATGACTGGCGCGCAGGTGGCGCAGGTGCTGAAAACCACCACGGTTGATATGGGCGAGGCGGGCATCGACGCGCTGTACGGCTGGGGCATGATCGATTTAGGCAAAGCGATCCACGGGCCGGGTATGTTCTACACCGTAGAGGATATCCCTGAAGCGTTTCGCATACCGGATCCGGACGGCACCGCCTACGGATCGACGCAGTTTGTTGCCAATATCCCCGGCATCGGGGCAACGGTAGACGCTGACAAACGTTATGCGCGCCTGTGTGAAGGCGTTCAGTGCGCTTTTGATGTCTGGTCGAATGATATTTCCGGTCACGGCGGTTTGACGAAAGAGGGCGCGGGTGCGCTGCTGCTTACCGGCAATAATACGTATAGCGGCCCGACGCTGGTGAACGATGGCCTGCTGGCAATTAACGGCTCACTGACGTCAGCGGTCAGCGTACAGCAGCAGGGCGTGCTGGGCGGATCGGGCAGCGTAGGGGCTTTAACCGTCGCACGCGGCGGCACCGTGGCCCCCGGCAACTCTATCGGCACCCTGAACGTTGATGGCGACGTTAATTTTGAAGCGGGCTCGCGCTATGCGGTGGAGGTTGCGCCGGACGGACGCAGCGATCGTATCGCCAGCGGCGGCGCTATCAATATCAAAGGCGGCGAAGTGGCGGTATCGCTGGAAAACGGTGATAACCTGCTCAGCCGTAGCGAAGTACAGAGCCTGGCGGGACGCCAGTACACCATTCTGTCGGCGGCAAACGGCATCAACGGTCAGTTTACCAGCGCGCTGCCGAGCTACGCTTTCCTCGGCACCTCACTGGGCTACCAGGGCAATCAGGTTTCGCTGGCGGTTGGACGTAATGATGTGAGCTTTACCAGCGTAGCCGCTACCGAGAACCAGCGGGCCGTTGCAGCAGCGGCGAATGCGCTGGGCGCGGGTAACCCGGTTTATGAAAGTTTGCTGCTTAGCGGGTCAGTGGGAGAAGCGCGCCAGGCGTTCCGTCAGCTTTCCGGCCAGGTTCATGCGGATATCGCCTCGGCTCAGGTTAACGACAGCCGCTATCTGCGCGATACGCTGAACGATCGTCTGCGTCAGGCTGAAGGGCTGGCTGGCTCAACCGATATTAAAGCTGACGAAGGCGGTGCATGGGCGAAGCTGCTGGGCGCGTGGGATCATGCTTCCGGCGATGCCAGCGCCACCGGCTACCAGGCTTCCACCTACGGCGTGTTGCTGGGGCTGGATTCCGCCTGGGCGGATGACTGGCGCATGGGCGTGGCGACCGGTTATACCCGTACCTCACTGGATGGTGGTTACGGTGCCGATGCCGACAGCGATAACTACCATCTGGCGGTTTACGGCGGCAAAGAGTATGGCGCGCTGGCGCTGCGGGCAGGCGCGGGTTACACCTGGCATCGCTTTGATACCTCGCGTTCTGTGCGTTACGGCAGCCAGTCCGATCGGGCCAGCGCGCAGTATAATGCGCGCACCGAACAGTTCTTCGCGGAAGCGGGCTACGCGATTCCCGCTGGATTAGTGAACATTGAGCCGTTTGCTAACCTCTCTTACGTTAACTTCCAGAACAACCGCATTGCGGAGCAGGGCGGTGCGGCGGCGCTGCATGGTGACAAGCAGCATACCGACGCCACGCTCTCTACTTTGGGCCTGCGCTCCGATGTCCAGTGGGACATTAACACCACGACATCGGTGGCGCTGCGCGGTGAGCTGGGCTGGCAGCATCAGTATGGCGATCTGGATCGCGGCATGGGGCTGAAGTTTAACGGCAGCAATGCGCCGTTTGTGGTGAACAGTGTTTCTGCTTCGCGTGATGGTGCGGTGATTAAGGCCAGCGCGGAGATGGCGTTGAACGCTGATTCCCGCCTGTCGCTGGGCTATAGTGGCCTGATTTCTGATAATTATCAGGACAACAGCGTTAACGCAGGCTTTAGCTGGAATTTCTGACGCCTTCGATGCTTTGGAATACATCAACACGCTGAACGGGGCCGAAAAGCCCCGTTTTTTTATCGCAGAATTGGCGTGTAATCGCGATAAAGTTTCACTTCTGATGGCCGATAGAGACAGGGACAACGTTTCAGGTCAGGGATGCCAGAGATCGGGTATCCGCCTGAAATTTTCTTGATGGCTAAAAGGACGAAACGAAATGATAAAAAGAGGATGGTTGCTGCTGGCTGCGACGCTGGTGCTGACTGGATGTGTGAAAACCCCGGCGCTTAGCGCCCGCAGCGTGACTGAAACGCAAAACAGCGTTGTCGATGGCAAAACAACGCTGGATGAATTGCTACAGCGCTACGGCCAGCCGGAAAATATGTCGCCGACCGCAACGGGAAAAGTGAATGTCGGCTGGAAAAGAACCTGGTCTGATAATCCTCTCCACGCTGCCAACGTATCACGGCTTAACGTGCTGGTTGATAAGCAGGTGGTCACCAGGCATATTTTTACCCGTTATCCTCTGACGCTGAATAATAATTTCCTGAAGGATGCGACGAAAGAGAGTCTGGGCGCGGTGATTAAGCCCGGCGTGACCACCGAAAGCAGTATGATTTCACGCTTTGGTCAGCCAATTAGCTACACTTTCAGTGACGAAGGCGAAAAAATCATGCTTTATCTGTGGCAGGATATTACCGACGATGCCAGCCGCATGATTCCGATTGTTGGCGGTTTTATCGGTACACAGTCCGGCCCGGTCTATACCCTGTTAATTACGCTTAACGATAACGGCACGGTAAAAGAGTGGGATCTGATCCATGCGCAGGGCAAACGTGGCGCAGGGATTATGAACGCCTCGGCGATTAAACTGACGCCACAGTAAAAGGGTTTTGGCTATCCGCATATTGCGCGGAAGCCTCAGGCTCAGGCTCAGGCTCAGGCTCAGGCAGAGAATGGCTTGTCGCGCCGTTGTCTGCCAGCCAATAACGGGGCCGAAAACGGCTCCGTTTCTTTATCTTTTTTAGCGTTAAACAGGTGAGATAATAGCGGCTAACTGATAAGTAATTATCGGCGGCGGCGAGCATTTTTTAGCTAAAATTGAGGCCTTAAATTAGCTTTATAATTTATTCGATCTTTTAACCAGTATAAGCAATGGTAAATAAATCGAACTGCTAATTTTAATTAGTGCAACGTAAATGGATTGGTTTTCGTTTTATTTATGGTAAAGGTAATATTATCTTTGTTTTATTAAAGGCAGGATGTTTTTTATTATAAAATTTTATAACGTAATAAATTGAAAGCGTATTTTTACAAGGAAGGTTAGTGAGCGAACGTAAAGATATTATTGATGGGAGTGATGCTTTTTATGCCAGGTCAGGACTGGTTTATTCGGAGATTCTGGGATGGATAGATTTAGGTCATGCTCAAGGGAAAGATATAAAAAAATTACTTTATGCCATGGAGCAGGGAGAACGTGGCAGTAATGAAGTCTATACAATATCTTATTCACAAACAATGTATAAATATTCAAAAAATATTTTTGGCGTAGGTATGCATGCTCGTTGGCAAATTAAAAAAGGTAGGCCGTTAGATCAGCGCTTTAGTATTGCTCTTGCGATGATGATGTCTACTGCTGTCAAATTTGAAAGGATGCAGGCATCACTGCCATTTATTTGGTTTACGGACAGTGGATTTAGCGCTGAAGATTTAGTTTCTGATTTACTGGGATTCTATCGTGCAGTACGACCAATGAATTACTTCCCTTTTCTAAAGCTGATAAGTCGGAAAGAGGCGCTAAAGCGCTGGGATTATTATGGACCAGTTGGTGATTATAAAAATAAACTCTTCAAACCTCTAATTTTTCCTGATCCAATAAAAAATAAATATTCTAAACCTTTTTATGGGGAGTTACCAAAATTTATGATGTCTATCAAACCATTTGCTGATTATCATAAAGATATCGTTAAGGTAATTACAAATAATGGCGCTCATGCTAACATTTTAACCAAACCAAAATCTGAGTTTGAATAATGGATAACAAATATAAAAATATCGGATGTGCGGTGGGTGGGGGGCTTCTGCTATTAATGGCGGCCTTGTTTTTCACCTTTATCATGCTGGTTACGCTGGATATCACCTACACTGAAAAAGAGTGGTTTAAATATCATTTATTTACTTCGGATGAAATCAAACAGGCACCACGGCTTACTCATCGCTATGAAATTAGCGTCAAAGCGCAGGATGGCAACGCAGCGGGATTATCCAGCATTACCTTTCACGGCACACGGGATGGCGCAAAGCTGGAGCACTATCTGATTTCTCTGGGCTACTATCCGGTAACGGAAGCAGAAGGCGGCAAAATCTGGTATTCGCCGGATGGCGAACGTTCTGCGCAGGTTTATATTAACAGCGAAAACAGCGTCAGCCTGATTATCTACGACGAGGGCGATCCGCGATCTGTGCGGCATTCCACAAAACCGTAATTCCTCTGCGCGCAGGCGTTTGCTGCCCGTCACTTCAGGGCATCATAGCCGGGTGTTGTAAACCGGGGAAAACGATGACGCGCAAAGATAACTTACTTAATTTCCTGCTTAATCAGACCGACTTTTTCGATCCACACCACATCAGCGAGGTCTTTACGGCGAGCTGGCTGGCACAGCGTTTTGCCATGCAGCGCAACACCGCCAGTCACTATCTCAATCAGCTGGTGGCGGAAGGCGCGCTGGTAAAAATTAATACGCGTCCGGTCTGCTTTCTGCATAAGCACAGCTTTGAACAACAGTTTTTCCCGCTATCGCGCAGCGAATATAACAGCGTGGCGGAGCTGCTGGCGGAAGAGGTTGAAGCGGAACAGGCCGCCGATCACTTTGCCCTGCTAATCGGTCACGATGGCAGCCTGAAAAAGCCAATCGAGCAGCTAAAAACCGCGCTGTTTTATCCCGATGGCGGGCTACCGCTGTTGATTACCGGCGAAAGCGGCACCGGCAAAAGTTATATGGCCCAGCTGCTGCATGAGTATGCCATTGCGCAACAGGTTATCGAGCCGGACGCGCCCTTTATTAACTTTAACTGCGCACAGTACGCCAGCAACCCTGAACTGCTGACCGCCAACCTGTTTGGCTATGTTAAAGGCGCGTTTACCGGGGCGGTCAGCGATAAGCCGGGAGCCTTTGAGGCGGCACAGGGCGGCATTCTGTTTCTCGATGAGGTACACCGCCTCAGTGCCGAAGGACAGGAGAAGCTGTTTACCTGGCTCGATCGTAAAGAAATTTACCGGCTGGGCGAAACGGCGCAGGCACAGACGGTACAGGCCCGGCTGATCTTCGCCACCACCGAAGAGATTCACAGTACCTTTTTAACCACCTTTATCCGCCGTATTCCGATACAAATCACGCTGCCCGATCTGGAAAGTCGCAGCCAGCAGGAGAAGCGGGCGCTGATGATGCAGTTCTTCTGGCGTGAGGCGCAGCGGGTTGGCGGCAGCCTGCGGCTAAGCCCGCGTCTGACGGCGGCGCTGGGGCGCTATATCTGGCGCGGTAACGTCGGCGAAATGAAAAACGCGGTGAAATACAGCGTTGCTTCCGCCTGGGCGCGGCAGCGTGGACAAAAAACCATTGAAGTGACTATCCACGATCTGCCGGAAGCGGTGATGGCCCAGCTTCCGGCGCTTGCCGAGCCGCAAAAATCGACCGAGCCGGTGATGATCGATGCCGCCGCTTCGCCCGCCTGGCTGCTGCGTCAGCAGGATGGCGCACGCCTGTTGATTCAGGATACGCAGCTTAGCGTGCTGGCGCTGTTCGCCCGCTGGCGCGGCGGGCTGATGACCTGGGAAGAGATGGAAAAGCGCATGGGCAGTGAGATTGAACTACTGTTCGATCGTTTGATCTTCGATCATCGCGACAGCGCGGAATCTTCCATGCTGCTACTCACCAGCAGTCAGGTACGCGAGGAATTTTACCGTCTGGAAAAACGCTTCAACCTTCAGTTCAACGGCAACTGTGTTTACGCGCTGAGCCACTATCTGCTGCATCGCGCCAGCGAAACGCCCGCGCGCCTTAACGTCGAGCTGATTCGCCAGCTTTCCCACAGCCTGGAGCAGCGCTATCCGCTGCTCTGCCGCTTCTGTCACGAAGTGCTCTCCTCGGTTACCCACAAGCTCGATCTGCAACCGCAGCGGATCGACGCGCTGCTGCTGATCCTCTGGCTGCAAAAAACCGGCACGCTGAGCCAGACGCAGGTCACGCGGGCGGTGATCCTCGCTCACGGCTACGCCACTGCCAGCAGCATCGCCAACGTGGCGAACCGGCTACTGAAAAGCAATCTGTTTGAATCTTTCGATATGCCGCTCGACGTCACGCCGGAGGCGATTGCCAGCGAAGTCATGGATTATATCGATCGTAACGCGCTGGCGACCGGGCTGGTGATTCTGGTGGATATGGGATCGCTGAACGCTATCCATCAGCACTTTAATCGCCATATCACCACGCCGGTGGCGATTATCAATAACGTCTCGACGCGTATGGCGCTCTACGTTGGCGAACGCATTCTGCGCGGCGACTACCCGGAAGCCATCGTCGGCGAAGTCGCCGCCGATCTGCCGATTGAACATCAGCTTATCTGGCCGCAGCAGAATAAGCCGCGGGCGATTATTACCCTGTGCGCTACCGGCCTCGGTGCCGCCAGCAACCTGAGTGCGCTGCTGAAGGCGAGTATCCCGGAAGCGCTGGCGATTGAGATGGTCGCCTGTGATTACGACAGCCTGATCGATAAACCGAAACGCGCCGCACTACTGGCGCGCTATGAGGTATTGGCGGTGGTAGGCACGCTCGATCCCCATCTGCCGGTGCCGTGGATTTCGCTGGAGTCGCTGATTTCCGGGCAGGGCAGCGCGGCGCTGAACCGGCTGTTCGGCGGGCTGGCGAGCAGCGAACAGGTGGAAGAGATCAATAACCTGATTGTGAAAAACTTCTCGCTGCGGCGGGTGATTGAATCGGTAACCATCCTCGATACCGGCAAGGTGATTAACCAGGTTGAGCAGTTCCTGCTGCGCTATGAGCATCTGGCCGGGTTGCAGCTCACCAACGATCGCAAGGTGGCGCTTTATATTCATATCAGCTGCCTGATTGAACGTCTGATTCGGCAGACGGCGATCCAGCGCTACGCCGGGCCGGAGCGTCCGTTGCGTCAGTTAAATCCGCTGCGTGAGGCGTTTAGTGTCATTGAAGCCAGCTATAGTGTCAAAATCCCCGATGCTGAGCTTTGTTATATCCACGATATCCTGCACCGCGAAACAGAATTTACCTCGTCAGATCAAGAGTTTTAGTTCATCTCTCCCGCCTCATTACCGGCGCGCCACTATTTATGGCACGCCGGTTGCTCTTATCCAGATGTGGAATCGCTTGATGAGGTCAGGATGAAACGTCACTACATTTTTGCCAGTCACGGCACCTTCGCCGCCGGTATTCGTCAATCCGTAGAGTTAATACTGGGCGCTCAGCCGCACCTGCATACGCTGTGCGCCTACGTGGATGAAAACGAAGATTTAACCCGTCAGGTCGATCGCCTGATGGAGAGCTTTACGCCGCAGGATGAGCTGATCGTCATCACCGATATTTTTGCCGGTAGCGTCAATAACGAATTTATTCGCTATCTCTATCGCCCCGATTTTCATCTGCTGGCCGGTTTAAACCTGCCGCTGGTGATTGAGATGTTGATCGCGCCAGCGGATGAGCCAGCGGTTCAGCTAATTCAGGAGGCGCTGAGCAACGCCAGAGAAGGAATGCAGTACTGCAACCAAACCATAAGCGGCGCCCACTGCGCCGATAAAGATTTCTGAGCGAGGAAAATAACCATGATAAAGCTCTTACGGGTCGATCATCGACTGCTGCATGGCCAGGTCGCTTTTTCCTGGACGCAATATATCGGCGCTGACTGCATTTTGATCGCCAACGACAGCGTGCCCAACGACGAACTGCGCAAAACCACCATCAAACTCGCCAGGCCGCCAGCGGTAAAGCTGGTGATTAAAAATATCGACGACGCCATCGAGGCGATTAAAAGCGGCGTCACCGACAAATATAAGCTGCTGATCGTGGTGGAGTCGGTTAACGACGCCTGGCGTCTGGCGAAGGCGGTGCCGCAGATTGAGAGCATCAACCTGGGCGGCATCAAGGCGCGTGAAGGCAGCCGCAATATTTCGAAGGCGATCAACGTACTGCCGGAAGAGATTGCGCAGCTCCAGGAGCTGACGCAGGCGGGCACTGAAGTGGAGATTCGTCAGGTGCCCGGCGATCGCAAACAGCTGTTTACCGAGGCGCTGTAGCGCAGGGGGAGACACCATGACAGAGGCACTTTTGCTGGGACTGGTGGCATTTATCGCCCAGTCTGAATATGCGCTTGGTACTTCACTGCTCTCCAGGCCGATTGTTACCGGCCTGCTGACCGGCCTGGTGCTGGGCGATGTGGAAACCGGGGTGATCATGGGCGCAACGCTGGAACTGGCGTTTATCGGCTCTTTCTCGGTGGGCGCATCTATCCCGCCTGACGTGGTGACCGGCGGCATTCTTGGCGTCGCCTTCGCCATTACCTCCGGTGCGGGCACCGAAACGGCACTGCTGCTGGGTTTGCCGATCGCCACCCTGACGCTGGTGCTGAAAAACGTTTATCTGGGACTGTTTATTCCCACCCTCAGCCATAAGGCGGATCGCTATGCCGAACAGGGTAACACCGGCGGCATTGAGCGTATGCACCTGCTGGCCGGGTTCGGCCTGTCGCTGATGCTCGCCACCATCGTAGCTGTCTCCTTTATGGTGGGCAGCGGCGCGGTGAAAAGCCTGCTCGACGCCATTCCCGAATTTATCAAGCACGGCCTGAGCGTGGCGACCGGCATGATCCCGGCGCTCGGCTTCGCCATGCTGGCGCGGCTGCTGATCAACAAGAAAGTGGCACCTTACTTTTTCCTCGGCTTTGTACTGATGGCCTACCTGAAAATTCCGGTCACCGGTATCGCGATCCTTGGCGCGATCGTCGCGGTGGTGATGGTCAATATGACGCAGCAGCCGGTACAACGCGCCTCAGCGGCGCAGGGAGTTGAGAATGACGAAGATGATTTCTGAAGATAAAACCCCGGCAGAACCGGCCATTACGCCGCGCGATCTGCGCCGCGTGTTCTGGCGCTCGTTCCAGATGGAGTTCTCCTGGAACTACGAACGGCAGATGAACCTCGCCTTTGTCTATGCGCTGATGCCGATACTGAAAAAGCTCTATACGCGTCAGGAGGATTTGGTTAGTGCGCTGAAACGGCATCTGGTTTTCTTTAACACCACGCCGCATATCGTCACGCTGATCCTCGGCATCACCGCCGCGATGGAAGAGAAAAATCGTCGCGACGGCGGTATAGACAGCGCCTCGATCGATAACGTAAAGGCATCGCTGATGGGGCCGCTGGCCGGGCTGGGCGACTCCTTTTTCTGGGGCACGCTGCGCCTGATCGCTACCGGCATCGGCACCAGTCTGGCGCTGAAGGGCAATATCCTCGGGCCGATTCTGTTTGTGCTGATTTTCAATATTCCGCACATCCTGGTGCGCTGGCTGTTTACCCGCTGGGGCTACGTGCTCGGCACCGGCGTGCTACAGCGTATTCAGCAGAGCGGCATGATGGAGAGTGTCACCTACGGCGCTTCAATTATCGGCCTGATGGTGGTGGGGGCGATGACCGCCTCGATGATTGATATCACCATTCCCATCACCTTCGGTGCGGGCGAGGCGAAGACCGAAGTGCAGTCGATCATCAACGACATCATGCCCTGTCTGCTGCCGCTGTTGAGCTTCGGCATTGTCTACTGGCTGCTGGGGAAAAAGGTTCAGCCGCTGGCGATTATTGGCGGGATGGCGGTAGTCGGCATCCTGGGTTCATGGATTGGTCTGTTCTGAGGAGATTAGCATGTCAATAACCATGATGGACTGTATCGAACGCGAGCCAGAAACCCTGGCGCGTATCCTGGATGAGTATCCGCAAATGCTGGCACCGGTACGCGAGCGGCTGGCGCAGGGGCCGGTGCGTCGCCTGCTGATCCTGGCAACCGGCTCGTCAATGAACGCAGCCCAGTGTGCCGCCTACGCTTTCAGCGAATGGGCGCAGATTCAGGTGGAAATTAAAGAGCCTTATCCCTTTACCCACTATGAACGCTTCGATGAGGCGACCGACTGGGTTATCGCGCTGTCGCAGAGCGGCAAAAGCCACTCCACGCTTCAGGCGCAGCGCAAGGCGCAGGCGGCAGGGCGGGCGGTTTACTGTATGACCGCCAACGGCAACAGCCCGCTGGCGCAGGAGGCGGATGCGATTCTGGATATCAACTGCGGCATTGAGCCAGTCGGCTTCGTCACGCTCGGCTTCAGCGCCACGGTACTTAATCTGCTGCTAATCGCGCTAATGGTTGGAGAGGCGCAGGGCGAACTCTCCGCCGCCGAGCGCGATAAAACGCTGAATGCGCTGCGTGCGCTGACGCAGCGGCTGCCGGATGTGATGCGCCGTACCGATGCTTTTATCACGCGCCATCAGGCGTTGCTGAGCAGCGCGCCGCGCTATGTCGCCATCGGCTACGGCGGGCTGGTGGGTGTGGCAAAAGAGTTCGAAACCAAATTCACCGAGACGGTGCGCCGTCCCTCCAGCGGCTTTGAGCTGGAAGCCTATATGCATGGCCCTTATCTCGAGGCGAACGCCGAGCACCTGCTGCTGTTTATTGAGGATGCGCCCGATGCCCGCAGCACCGCGTTGCGTGAGTACATGCGCCCGCACGTTAAAGCGGCGCTGACCTTCAGTGCCGACGGCGACGGCGACGATCGCACGCTGTCGCTCGATTTTCCCCTCGATCCGCTGCTTGCGCCGCTGCTGCTGATTGTACCGGTACAGATTCTGGCGTTTCGCGTCGCCACCCTGAAAGGCATCGACCTGGGCGTACGCATATTCGACGACTTCGACAAAGTATTACAAAGCAAAATTTAACCTCTCAGGAGAAAAAATATGTTGGGATTTAATCAGGACGAGTACCTGACCAGTACTCGTGAGATCGTTGCTGCGCGTAAAATTGCGGAACAGGTAGCAGAAGAGATTCATCAGGCGGGCTACAGCAACCTGTTTTTCGCCTCGGTAGGCGGCTCGCTGGCACCGATGATGGCGATCAATGAGTTCGCCAAAGAGTGCACCGCGCTGCCGGTCTATACTGAACAGGCGGCGGAATTAATAACCAAAGGCAACAGGAAATTAACCAAAGATTCGGTGGTGATTACCCTCTCTAAATCGGGCGATACCAAAGAATCGGTGGCGATTGCCGAATGGTGTAAATCACAGGGCATTCGCGTGGTGGCAATTACCAAAAATGCGGATTCGCCGCTCGCCAGTCACGCCAGCTGGCATATCCCGATGCGCCATAAAAACGGCGTTGAGTTTGAATATATGCTGCTTTACTGGCTGTTTTTCCGCCTGGTGGCACTGAACGGCGAGTTTAGCGACTATACGCGTTTTGCCAGCCAGCTGGAGCGGCTGCCGGAAAACCTGTTACAGGCCAAACGTGACTTCAACGATCGCGCCGATGAGATCGCTAAACAGTATCATGACAGCGACTATATGATGTGGATTGGCGGCGCGGAGATGTGGGGTGAAGTCTATCTGTTCTCGATGTGCATTCTGGAAGAGATGCAGTGGAAGCGCACCAAAGCGGTCAGTTCGGCGGAGTTTTTCCACGGCACGCTGGAGCTGCTGGAGAAAGAAGTACCGCTGTTCCTGGTGAAAGGGGAAGGGAAGTGCCGTTCGCTGGACGATCGCGTGGAGGCGTTTGCCCGTAAGATTAGCGATCGGGTGGTGGTTATCGATCCGCGCGACTATCGTCTGAACGGCATCGACGATGATTTCCGCTGGATTATGGCTCCCTGCGTCGCTTCCACGCTGATGGTGGATCGGCTGGCGGCACACTTTGAAAAATATACCGGTCACAGCCTGGATATTCGTCGCTACTACCGTCAGTTTGACTATTAATGCCGTCTGCCCCCTTCCTCGCCGGAAGGGGCTGCCTGTGGCTTAACTTCGTTGATTTAAAGTTGCATACTGTATGCAACTTTAAATTTTGGCGGAGATAGAGATGTCTGACAATAATAAAGCAGGACATACTTTTCTGGCCAGCCTGGGGAAAACCCGGCTGCGTCCAGGCGGCGCGGAAGCCACAGAGTGGCTGTTCGCTCAGGCCGGATTGAACCCGCAGAGCAAAGTGCTGGAGATTGCCTGCAACATGGGCACCACCTCGATTGAGCTGGTTTCCCGCTTCGGCTGCCAGGTTTACGCTGTGGATATGGATAAGCAGGCGCTCAGCAAGGCGCAGGAGAACGTTGCCGCCGCAGGTCTGTCTGATCGCATTCATATCAGCGAAGCGAATGCCCACCATCTTCCTTTCCCCGATAACAGCTTTGACGTGGTCATTAACGAAGCCATGCTCACCATGTATGCCGATAAGGCAAAGCGGCGGCTGGTGCAGGAATATTATCGCGTGCTGAAGCCCGGCGGTTGTTTGCTGACGCACGATATTATGCTGACTCAGGGACAACTTGAAGTTGATGCGGATGTACAGCTACAACAGGTGGTGAAATCCAACGTCAGCCCGATGTCGCAGGAAAACTGGCAGGCACTGTTTTATCAGGTCGGTTTTACCCAGGTGCAGACGCACAACGGCCCGATGTCGCTGATGTCGCCACACGGCATGATTAAGGATGAAGGTCTGGGAAGAGCAATGAAAATTGCATTTAACGGCCTGAAAAACCGTGAGAACCGCCAGCGCTTCCTCGGCATGTTCCGCTATTTCCGCGCCCAGCGGCGCTCTATGAACTATATTGCCTGCTGCTCACGCAAGGCATAAAAAAGTGGACGTGCAATACGTCCACTCAGGGTTTGTTCTTTGCCCGCCTGGTTTTGCGTCTGCCGCCGTAATAATGGCCTGCTCAGGTGGGCGGTTACCGCTTACGCCGCAGGCTTAAAGCTGGCAAGCAGCGCGGTAAACTGGGCGTTATCTTCTTCTGCCAGCGGACCGTTCTTGGTCTGGGTGAAGACCAACAGCGTTGCGTCCAGCAAAAAAATCGCCTGGTGCTGCGTGATATGCTGACCTTCACGCTGCATCTCTATAACAATTTGCTCGCCTTCAATTACCCGATCGCCAAGCCAGACGCTGCTGCGTTCCGTAATCTGGTTGCCCGGCATATGTTTTTCCAGCATCGCAAGCTGGTTGCTAATATGGTCAGCGAGCGTCACGCCTGCCGGTAAGCGATCGCGTGCAATAGAGTAGGCCGTTTTAGCGCCGTTCATCGGTCTGAATACGTTCACGGTCTGATCGATATAGCCTTCAGGGATAGCAAGGCTACCTTCGGTAAACAGACAACGAGAAGTGGTGTTTGACATAATCGCAGTTCCTTTTGCTTGTAAAAACAATATATTCTCACAGGTTAACGCTAATGACCACATGCAGAGTGGGCGATCATCCAGGAATAAGGCGGCGTGGCTGGCTGCTTATCAGGCAACTATTTCTCCAGGCCGAGTGCGTGACAACAAAGTTCACAATAAAAGTTGAGACTGTTGGCGTAACCAGGGTTAATTTGTTGTCACTAAAATGAGCGCCAGCAACGGCAGAACAGGGATATCAGGAGAACCTATGCGTAATACCACCAAAATACTATTTTCAGGTGCCTTAATCAGCATGCTGGCATTCGCTACCGTAGCCCAGGCGGAAGAAGACACGAGCGTGACGGATGAAAGCGTCGTGCAGCCGGTGTCGCCGGTGCCAGGCCAGCCGGATGCAACACAAAGCCCAACCCAGCCGGAGGCGCAGGGCGCACCCGACGCGGAGCAGGAGCAGCCCAAAAATTACGATGTGAACGAATTTTTTAGCGATGCGCAGCGCTATACCGTCGGTGATGTGGTGCCGGATAAGTATCGCAGCAAACCCTATGAAATTGTCGAATGGCAGAAACGCCATCTGCCCGCGCCGGAAATCGGCAGTCACTGGACCTATATGGGCGGCAATTACGTGCTGATTACCGATGGGGAAGGGAAAATTATGCAGATAAAATCGGGCGAGATTTTTTTCCGCTAGCTGTAGGCGTGTTCACCGTTAAGTCTCAGCGGCCAGCGCCTTCCGGCGTCTGGCCGTTATTGTTTCTGGCGTCAATTAAGCCGTTCGGTCACCGTCAGGATCAAGTCCGGGATTCAATACCGACTGCGAGAAGGCGAATTTATTCATGGGATCGATGCTGGTTTTAATCGCCAGCAGTTCTTTGCGCACGTGCTCGCCGAAGTAGAGCAGCAGGAAATCGCCATACTGTTCGCCCGGATCGGATATATAACCCGGATTAACGCCCAGCTGCCGATCGGGATAGTTAAAATAGCATCCCTGATATTTATCGCCCCAGACAGGAAAGCCGCTGGCGTTATTGGTCCCCTTATAATGGATACGGTTATAGCCCTCGTTAAACCAGGTGACGATAGCTTTTTCAACCGCTTTACGCTGCTCCTCGTCCCTGTTCTCATAATTCTTCCAGTAGGTTTGATATTGAAGTTTAAGCACCGAATTACGGGCAGCGACGGCAGTACGGGATTGTTCCATATTGTCCATGGCATTGATCTGTTTTCCGTAACTATCAATCTGAATAAGCGTTTGCGCTTTATCTACGGTATCGGGCACTTCATTACCCTGTTGTGTGCCGGTAAGGAAATAAAAAATCTCCTCCCCTTCAGGTTGAATAAAGTTTTCTACCATGCAACTGCTTTTGTACTTACCGCACTGGTTTTCACCCGATCCATTCAGCATCTGCGTCATATCAATCCAGGGAAGATCGTATAGCTGATTTAGCTGAACCGCTGCCGAGACCGGATGGCCGGGCAGATAATAAGGCTGCCGGGAATATTTTTTTGTTTTCGCCGTAGGGATCCAATTTTCCATGCAGGCAATAAAATCATCAATTGCCTTGATTGCCTCATCCCTGGTCAGGGCCGGGACATCCTGGCCTCCAAGGATGGCGCTGTCGTGCCCGGAATGATCGCCATATACTACCTGCATACTGATAGCCATAAAGTCGCTGCTATTCTGCCGGAAGGTGAATTTGCCCAGGGTAAAGGCCTGTTCAGGTAGTTGAGCACAGGCAGTATAATAGGATTGTAAAAACGCCGCGAAATTGGCCGCATCCGTTTTCGGAGAGTCGGTGCTGAACTGTGCCCAGGGCACCGGGAAACTGATAAACAGCGCATGTTCAGGCGCGGCAGGAACGCTCAGTTTTTCAAAATAATATTTAGTGATAATGCCAAAATGACCGGAGCCGCCGCCGCGGCTGGCCCAGTTCAGCCGATCTTCATCGTTGCCTGGCGTAAAGGCTCTGATTTTATATTTGCCCTCAGTGGTATCGGGAATGACCATCTCAACGCCAGCCAGATAATCGACAACTAGCCCATGCAGGCGGGATAATAAACCATAGCCGCCGCCTGCGATATGTCCACCAGCGCATACGGAATAGCAGGAACCGCCCGGCAGGGCCGCGCCATATTTTGCATGCAGGGTTTGCTGTATAAGCCAGTTGGAAGCACCCGGCTCAACGACGATATATTTTTTACCCGCTTTTTCCTCTTCACTAATACCCCGCATATTGCTCAGATCAATAACAAAGCGCGTTTTGGATCCTGAATGAGTATCTGTCGCGCTTTGAAAGGTGAAGTTTTCATAACAGTGTCCGCCGGAAATAACTTTTATTTCTCCGGACTGCGCTGATAATTCATGTAAATTTTGCAGCGTTTTCACAATATCGTCGGCATCTGATACAAGATAGACGCCTTCACCCTGGGATTGAGATAAGTCGTTGTCGAGTTTAAATCGCTGGTTGAAGCCCCGGTCAAGTCCTGGGTAATTGTTTTTTTCTGGCGCTACATAAGTACTCATAGGAATATCTCCTGCAGATTTTTTTAAAGATTTAAGTTTTCTGCCGTGTTACGGCGAAAATAAAACTAGCACAGCGGTGAACGGCTAAATTGTGATCGGGCGCGGATATAAACGCTCAGGTAAGCACCATTATCTGTTGATTAGATAATAAGTTTTAATAAAGATTTAAGCAGGGCTGGGGTTGTTTTTTAATATTGATGGGCTGCCGTTGAGCATTTCTTTATGTATTTGGTTAAAGTGAATTTTTAATATTAAAGCGTAGTTTTTATTTAAAAAACAGTCTGGTTCGGTTACAGCGTTGCCAGAAAAAAAAGGATTTATTTTGGCGCTTTCATTTAATTATATTTTTCAAACGCCTCTCTTCTTAAGCTGTGACGCAATAATTTTGCTAAATAAATATCAATTGTTGAACGAAATTGTACGGCAGTTAGTTATTCTGCCGGTTTGAAACGGGGTGATAGCGTAAAAACGATGGATTAGCGAAAAAGATCCGGTTGCGGTTTTTTCGCCTTGCTTTTGTTATCAGCATCAGGGAGCAGAGAAAGCGCAGGCGATGGCAAAACAGCCATCACCATGCACGGAAGGTGACTGAGCGGTAAAAAACCGCGCGATTATTCGGTTACCGTTACCACCTTGATTTCTACCAGCCCGATGCCCAGCTTGCGTGGCGCCTGGCCGATAATATTTCCCTCGTTTGACAGCTGTGGTTCTGGCGGCGTAATCACCAGCTGGCGGCTGCCGTCGGTATTATTACCCTGTAGCGTTACCGTTGTGACCTCGTGCGTTAAGGTAATGGCCTGCTGCCATGCGCCAACCCGTACCTGAACCGGACGCTGGGCGTTGGGGCCGAACGCTTTCGCCCGGATAAGCAGCCTGAAGCGCGGCGGCAGCGGATCGCGATAATCAATGGTTACTTCCGGTGCCAGATTAGCATTCGACCAGCGCCCCCAGGCTTCCGGACGCGAGATGCCGTTAAACTGCATCACCGTCTGCGGCGCACCCGGCACATCGAACCTGAAGCTCTCTGCCTGATAGCGAATGTCGTTGTCGGCAATTTTCAGCAGGGCGATGTTCTGCTGACGGCGTGCCTCATCCAGCGGCTGCTGGGGTATCCGTACCTCTCCCTGCCATATCGGTTTGTCGATATGCTGCACCAGCGGCTGTGCGCCGAGCTGACCCTGCGCGGCGCAAAGATCGGTGGAGAGCGCCAGCGCAGGCTGCCACAGGCGCGCCATTTTAAAGCAGCGGTCAACCCAAACGAATTTGTCATCGGCGGCAAAATCGGCGAGCTGGAAGCGCAGCGGCGCGGCGTATTCGCCTTCCGGCAGCGGCTCCACCTTATCCTTACCGATTCTGAGCAGCAGCGGCAGGCTAAAATGCGCGCCGGAGAAGCTGATGCTGTTTTTCGTGCTGTCGACGCTAAAGCGGTCGATATGTCTGGGGAATCCCCACAATTGAATCACGTCCGGCTTCCACGTCAGCACCTTTTTCTTCATATCGAACTGCTCCGACAGCGAGCGATCTGACAGTGAACTGCGTCCCAGGCCGATAGCCTTATCGCCGCCGAGCAGATCCAGCACGGTTGCGCCATTGTCCAGCGAGCTACGCTTCATGGTTAGCAGCTGCGGCTGCGCCCGATCGCCGCGGATAATCATAAACAGGTTATCGCGCTGGTGGGCGTTAAGGAATTTCCACGCGCTGTTGTTCATCGCCAGATGATCGGACGACACCACAATCAGGGTATTTTTCGCCCACGGCGAGGAGAGAATACGATCGATCAGGCGCGCAATATGCTGCTGGCTACAGGCGACGGCGCTGAATGACTGGTTGGGCTTGCCTTCGTAACGGTAGCTTTTTCGATCGCAGCCGCGTGAGATAAAGCCGTCCGGGTGGTGCGTATCCACCGTCAGGGTAAACAGGGCGAAGGGCTGTTTCTGCTGCGACAGTTGCTCAAACTGCTGCCACACCTCATCCATCACCGTATCGTCATAGAAGCCCCAGTTATTGCGGTAATCAGGATCGGCTACGCGGCTTTTCAGCTCCTCCAGACCATACAGGTGGTCGATGCCGTGCGAGCGGAGGAACGTGTCTTTACCGGCGAAGCGCAGATCGGCACCCTGTATAAACCAGGTCTGGTAGCCGGAATTTTTCAGCACGTCGCCGAGGCAAATATTTTGCGGAAAGAAGCTGGCAAGCGAGGCTGAGGCGTTGCCTTCAAAAGGCGCGAACAGCGGAATGCCGCACTGCGAAGCCACCATCCCGGCGATGGTATATTCGGTGCCGGGTAGCTGCTCGGTCTGTGAGAAATCGAGCGCCTGCTGCTGCTTCAAATGGCTCAGCTCCGGCGCCAGGCCAGGAAAAGCCTGCTCATCAAAATAGGTTCGTTCCAGGCTTTCGCCATAGATATAAACCAGGTTTAGCCTGGGATTGGCTATCTGCTTTTGCGGCACATGATACCAGCGGGCAAAATCACCGCCCTCTGCTGGCGCGGGTGCGATCACCAGATCGGTAACCTGTTGCCAGGCGGGCGCGGTTTTTATCGATGCGATCGCCAGCAGCAGCGCCAGCAGACTGTAGCCGACGTGGTGTGGGCGATGACCGCGCCGACGCAGCAGCCATGACAGCAGGCAGAACACCAGAAACAGCGCCAGCAGCAGGCCAATGCCGGGCAGGACATATTTACTGACGCCTGCGCCGGTCAGGCTGTTGGTCAGGGTATAGATTACCGCGTCATTAATGCCCTCGCCGGTGAAATAGTTGCTGGCGTAGAGTGCGGCGTTAAGTACGATAAACAGCCCAAGCACCAGCAGCTGCGCCAGATACCAGAAGCGGTTGCGCCCGGCCTTGCAGGCGTAAATCACGATCGACGCGACAAACAGGATGACTGAAAACCATTCGGACAACGGAAATTCCTCACGCGAAAGCTGGCTGCGGCAAGCGCGCCAGAATCGCTTTCATGACAGGGAGAGAACGGAATTTTTTCAATCTATCCTGACTGTCACATTGCTGCAACATGCCATATCACAACTGTTACGTAAGGCAGATAAATTCAGACGTTGATGGCGGCATCGTGCCAGAGATCGTCCATCGCCAGCTCCAGTTTTTTAAACATCTGATAGCGGGTGGCGTGGAAAGCATGGCGTGATGCATCCGGCAGCAGCACGCCAGGATTCAGCCTTACCGCCTGCGCCACGCCAGCCGCCAGGTGCGGCCACAGCCCGACGCCAACGCCCGCACAGATGGCAGCACCCAGCGCGCCGGTTTCGCTACAGGTGGCGACGCGAATCGGAATGCCCAGTACATCAGCAAACATTTGCGGCCAGACGCAGCTGCGCGCCGCGCCGCCGGAAAGGATCGCCTGGCTGAACGGAATACCGGCGGCGTGCAGTCGATCGATATGGGCGCGATGGGCAAAGGTGACGCCTTCAAATAGCCCAAACAGCATATCGGCGCGGGTATGCCAGCCGCCAAGTCCGTAAAATCCCGCCTTTGCCGGGCCCGCCTTGCGGCCTGAGTAAAGATAGGGATGGTAGAACGGTAGCTGCATATCGGGTTTCACCTGCGCCACCAGATCGCTGCTGCGCACCGCGCCTTCGCCGCCGCGCCCGTCATCAAACTCACGCACGAACCAGTCGAGGTTGGCGGCGGAGGTGGCGCTGGCCTCAATCGCCATAAAACGATCGCGTTCAATCATCGAATTCATAAAAACCGGCCGCTGATACTCCGGCTTCTCCACCACCACCTGATTGATGCTCCAGGTACCCGCGACAATTGAGGCGTCACCGCAGTTGACCACGCCGGAGCCTACCGCGCTCGCCACCACGTCGAAGATGCCCGCTACTACCGGAATCCCCACCGGTAGCCCGGTAAGGCTGGCGGCGTGCGGCGTCACCTGGCCCACCACCGCACAGGATTCATGCAGCGGCGGCAACAGCGGCATCGCCGCTTCCAGTCCGTACAGCGCCATCAGCACTTCGCTGTAGCCGCGCCTGGCGTAATCGATCAGGCCCGCGCCCGCCGCATCGGAGTAGTCGGTAGCGATTGCGCCGCAAAGAAAGTGATTGATAACATCTTTGGCGCACAGAATATGACCGATGCGGGCGTAGCGCGCCGCATCATGCTGTTTCAGCCAGCTAAGCAGCACCGGCGTTGCCGCAGGCCAGGGTTTTTGTAGCGAACGCTGCCAGATAAGCTCGGCGTTGCCCTGCTGCTCTAAGGCGCTTACCAATGATGCGGCGCGCATATCAATCGACTGAATGCCCAGCAGCGGCTGCTGTCGCTTATC
The DNA here is from genome assembly GCF_009914055.1 of Mixta intestinalis. Taxonomy (NCBI): domain Bacteria; kingdom Pseudomonadati; phylum Pseudomonadota; class Gammaproteobacteria; order Enterobacterales; family Erwiniaceae; genus Mixta; species Mixta intestinalis. The sequence goes on from NZ_CP028271.1 coordinate 4,566,381, forward strand.
CAGCGCGTAGAGCCCGTTGCCGTGTCCGGCGGCACCCACCGCTGCCACGCGTTGCGCGTGATGACCCGCCTGCTGCAAACAGGCACGCACCGCCAGCTGCACGCCTTGCCATACGTCCTCAATCGGGCGCTCCGCGTAGCCGGGCTGTGGCTGACGGGTTTCACCAGCACAGCCCGCTACCGACAGCACCTGGCCGTCGCTGTCGAACAGCACCGCTTTAATCATGGTATTGCCAGCATCGATGCCGAGTAAGCAATGGCTCATCTTCACTCTCCGGGTTGCGATCCGCTGGCGCACCGCTTACGCGCCGTGATAACCGTCAGGCGCTATGGTAAATTTCCAGCGCTTCCGCACCGCTCGCGCCCTGGTGAATAATCGCCATCAGCGCCTTGACCACGCGTGAAGGGTTATCATGCTGATAGACGTTGCGGCCATAAACCATGCCCGCCGCGCCCTGCGCCATCAGCGCCGCGCTTTTTTCCAGCACTTTCCCCAGCTCGCCTTTACCACCGCCGCGTACCAGCGTCGGGCAGCGCGCCGCTTCCACCACGCGATGAAAGTCTTCCGGGTTTTCCGTTGGATCGGCTTTGATGATATCGGCACCCAGCTCACGCGCCAGGCGTACCAGCGGCACGATCTGGCGCACGTCACCCAGCGATCCGTAGGCTGGCCCCTGGCCCGCCGCCGCCATCACCAGCGGCTCGATCATCAGCGGCATGGCATATTTATCGCAGGCGTGGCGCAGGCGACCGATATTCTCAACGCACTGGCGGAAGATGCCCGGTTCGTCGGGGATCTGGTAGAGATTGACCACCACCGCAGCGGCATCCATTTGCAGTGCCGCCAGGATCGGTGCTTCCGGGTTATGCAGCACCGCCCACATTTCACGATGGCGCACGGCGTTATAGGCGTTGCCGACGTCGGTACGCAGCACCAGCGCTGGTTTAGGCGTTTCCGCCTGCTGTAACAGACTGGCCTGACCGTAATTGACCTGAATGGCATCTGGCTGAGCGGCGATCAGATTGCGCATGACGCCCTCAATATCCTCCAGCCCAACCAGAAAATCAGGCTCGTTAGCGATGCCGTGATCGATAGCAACATCAAGGCATTTTCCCTGACTGAACAGGCGCTTCAGGCGTACTTTATCGCTGGCCGACATGCAATTCTCCTGTGGAGTAATAAGGGGAGGGCGAAGCTAAACGCAGGCCGGAGACGCCGTGCAGACGTGCCAGACGCGCCAGGGTCACCTCAAGCTGCTGCTGGCGTCCGGCATCGCTCCAGTTCATCTCCTGCGCCATCAGATGAGCAATTTCTGCCATCAGCGGTGGGGTAAGCTCGCCGCTGATACCCAGCGCGGTGCGCCGCAGCAGCAGATCTTCCAGCATTACCACCTGCTCCTGCTGGATCAGCCAGCGCAGCTCGGTATCGCTGTAGTCGGCATGATGCTGTAATGGCTGCTCATCCTGTTCGGCGATCAGGCGCAGCAGCGGCACGGCACGGGTGCCGTAGCGTTCGATCAGCCGATCGATACGCGTTTCTGACACCCGGTATTTCTCATGTAGCTCAGCGATCCAGCTGGCGCGACGTTCGCGGCAGGGAAAGTTGCGCCCGCCGCCGATCGCCATCTCCTCTGTCGATCGCTGGCGCTGTTCGCCCAGCAATTTCAGCACGCGATCCGCCGCCTGCTCGCCGAAGCGGCGGAAGGTGGTCCATTTGCCGCCAACCAGGTTCAGCACCGAGAAATCGCGTGTGGCGTCCGGGGGAAGGTAGACCAGCGAGTGATTGCGCGTAATGCGCCCGCTGACCGCCGTGTCGCTGGTGGGCAGGGGACGCACGCCTGCGAAAGTGTAAAGCACATCGTCGTCGCGCACGTCGATATGCGGAAAAACAAAGCGTAGCGAATCGAGGATGTAACGCTGTTCTTCCGGCGTACAGGCGATATCGTCCGGGTTATCCACGCGAATATCGGTGGAGCCCACCAGCACTTTGCCGTACCAGGGAAACATAATGCAGACGCGTCCATCCTGGTTTTCGTAATAAACCATTTCATCGCGCAGCTCGGCCAGCAGCGCCGGGCTGTCAACGATCAGGTGCGATCCTTTGGTGCCACCGATCAGTTTGGGCGCTTCCGTGGGCAGCAGCTGATGATTGATCCTGTCGATCCACGCACCGGCGGCGTTAACCACAATATGCGGCTCCAGGGTGAAGCTTTCCCCGGTAAGGCGATCGCGTAGCGTGACCCGTTCGCCGTTGCTCTCTTCCAGGCTGAGGTAGTTAAGCGCCAGCGCGTTTGCACTGCTGTTCTCCGCGTCCAGCACCAGCTCGACGCCCAGCCGCTCCGGTGCTTTAATCCAGGCGTCGTAGTAGGTGGCGCTGTATTTCACCCAGTCGGCGAAGCTGGGCCAGCGCGCGCGCGTTTCGGCGCGGTTATGCAGGCGGTGGCGCGGCATGCTGCCGTGCTGGCGAGTGTAGAGATCGTAAAGTGACAGGCCGGTTTTTAACAATAGCGCACCGCGTCTGGTGGGCTTTTCGCCCAGTCTCAGAAAGCGTTTGCTGGCGTTAACCAACCCGCCGCCCCAGCTGTCAACAGGCACCGTGGTACGCAGCGGCGCAACGTAGTGCGGGGCGTTTTTCAGCAGCCGGTCGCGCTCCTGCACCGACTCTTTGACCAGATCGAATTCGCCGGTTTCCAGATAACGTAATCCACCGTGGATCATGCGCGACAGCGCGCCGCTTGCCGCCTGGCACCAGTCATCCTTTTCAATCAGCACCACCGGGATGCCCTGTAACGCCAACTCACGGAAGGTACTGATGCCATTAATACCGCCGCCGACAATCAGGACCGGCAGATGATGTCGCTGGCGCAGCACGGCAAGTTTTTCTTCGCGGCTGCGCTTTACCACCACTTCCTGTTTTCGCATGGTTCTCTCCTCTGCCAGCCACGGGGTGGACTGGCCTGGCGTTAACTAATTGCTCCTGCAATTATTTTCGCCGTGGGAGAAGAGGGCAAAGAATGCGCCGTCTAAAATACGTATCTGTGAGCCGGATCGATATTATCCGCTGCCTTTGGCTTACCGTTACAGCTCGCCGGTCAGGTATTGCGCCGAGCCGTTAGCGAAGCTCCAGTCGCCCTGTTGGTTGTTGATAAAGCTGATCATCAGATCGCTACCGCCGATACCGCAGCTGCTCTCCAGCTCGCGTGCCAGCTCGGCCATAAAGTATTGCTTCTGCTCGCTGCTGCGTGGGCTGGTATAGACGCGCACCAGCACCAGACGATCGCTGCGCGTCAGGCCCAATCCGGTATCTTCGAAAACCATCTGGTATTTTTTATTCTCGTGAACGATCTGATAGCGATCGCGCTGTGGAACCTTAAACGCTTTCAGCACTGCGCGATGCGCAGCGTCGAGCATGGTTTTTATCTCACTTTCCGAACGGCCTTCAATCAGATCAAATTGCAGTAAGGGCATGGTTTTCTCCCGGTTGATGGACAGTTAACAATCTCTGCTTACTATCCTGGACGCTTAATACCCGAAGAAAAAGCGCTATAGTTAAACGCATTGTTTACTATTTTGAACAATCATCATGAAAGCAAAAACGGACGCCTTATGGCTGCACCTGCATTGGCTGACGGTGTTGGCGGAGCAGGGGAATTTTACGCGCGCGGCGGAGCGCCTCGAAGTCAGCAAAGCGGCGATGAGCCAAAAAATTAAACAGCTGGAGACGCTGGCCGGTGTGCCGCTGGTGCAGCGTACCACGCGCAGCGTGCGGCTGACCGAGGCGGGAGAGAAACTGGTGCAGGCGCTGCGAGCGCCCTTTGCCGAAATTGAGCAGAGCTTTTTTGCCGTACGCGATAGCAGCGGGCCGCTGCGTGGGCTGGTACGGATAACGGCACCGGTCGCTTTTGCGCGTCAGCAGCTACGGCCACATATCCGCGAATTTTTGCGCCTCCACCCACAGGTGCGTATTCAACTGGAGGTGACCGATCGCCTGGTATCGCTGGCCAGCGAAGGATTCGATCTGGCGATTCGCCACAGCCGGACGCTGCCGGAAACTCACGTCGCCCAGCTGCTGTGCGATACCCGGACGCTACTGGTGGCTTCGCCCGGCTGGCTGGCGGCACACGGCGAACCGCAGCATCCCAGCGAGCTGAGCCGCCATGATTGCCTTTACTATCCGCGAGGCACCGAGCCGCCGCGCTGGCGTTTTAGCGATGCGGCGCAGCCGCAGCAGGAGATTGTAGTTAACGTTAGCGGCCCGTTTGCTACCAACAACAGTGAATCCATTCGTGATGCCGCGCTGGATGGTTTGGGCATTGCGATGCTGCCCGATTTCAGCGCGCGCCAGGCGCTGGAAGAGGGAAGGCTGCGTCAGCTGTTACCGCAGTGGCACATTATGGGGGCGTTTGCCAGCCACGTGTGGCTTGTGCGCCCGTGGGCTGCTCGCGTTCCGCGTGCGGTAACGGAGCTCAGCCGCTGGTTACGGCAGCGTTTTCAGCTGGAAAATAATGATTGCTGAAAATTTCATCTGGCTCACATTTTGAACGATCTGTCGAAAATTTCGTTAAAGTTTTAATGGGGTGCTGCCGATTAGCTTTATTAAGCTCCTACAAAAATAACTAATTTTCAATAACCAAGACAAGGCCGTCTAATGAGCAACCAGCAGCACGTTACCCAACAGGCTTATCAGTTCGATGAAGATACTACGCTGATGAGCACCACCGATGAACACAGCTATATCACTTACGCAAACCAGGACTTCGTTGAAGTCAGCGGCTACGATCGTGCTGAATTAAGCGGGCAGCCGCATAATCTTGTGCGCCATCCCGATATGCCGAAAGCCGCTTTCGCTGATTTATGGGCGACATTGAAAATGGGGCGGCCCTGGACTGGGCTGGTAAAAAATCGGCGTAAAAATGGCGATCATTACTGGGTGCGGGCGAACGTAATGCCGATGATCCGCAACGGCAAGATCACCAGCTATATGTCGGTACGCATTAAGCCGGAAGATGAAGAAATCGCCGCGGCGCAAACGCTTTATCAGCAGATGCGTGAGGGCAGGCTGCGTGGCTGGCGGCTGCATCAGGGATTACTGTTGCGTAGCGGCTGGCTCAGACCGCTCTCCTGGTCAAAAACGCTGCCGCTGCGCTGGCGTATTCGCAGCGGCGTTATATTTTGCTGGCTGGGCATCGGTGCCAGCGCGCTGACGGCAGGGATTCAGGGCATGTCGCTGGCTATGTTCGGTGGCCTTTCGCTACTGGTGGCGCTGCTTACCTGCGGCTGGCTGGAGCAGCAGATTTCGCGCCCGATGGAAAAAGTGTACAAGCAAGCGCTGGACGTGGCGAGTGGTGCTTCTCATAAGGCTGAGCATCTCGATCGGGTAGATGAAGTCGGCATGACGCTACGAGCGGTTAACCAGCTTGGGCTGATGTTCCGCTGGCTGGTGCAGGACGTGCGCGATCAGGTTATGAATGTGCATCAGGCCAGCGACGAGCTGGCGATGGGCAATGAAAAAATTTCCGATCACACCGAGCAGACGGCGGCCAGCGTGCAGCAAACGGCGGCGGCGATGCATCAGATGACTGCCGCGGTTAACGTCAACGCACAAAGCACCGAACAGGCTAACGACTGGTCAATCACTGCCAGTAACGCAGCGGTGCGCGGCGGTGAGGTAATGCAGCAGGTCGTCGTCACCATGGATGAAATTGCTGAAAGTTCGAAGCAGATTGCCTCTATAACCGGGCTAATCGACAGCATCGCTTTCCAGACCAATATTCTGGCGCTGAACGCGGCGGTTGAAGCTGCCCGCGCCGGCGACCAGGGCAAAGGATTTGCGGTAGTGGCGGGTGAGGTGCGTAATCTGGCGAAGCGTAGCGCCAGCGCCGCCAGCGATATTCGCCAGCTGATTGAGGCCAGCGTGCTGAAGGTGGAGTCGGGTGCCGGTCAGGTGCATCAGGCGGGCCAGACGATTAGCGATATCGTGGAGAAGGTGCAGAACGTGACGGAGATGCTACAGCAGATCAGCACCGCCACGCGCGAACAGGAGGCGGGTCTGAACGAAGTTGGCAAGGCGGTAGAAGATTTGGATCGCATCACGCACCAAAACGCCTCGCTGGTTGAGGAGGGATCGCAGGCATCCACGCGCATGAAAAACCAGGCGCGGCTGCTGGTGGATGCGCTGGAGGTCTTTCGTTAATCGTTAAGCCTTCGCCCGAAGGTTTGCTTACAGAAACGAGCGGTGATAAACCGCCGTACTCCAGTAACGGCGGCTGGCGTATTTTTCCGCCAGCCCGCCCGCCAGAGCTATGCCCGCTGCGCCTGATGCCAGCGCCAGGCATCCAGCAGTAAAAATCCCACCAGGCTGATGCCCATCAGCGGCAGGCTAAAAGCCAGCGCAACCGCTATTACGGTAAGTAAAAAGCGCAGGCTGAGGCTGATACGTCGCCAGGCCCAAATCAGCGTTTCCGCCGGATGATGGCGCGGCTGAGCCGGACGGCGCAGCCACCAGAGGCGGTAGCCCAGCGCGATCAGCACACATAGCGCGATACCAAACAGCGCCAACACCAGCTGGTTTGCCAGACCAAACAGAATTCCCATGTGTGCATCAACGCCCCAGCGCGTCAGCTTCGCCAGCAGTCCGAACTGAGCAAACTCAACTTTATCCGTAACGCTAAAAGTATGCGGATTCACCGCCACGCTATCACCCTGCGTTGGCCAGTGGCGGTCGATTTCGCTGACAAGCCAGGCCCGATCGGTTTCCGCTGCGGGGCGAATTTCCACCTTTGCGGCATCAATGCCGCTGGCGCGAGCGGCGGCGAGTACACCGTCAAACTGTGCGGCACTCAGCGGCGCGCCCGGCGCGTGGTGCATCGTCTGTCCGTGATGCCCGGCATGCTCATCCATCACCATTGGCGCAGTGCTGGCATCGAGCCGGAGATCGACAGCAGGCGTCAGCCAGCCATAATGCGCGCGCAACGTGTTGATATTGTCGCCCACCCAGCGTGACCAGGTCAGGCCGGTAGTTGAGAAAAACAGCAACCCAGCCAGCAGCACAACGCCCAACGTGCCGTGCAACGTGCGCATTTTCAACAAACGCCGGGTACGTGAAGCGCGCCCGGTTTTTGCCTGACGTGGCGTGCGCTGAACCGCCCAAAGCAGCAGGCCGCCCAGCGCCGCAACCCATAACCAGCTGGCAGCCAGTTCGCTGTAGTTGCGGCCAATGTCACCCAGTAGCAGGCTGCGATGCAGATAATCGAGCGTGGTGCGCAGCGGCAGAATACCGCTGGTGCCATATACCGTCAGATCGCCACGTACCGCCAGCGTAACGGGATCGATGAAAACCGCACGGCTTTCTGATGGTGCGCTATCCGCAAAGCGGAACATCACCCGCGTGGTGTCGCCCACGGCAGGTGCGGGACGCACCGCGATAATCTGCGTTTCCTTGCCTGCGTAACGCAGGGCAGAATCAATCTGAGCTGAAAGTGGCTGAGCCGGGCCACGGCTCTCGCTGGTTAGCGCCTCGGTATAAAGGTAGTTTTCCAGCTGCGGCGTCATAACATAGAGCGTGCCGGTCAGCGCGGCGACAAAAATAAAAGGGCCGATAAACAGGCCGATGGTGAAATGCAAACGGCGCATCAGTTGCAGGAAAGCCTGACTGCTTTGCGTTTTCTCAGCCTGTGCCAGCGCCGTCGGCACGGTTTTTTCCGACATAATGATTCCTTTACCCGCGAACGGGCATTAAAAAGTGGCAGGGTTAAACGAGCGGGAGCGCGTTAACCGGTGGCCCACGCGGACGGAACCAGATGGGAATCCAGCGGGCGATAAACGGCTGTAGCTGGAGCGGAGCGGCGGGTATAGCGGCCTGTAGCAATGACCAGAGCGCAGGCGGTTTGAAGGAATCAAGCGGCAGATGAATCAGCAGCAGACAGTAGCCGCAGGCGCTGTCATCCATGAGCGACACAGAATGATGCCAGGAGTGGCTTTCCGTAGCGCTGGATGTCTCCGTCATCGCTGACATAGTGCTGTGATGGTGAGCAGATATCGCTGGCGCGGCATCATGCATCATTGCTGACATACCGCCACGCTGCGCCATCAGCGATTTAGAAATCACCGGAGCGATAAACAGCAGCAGCATAGCCAGTAACGCCAGCATGGCGGGCAGACGGCTGCGGGCGACAGCGAAATGGATCAGCGACACGGAAAGCCCTGTAAAAAAATAACTGCGCAATTGTACGCGATGCGCAGGAATAGAAATAATTTTTTTACATTAAGGCACGGTATTTATCTGCCGCCGCGTTTTTACTGACAGACGTCAACCCACTGCGCATCGGTAAGCGCCGCCATCTGGTCTGGCGAAATGCGCACCGCGCTATGGATGGCACCCGCTGCGGGCAGCACTTCGTTAAAGCGCTTCAGGGAGATATCGCAATATACCGGCAGCGGGTATTCAAGACCAAAAGGACAAACGCCGCCGGGGGGATGTCCGGTCCAGTTCAGCACCTCATCGGTAGTTAACATGCGAGCTTTCGCGCCCAACGTCTCTTTTAATTTACGGTTGTCGAGGCGCAGATCGCCGCCGGTCACGATCAGGATAACCTGCTCTTTTACCTTCAGCGACAGGGTCTTGGCAATTTGTCCCGGTACCACTCCATGCGCTTTGGCGGCAAGCTCAACGGTTGCCGTACTCTTATCCAGTTCGATAATGGTGATTTCAGGGGCGCGCTCGGCAAAGAACTGCCGTACAGACTCCAGGCTCATGCTGCTCTCCACAATAAACGAAGCTGACAAAGCTGCCATAATCAACGGAATCTGTAAATGTCAGACGGCGGTAAAACCCGCCGAAAGGAAGGAAAGAGGCTCAGACTGACTTCAGCGTGCAGTCGCCGCAACGATCGACATCAGGCAGACGATAACGCTGACAGCAACTGCGGCGCTGCATTCCGCCATCGCGCGGAATAACGGTGCGGTACAGAGGATTATCGCTGCCGTCCAGCAGATGGCGCGAGAAAAACAGCGCGTGTTCCAGCGCCAGCAGCGTCGCTTCATCCACCCAGCTTTTCATTTCGCCCAGGAACCAATGCATCAGGTAGCCGTTGTTATTCCAGATGAGCTTAGCGTTAATGCCGCCGTGCTGGGCAATACCCTCTACCGCAGGGATCAGGTGGCGCTGGATCAGACGATCGATACGCTGTGGCGCATTCAGATAGTGCGCCTCTTCGTCTTCCCGCACGTCGAGCCAGAATTTTGCCGGGCGTCCGCTCTCATGAAACTGCACATGAAAATGTTGCAGCGAGCAGTCAAGCGCGCGCGTCTCCATTATCAGGGCCAGCATCATCGGCGGCACTATCAGGCCAAAATACCACTGCGCCCACAGGGATTGCAGCGGCTTATCCTCACGCGCCATATCGGCATGGTTGCGATAGATATCATCGCCATAATTCGCCATCAGGCGCGTAAAGTGCGCACTCTGCGCCCATTCGGCCTGGATTAACGTATCGGCAGGCGCGGCTTCGTCCAGCGTAAGAAAGTCAAGAAACCAGGCGCGATGCTCACGGAACAGATTATGCAAAGCGCTGCTAAGCGAGCTGTCGCGCTGCATAAAGATGACCGGGAGTGAACCGTTTTGATAAGCCTGACGCGTAGCAATGGCCATAGGGCTTCCTGTTGTGAGCGACTACCGAACGTAGATAAGAAGACAAATGATAATCGTTCTTGATTGTATCCAGGAAGCAATGCGCTGGCAAGCGGGCGCACAAAAGCTATGTGGCGGCGGCACGTAAAATCAAATAACCCGCTAAATTTTCGGGGTTAACTTTCTAGCCAGCGGTAGCCGGTGGATAAAAAGCGCGGCGGCGAGGTTATGATTAACCTGAACCGCCCGTCATTATTTCATCATGCGCTAATTAAGCTTTTCTGTTATTACGTCAGGGAGAAAGCAGGATGCAAGAATTACGGTAATTTGTATTAAGGTAAAATAAATTATCACCCCTGAATATTTTTTAATTAATGCACTACGTTTTAAATTAAATCAGCGGGCTGAGAAATTGGGGGCGCTTCACAAATTTCATCCCAGGAAAGAATGGTATTTCTGCCCCGGTTTTTTGCTACATATAATGCCCGGTCGGCATTGGCGATTGCCTGTTCGGCATCCTGTTCAATTATTGGCGCAATACCCGCGCTAATGGTTACGTGCGTAGAAACCAGATGGTTAAAATGGTGGGGAATTCCCAGGTCCAGCACATGCTGGCGTATACGTTCGGCCAGCCGCATGGCAATCGCTGCGTTCACGTTGGTTATTAATACCAGAAATTCTTCGCCGCCGTAGCGGGTGACGACGTCGCGCGAACGTACCGCATCGCGTATTGCTACAGATACCCGCGCCAGCGCCTGATCGCCCATCGCGTGACCATAGTTATCGTTGTAGGCTTTGAAGTTATCGATATCGAGCAGCATTACAAAATGGCTACCGGCGTGACTATTCAACAGGCTTTCGAGCCGGTTTTTCAGGCCACGTCGGTTATACAGGCCGGTTAATGGATCGAGCATGCTCAGATCGCTCCAGGTCTGCTTTTCTTCATACAGCTGGAACAGCAGCCGACGCGTGAAATGGTCGCTACGCCGCTGCATCAGGCTTTGCAGCGTAAAGCCGATCAGCGGTAGCGTAATAGTAAACAGCAACGTCAGTGAATGCTGACCGCGATCGAGCGTCAGCACCGCCAGAGAAGGGGGGGCAATATGCAGGCAAAACGCCAGCAGATGTTCGCTCAGAGAGATGGCGCTGATAAAAAAAACGGTCATCAGGCTGATTAACAGAAAGCCGCCATCAAAATAAAAAACCAGTGCGCTTTTATGCACAATCAACCATGCCCACAGCGATCCCATAATAAATGCCGTCAGGGATAATAACGGTCTTTTAGTATCGGGCTGTATCAGGATAAACGCTAACAATAATAAACTTAATGCCACGATAAGCGTTGCTGGCAGAGAAAACGAAAGGTTTTCTCCTTTGTTTATCGGTAACATAAAAAAAGTGAGGTCGCCACGTTTAAAAAAAGAAACAGCATCAAAGACAGGCGATATTTGCTGTGAAGCAATTCTTCATAGGTCTGTAATTTCATTTTTTATGCACTCGGAACGGCCCCGAAAATTCAAAGCGCCACTGCCAGAGTAAAAGTTACCCTGGTGATGATTTTGAGCGGTTATTATTATCTTATTAAATAAGAATAATCCTGGCAATCTACCACTTTATAACTGGTCTGTCATCTTCGTGTATAAAGTTTCATCACAAGATGTGTGCAAAATGATAAAAATTATCATATGATATTGGTAATCATTATCATTTGTGGTGGTGGATATGTTGATGGCAATTATGGCAGCCTGCGGACTGTGGGGTGTAAGCTGGGCGATGGGAAAACGGTTACAGGGGGCGTGGAGCGTTATTTTACCCGGCGCGCTGATGCCGGTTGTGGCCTCAATCAACCTTTCTTTTAGCCAGTGGCGCTGGCTGCTGGTTGTGGCGCTGCTCTCAACGGCGGCAATGCTGTTTCATCATCGGCTGCGTCGTTATCTGTTGTTGCCTTCCTGTATTGTGCTGGCAGGCGTCATGGCGGTGATATCGGTGAATACCGGCGGACTGTAAGCAACCGTGACGGGATGGCAAGTTAACGGGAGTGGATGCGGCTCGTTTACGGAGAAGCAGACAGGGCTGTCGTGCCGGAAGGCGCGAGATATAAACCTGAAGGGATAATAAAAAGAGAGAAAAACGAAGGGATGACAATATTGGTGCGAAGAGAGGGACTTGAACCCTCACGTCCGTTAAGACACTAACACCTGAAGCTAGCGCGTCTACCAATTCCGCCACCTTCGCATAACATTGTCTTCATATCACCGCATTGGTGCGAAGAGAGGGACTTGAACCCTCACGTCCGTTAAGACACTAACACCTGAAGCTAGCGCGTCTACCAATTCCGCCACCTTCGCGCAGATGCTGTGCGATATGAATTTTCGTGGTCTTTGGTGCGAAGAGAGGGACTTGAACCCTCACGTCCGTTAAGACACTAACACCTGAAGCTAGCGCGTCTACCAATTCCGCCACCTTCGCGTTCCAACAATGCTTTGCAGCACTGTAACCACGGAGGCGGATTTTGGAGATTTTTACCGGGGACGTCAACAGATATTTCTTCACTCTGTTGCGTTTGCTGTAAAAAACAGCATATCCCCCGGAAAATGACGTATTAATCGCCGCAGTCCGACTTAGCGGGTGCGGGCTGCGCGTCCCCAGACGGCTCGGTAAACTTTAAAACGTCCGGTTTGCGCCAGCACTTCATGCTGACCGAAGGTTTCATCCAGCGCCTGCGCGTAGGGCAGGAAGGCGTTTGCCACCAGCCGTAGCTCGCCGCCGTTGTTAAGGTGCTGGGCTGCGCCGCGAATCAGAGTGCGGGCCGCATCAAGGCTGGTCTGCATCCCTTCATGGAACGGCGGGTTGGAGATGATCATATCGTAGCGCCCGGTGACGTCTGAATAGACGTTACTGGCGAACACCTCACCTTCCAGCTGGTTTGCGGCCAGCGTCGCCTGACTGGCGGCCAGCGCGGCGGCGTCCACATCGGCCAGCCACAGGCGAACCTTTGGTGAATGGCGAGCCAGCAGCGTAGCCAGTACGCCTGCCCCACAGCCGATATCCAGCACTTTACCTTTGGTATGCGGCGTAAAGGTAGAAAGCAGCAGGGCGCTACCGGTATCAAGACCATCGCGGCTGAACACGCCCGGCAGCGTTTTGATGGTGCAGTCTTCGATGGTGTATTCGTCCCAGAAGGCGTCAGCATCGAAAGCAGGCTGCTGTGTCAGTCGTCCATGATACAGACCGCAGCGGCGCGCGCTGTCAATTTTGTCCAGCCTGGCCCATTCCTCCAGCATTCCCTCAGCGCTGCGTACGCCGCTACGATTTTCGCCGATCACAAAAATATCGCTGCCGACCGGCAGCAGCGACAGCAGGTTTTGCAGCTGAAACTGTGCTTCCGGTTTACTCTTCGGCCAGTAATAGATCAGGGTATCGCACTCTGCTACCGCTTCCGGCGTGGCGACCAGACCGAACTGCGCGCGATCGCCCATGCTGCGGCTTAATGATTGCCAGTGATGATAATATTGTGTGTGAACGCGGCTCAGCCCGGTTTCCAGCTGGGCGGGCAGGTCATCCTGCAAATCACCGGCAAACAGCACACGGCGTGTTTGCCATTCATCACTGTGGCGCAGGATCACTTCACTCGCCGGGGTAAAAGCAGACATCAGATAGCTCCTCAGAAATCAGAGCGCAGAGTATAGTGGTTTGTTAGCGCTTGTTCGATGAGTTTGCTAGCATATGCGCGTCATCGTGTAGGTTGCAGAAATGTTAATGTTAAAGGTTCACTTCGGCTGCCCGCTTGGGTAAGCTGTTGCGGTGCCTTCTGCAACCGCAGTTATTTAGGTTACAGCGCGGCATAAAAGAGCGTAACGGGAATTTCTATGTCATCCAGACGTGACTGGCTACTACAGCAAATGGGCATTACGCAATATAAGCTGCGGCGTCCGCGCGCGTTAAAAGGGGAAATTGCCATCACGCTGCCGCCGGATACCCGTCTGCTTATCGTGGCGGATATTCCTCCTGGCACCGAGGACCCCCTGGTGAGCGATGTGCTGCGCGCGCTGGCGATTGCGCCGCAGCAAACGCTGAGCGTAACGCCGGAACAGTTGGCTATGCTGCCTGAAGATCGCGCCTGCGCCAGCTGGCGTCTGGGCACCGATGCGCCGGTAGCGCAGCAGGGTCCACACCTTTCCACGCCGCCGCTTGAGGCGCTCTATTTTGACGCCGGAGCGAAACGCGCGCTCTGGCAGCAAATTTGTGAATATGATGTCGATTTCTTTACTCACGCCGAACGATCTTCCTGAAGCGCTCGCCATTGAACGGCGCAGCCACGCTTACCCGTGGACAGAGGCGACCTTCGCCAGCAACCAGGGCGAACGCTATCTTAATTACCGTCTGGATCTGGATGGCCGCATGGCGGCATTTGCGATTACCCAGTGGGTACTGGATGAGGCGACGTTGTTTAATATTGCCGTCGATCCTGCCTGCCAGCGTCGTGGCCTGGGTAAAGCCCTGCTGAACCATTTGATTGAGCAGCTCCAGCAGCGCGATATTTTCACTCTGTGGCTGGAAGTTCGTGCTTCTAACCAGGCGGCAATCGCGCTCTATGAACAGACCGGCTTTAACGAAGTCTCGGTGCGCCGAAATTATTACCCGGCACCTCACGGCAGGGAAGATGCTCTGATTATGGCGCTCAGCCTGTAGAGGCTGGCGCAGGAGCGCCCTGAAGTGCCGTAACAGGAGAGGGCTATGCTACAAAACTGGGACTGGATCCTTTTTGACGCTGACGACACGCTGTTTCACTTCGATGCGTTTGCCGGGTTACAGCGGCTGTTTAAAGATTACGACGTTGAGTTTAGCAACGACGATTATGATGAGTATCAGGCGGTTAATAAGCCCTTGTGGGTGGATTATCAGAACGGTGCCATCACCGCTTTGCAGCTACAGCACCAGCGTTTTACCGGCTGGGCGGAAAAACTCAAGGTATCGCCCGATGAGCTGAACAGCGGTTTTCTTTCCGCAATGGGTGAGGTTTGTGTACCGCTGGAAGGCGCGGTAAATCTGATGAACGCGCTGAAAGGCAAGGTCAAGATGGGCATCATCACTAACGGTTTTACGGCGTTACAGCAGGTACGTTTACAGCGCACCGGCTTTCGTGACTATTTCGATCTGCTGGTTATCTCGGAACAGGTGGGATACGCCAAGCCCCATCCGGCGATTTTTGACTATGCGTTGGAGAAGATGGGTAACCCGCCGCGTGAGCGTGTACTAATGGTGGGGGATAACCCCGATTCAGATATCCTCGGTGGCATCAATGCCGGACTGAAAACCTGCTGGCTTAACGCCGATGGGCGCGAGCGGCCTGCCGCTATCATACCTGACTGGCAGATCGGTTCACTGCACGAACTACAATTGATTCTTGTTTCTTAAGTTTTAGTGACAGCGTATTTCAGGGTTATTCACTAAACAGGCGGCTATATAGCCGCTTTTTTATTGTTCATTTCTTTTATCACAGCATCCAATGCTAAAAGTTATTTTTAGCGACGTTTTTTTTCCTCCATTCCGTTTTATTCCGATCCAATAATAAAAAAATTTTCCCTATAAAATTGCGCTTGATTTAGCCATAAGTGAAAGCAATCGGTAAATAAGTAAAACTTTTCTGATGTTTTATAGGATTATTCCCTCTGAAAATTTTAAGATTATTCTCATTTTGTGACTTGTGTCTTAATAAAGAATTCCTAATGTAATTTACGCTAAACGCGCCCCGTTGAATTCTCGCAAAGACTATGTAAACTTGCGCGAAACAGAGACGTCAATAGCTAAAAAGACGAAATACGAGATGCAAAGGTTAATCTCGTGCGGTAGCTATTGCTCTGATTGAATAATATTTAATGATTGAATTATAAGGAAATTTATTTATTTTGCTGCTAATTATATTTTGAGTGAAGGTATAACCTGTAACTGCTTGTTGCTAAAGTAATATTAACGATTTCCATCAGTGAATATGGGGAATCTTGTCAAAGATCTCAATTAATCATTGAGAAATACTCATTATACATCAGGGCTGGTAAGACGAAATCGACGTTCTTGCTGGCGCTTCCTTAAAATATATTGAGCAAATTGCCCGTTTGCTAAGTTGTATATCCCTTCATATCGGACAGAAATACTTTTTAGTTCTGGTTTAGTCTTCGTGGCTAATTTGCTTTTTACTATTTTTTAAAATGGAACTGCTGGCATTGGCTGTTACTTTTTCAGCGTCGGTCAGCTTACGTCACACTCTCGTCCATTTTTATTCGTCCGTTCAGTTAGATTTTGTTAATTAATTGAGACAAGTTCATGAGGATCATGGTGAAAATACAAATAGCATTAACTCTGCTTTTGGTTCTTAGTATTACCGGTTGTAAAACGACACCGCCCATCACTGATGACACCATCGTTACCAGCACCGTGGGTGACGTTAAGCTTACCCACCGTTACGCGGTTACTCCGCCAAAAACCTTTACGCCAATTAATGAAGAGTATCGTGCGCTGTATAACGCCTCGGTAATGAGCCGTCCTGACTTCGGCGGCAAGCTGGTGCGCTATCTGGAGAATGCTGAGCGTTATAAGGTACTGGGCGCGGTAGAGAACAACTGGTTAGCCATTGCGGAACTGGATAAAGAGCAGCTGCTGGGTTATGTGCCGCTGCGCGCCGTGGTGAAAAGCGATCTGTATGAAAAAACGATTAAGGCGGATCAACGCCGCAGGCGCACGCGCAGCACCACGCCGGCTAAGAAAAAGAACTGCATTGCGGTTGATGGCACCAGCAGGGCGTGCCAGAACAGCAGCAGCGGCACCTGGATTATTGACTAACCGCACGTTGATAACGGTAATCCATTATGAAAATAACCTATTTTCCGCGTCTGGCTAAACAGATGTTTTGCCTTGTTGCGCTTACCCTGCTGGGCGGCTGTAGCTTTTTTTTTGGCAGCGAGCCCTCCCGTTACGCGCTGTTTGTGCAGGCGCTTCCACCGGTTAATGATTCTGCGCCGCTGAAGCTTAAGGTAATGGTACTGAAATCGGATGCTGACTTCATGTCAGCAGACTTCTATTCGCTGCAAAACAACGCCGCTGCTGTGCTGGGCAGTAACCTGCTCAGTAACGAGCAATTCTTCTTTATGCCCGGCCAGCTGAAAAAAACGCTTAGTGGACAGCTTCTGCCAGAAGCGCGCTATATCGGTGTAATGGCTGAATATCAGTCGCTTAATGGTAAAAAGTGGCGTCTCTCTTTGGCGTTGCCGTCGCCGGGCGATACCTCTCCTGGCGAAGGCTGGCAGCAAAAATCAGATACCTTGCAGACCCGCATTGTCGCTGATCAACACGGCGTGCGCGTCGCAGGCAAGAAAGAATTACTGCCTGAATAACGGAAAGTCACTATGAACAAAGCAGAAAAGGTGGTCTGGAGCGAAGGCATGTTCCTGCGCCCTCATCACTTTCAGCAGTCGGAAAGCTACCTGCAAAGCACGCTGCGCGACTGGGGTTTTGCCCAGCGAGCCTGGCTGTGGGGATTTATCGATCTGGAATTTGACGAGGCGATGCTGCGTCAGGGCAAAATTGCGCTCAACAGCGCCAGCGGCCTGCTGCCGGATGGCACCCACTTCTCCTTCCATGATTCGCGCCAGGCACCTGCGCCGCTGGAAATTGCCGATAACCAGACCAACGTAAAAGTTGTGCTGGCGCTACCAGCGCGGCGCGGCGGGCGTGAAGAGGTGATCTTTAGTGAGGCGGCGGATTCGCTGGCGCGCTATCTCAGCTTTGAGCAGGAAGTGGATGACTGTAATGCCGTTTCCATCGGCCCGGCGGTGGTGCAGTTTGGCAAAATGCGCCTGAAGCTGATGCTGGAGAGCGAATTGACCGCGGAATGGACCGCCGTTGGCGTCGCTCGCGTGATAGAAAAACGTAGCGACAAACAGCTTCGGCTCGACAGCAATTACATTCCGCCGATGCTTAACGCCATCAATAACCCCCAGCTGCTTGACTACCTGAACGACATCCATGGGCTGCTGGCACAGCGCAGCCAGCAGATCGCCCAGCGTTTGCAGCAGCCGGGGCGCTTTAACACCGCCGAAATGGTTGATTTCATGCTGCTGGCGTTAATCAATCATCACCTCGGACTGGTTTCTCACCTGAAAAATACGCCACTGCTGCATCCCGAACGGTTGTTCAGCGACTGGCTGGCGTTTGCCACGGAGCTTTTCACCTGGACGCCGCAGCGTACGCCGGAGGCGGTACTGCCGCGCTATGACCATGACGATATAGCCCTTGGTTTCAGCAAGCTGATGCTGATGCTGCGCCAGGGACTGTCGCTGGTGATGGAAGAGAGCGCAATCCAGCTGCCGCTGACGGAACGCTCGCACGGTCTGAATGTGGCTACCGTTCCTGAAGCATCAATGGTACGTGAGTTCGGCTTTGTGCTGGCGGTACGTGCCAACGTGCCGGGTGAAGCGCTGCAAACACACTTCCCGGCGCAGATGAAAGTCGCGCCAGTAACCAAAATCCGCGATCTGGTACAGCTACAGCTGCCGGGGATGGTGCTGCGCGCCATGCCTACCGCGCCGCCACAGATCCCCTGGCACGCCGGCTACAACTATTTCGAGCTGGAGAAAGGCGGGGAGTTATGGAAAGAGATGGAAAGGTCAGGCGCGTTTGCGCTTCATCTGGCCGGTGAGTTCCCCGGCCTGGATATGGAATTCTGGGCTATTCGCAGCCAGTCCGTCTGAAACGTTAGGAATGAGCGCTCACCATGCAGGAACGACATGCTACCGGCAGCGATGCCGTCTTTTCCGGTGCCAGCAGTAATAACCCGCTGGTTGCCGCTGCTAACCCTTTGCTGAATGCGATACCGCAAATTCGCCACTCTGTATCGCATGACGATCCCGCCGCGCTGCGCCAGCGCCTGATCGATGAGGTGCGGCATTTTGAAAAAAACAGTCAGCGCGCTGGACTGGCGTATGAGGTGATTGTCGGCGCGCGCTACTGTCTCTGTACCGCGCTGGATGAAGCGGCAGCGCTGACGCCCTGGGGAAGTCGCGGCGTCTGGCCTGGTAATGGCCTGCTGGTGACCTTTCATAATGAAACCTGGGGCGGCGAAAAGTTTTTTCAGCTGCTGGCGAAGCTGTCACAAAACCCGCGTGAGCATATCTTTCTGCTGGAGCTGATCAATTACTGCCTGCTGCTGGGGTTTGAAGGGCGCTACCGGGTCATGGACAACGGGCGCTCGCAGCTGGAAACCATCCGTCAGCGCCTGCTGCAAATGATTCGCGGCGTACGCGGCGACTATCCAGCGCCTCTGTCGCCTCATCCGGTCGATCAGCCGGTGATGCGCAAGATGTGGCGTCCGATGGTGCCGCTCTGGGCCTGCGCGGCGCTGGCCGGATTCCTCGCCTGCCTGCTTTATATCCTGCTCAACTGGCGGCTGGGCGATCATACCAGCCCGGTGCTGGCCTCGGTTTATCAAACGCCGCTGCCGGAAGTGAAAATTCGCAATCCGGCACCGCGTGCGCCAGCGGTGCTGAACCTGCGTGCCTTCCTGCAACCAGAAATTGATGAAGGGCTGGTGGCGGTGCGCGACGAGGCGGATCAAAGCGTGGTCACGCTGAAGGGAGACGGGCTGTTCGCCTCCGGTTCTACCTCCATCAGTGAGCCTTATGAGCCGGTGATCGATCGCATCGCGCAGGCGATGGATAACGTCAGCGGCAGAATTCTGGTGATCGGTTACAGCGATAATGTACCGATCCGCAGCGCCCGCTTTGCCTCTAACTATGAGTTGTCGCTGGCGCGCGCGCAGTCGGTGCGGCTAATGCTGCAAAAACATCTGTCGCAGCCGGGACGCGTCAAGGCGGAGGGGCGTGGCGAAACCAATCCGCTGGCACCTAACAATACGCCAGAGAACCGCGCCCGCAATCGTCGGGTGGAGATCACACTGTTAGTTTCGCCAGCGAATACGCGCGCGGAGCTAAATGGATTGCCGCAAGGGAACTGACCGATGCTGAAATTACTGATTTCTTTTGTCACCAGCCGGTTGATGTGGGGCTTCGTTGGCATCTCTGCCATCTGCTTTATTATCTGGGCGATTGGTCCGCTAATCGCTATTGGTGACTCGCGCCCGCTGGAATCAGAACAGAATCGCCTGATTAGCATTATCGTGATCTATCTGGTCTGGGGCCTGAGCAATCTGCTGCCGCGCCTGTATAACGCCTGGATCAACCGCAAGCTAATGGGCAGCCTGAGCAACACTGAGCAAGCGGGCGAGAGCGATCGTAAACGGCTGCCTGACGAAGAGCAGGTGCTGGCCGAACGTTTTGATGAAGCATCGCATTTGCTGCGTAAGGCACACTTCAATCGTGATGGAGGACGCGCTCCTTTCTGGGCGCAGCGCTTCAGCCGCCAGTATCTTTATCAGCTGCCGTGGTATGTGATTATCGGCGCGCCGGGCGCGGGAAAAACCACCGCGCTGGCTAATTCCGGCCTGCAATTCCCGCTGGCGGATCGCTTTGGTAAAACCGCGCTACGCGGTATTGGCGGCACGCGCAACTGCGACTGGTGGTTTACCAATGAAGCGGTGCTGCTGGATACGGCGGGGCGCTATACCACCCAGGAAAGCCAGCAGGCGCATGATGCCAGCGAGTGGCAAAAGTTTGTCAATCTACTGCGCAAGTATCGCGGACGTCAGCCGATTAATGGCGTCATCATCACCATCAGCATTTCCGATCTGTTAACGCAAACGCCGCAGGAGGCGCAGCAACAGGCGCTTAACCTGCGCCAGCGCCTGATGGAACTGCATGAACAGCTTGGCATTCGTTTTCCGGTTTATGTGCTGGTAACTAAGGCGGATTTGCTGAAGGGATTTCGCCCGTGGTTCTCCCGGCTGGATAAGGTGCAGCGTGAGCAGATTTGGGGCTTCACCTTTCCGTGGGAGCAGGCGAAGCTGGCCGATTTTGATCTGATCGGTGCCTTTACGCAGGAATATGCCCTGTTGCAACAGCGTCTTGATGCTGGCATGGCGGATACCCTGATTATGGAAAGCGATGCGCAGGCACGAGCGGAAAGCTACCTGTTTCCCCAGGAGTTCGCGGCGCTGCGTCCGCTGCTGACGGATTATCTCAGTACCGTCTTTGCCCGTTCCAATTTCGAAACGCAGTTCGCACCACGCGGTATCTATTTCACCAGCGGTACGCAGGAAGGGCTGCCTTTCGATCGCGTAATGGGTGAGCTGAGTCGTGCGCTGCATCTGCCGCGTAACGGTGCGGGGCGCACTAAAGAAGAAGCGGGCAACGGCACCAGCGGTGCCTGGAACAGTATTGATAAAGAAGCGCCGATTCCGGCAGCGAAGGGCCAGAGCTTCTTCCTCAAAGATATGCTGACCAATGTGGTTTTCCAGGAGGCGGGGCTGGCTGGCAGCAATCGCTGGTGGGAACTGCGCAACCGTGCGGTGCTTTGGTCTGGTTACGCGCTACTGCTGGCACTGCTGGTATTCGTTTCGCTGCTGTGGTTTACCAGCTACGGCAACAACAAAAGCTACCTGCGCGAAGTACAGGCGAAGGTGCCGGATGTGGTGGCGCAGAGCAAACAGCTACAGTCGCGTGGCGAAGGCGATCTCTTCTCGCTGCTGCCGTTCCTTAACAGCATATTGAGCCTGCCGGAAAGCAGTGATTTTGACCTGAAACATCCGCCGATAACGCGTCGTATGGGCCTTTATCGCGGTGTTGAAGTCAGCGATGCGACCGAATCGCTGTACCAGAAATCGCTGAAGCAGCTGTTGCTGCCGCAGGTAGCACAGCTGATAACCAACTGGCTGCGCAATGATAACGGCAGCGATGCGGATTACAGTTACGAGGCGCTGAAGGCGTATCAGATGCTCTATCAGCCGCAGCACTATGACGGCAAATTCCTCCACGCCTGGGTAATGCTTAACGTGCGGCGCAACCTGCCGCAGAACATCACGCATTCTCAGCTGCGTCAGCTGGAACGCCACCTGGCACAGCTGCTGGAGACGCAAATTCAGGCTTCGCCCTATGCCAAAGATGACGCGCTGGTAAAGCGCGAGCAGGCGCTGATCAATAAAATGCCGCTTTCCGGGCGCGTTTATGGCCGCCTCAGACGCCTGCTGCTACAGGATGAAAGCCTGAAACCGGTCTCGCTTGCTGATATGGGCGGTCCACAAAGTGAGTTGGTGTTCACTCGCAAAAGCGGCAAGCCGATCGGCGAAGGTATCCCTGGGCTTTATACCCCGGCAGGCTACTGGGAGCGCTTTGATAAAAACATCAATACGGTCACCGCCGCGCTGCACAAGGATGATATCTGGGTATTGGGCCGGGCGTCAGTTGATGAGGATAAACCGCAAACGGATAAGGCGGTGCGCCAGCTTTATATGAACGACTTTATGCGTCAGTGGGACGCGCTGTTGAGCGATATTGAACTCAGCAGCAGCGCCGATCTGTCGCAGCGTATCAACAGCGCTCGCCTGCTCTCCAGCAGCAGTTCGCCGCTGCGTAAGCTGGTCATTAACCTCAGCCGTTATCTGGTGTTGGAGCCGCTACCAACAGATGACGATAAGCCCTCAGCGAGCGAGCAGGTTAACAATGCAACCCGCACGCTGGAGGCGCTGTTCCGTACGCAGCGGCCAACGCATGCCGCCGCGCTTCAGGAGCAAACGCCGGAACAACGCGTGACTGAGCACTATGCGCCGATTATCGAGCTGGCGCAGCCGCTGGAACAGGGCGGTAAAACTATCGCCTTTGATGATTTTATTAAGCAGCTTGATGAGCTTTACCGCTATCTGACGGCGGTTCAGGATGCTGCCAACAGCGGCATGCCGCCGCCTTCCGGCGAGGCGATCAGCCGTTTGCAGGCCAGCGCCGGACGGCTGCCAGGCTCGCTGCAAAATATGTTCACCCATATGGCGGTGGGTGCCAGCAGCGATGCTCAACGGCGCGATATGGAAAATGTTCGTAAGCGTATCAATGTTGAGGTTGGCACCTTTTGCCGCCAGGCCATCGCCGGACGCTATCCGCTCTCTCGTCGTGGAAGAAGTGAGGTGACGCCGGACGATCTGGCGCGCATGTTTGCACCGGGCACCGGCCTGATGGACGCCTTCTTTCGCGATAACCTGGCAATGAAGGTTGATACCACCCGTTCGAGCTGGCGTTTTATGCCCGGCATTGACGGCAAAAGTCTGCCCGGCGGTGAAGCGCTGCTGCGGCCTTTTCAGCAGGCGCAGAGTATCCGCGATGCCTTTTTTGCCAACGGCGCGAACACGCCATCATTCCGCGTCACTATTCGTACCGTTCGTATGGACAACGATATCCTTAATCTGACGCTGGATGTAGACGGGCAGGTGCTGCGTTACAGCCATGGCCCGCAGGCGGTACAGCTGATGAGCTGGCCCGGCAGCGGCAGTACGCGGCAGGTGCGGATGCAGTTAGGGCTGGTGGATGGCACCACCTCCACGCTGGTAACCAACGGCGCCTGGGCGCTCAACCGTTTTTTTGACCGCGCCGCGCTCTCTGCGGGCAGCAACAGCCTGAGCCGTCAGGCGACATTCAACGTCGATGGACATCTTGTCACGCTGGAGTTTACGCCGAACAGCATACGTAATCCGTTTCAGCTTCCCGGCTTTTCCTGTCCATGAACGCAAGGAAATAGATCATGAGCCACTCACCTGCGATCGGCTGGTATGGGAAATTGCCCAGCGCCGGTGACTTTTTACAGCGCCGTTTTCCTGAAGCGCTATCCCGTCAGTGGACCCACTGGTTTCAGGTGGGATTGATGAACTGGCAGAAAAATGAAGAACAGCGATCCGATGAGGCGCAGCGCTTCGCTAAAGCGCCGGTATGGAATTTCGTCGTGCCGCCGATGCTGGGCAGCCAGCTGGTGCAGATGGGCTGCCTGCTGCCAGCGCGTGACAGCGTGGGGCGTCAGTATCCGGTTTGTGCGCTGCACAGTTTCACGCCTGCCGAATGGACCAACGGACGTCTGACACAGGCGGGCGACTGGTATCAGCAGCTGGGGCGCACGCTGCTTCTGGCGGTGCAGGACGGCTACTCCGCCGCCGAACTTGATGGTGCGCTGCTGGCGATTCCGGCCCCGCCGGAGCCAGCCGTACAGCAGCGATCCGATATCCTGGAGGTTATCGGCTATGGCGACAATGTCACCAACCTGAACTGGTCGCTGGTGGCGGAACGCTTCGATCCACAGCGCTATACCAGCTTCTGGTGGACCAACCAGACCGATGGCTATCCGCTCTACACCCATCTGCACAGCGGCAACTTCACCAGCCAGCTTTTTTCGTTGTTGTTCGATCCCGCTGGAGGGGCCAGGCCAGGCCGCCACGGACTCTATCCGCCTATGTTTGATTAACCGATATTGAGGACGCGATGAATATCGATGCGCTATTAGCCCCGGTAAGCAGTGACAAGCCGTGCGGGGAAAACCTGGAATATGATGCCGATTATATGGCGATGCTACAGGCGTGCGAAGGTAAAGCGGAACAGCAGTTCGGCGACACAATTATCCCTGCCGAGCCTGCCGACTGGAACAAAGTTGAACGGCTGGCGACCGATCTGCTTTCCCGCACCAAAGACCTGCGGGTGATGTTAGCGCTTACTCACGCCTGGACGCAGATGAAAGGGCTGCCGGGCTATGCCAGCGGCCTGAAGCTGATCGAGCAGTCGCTGCTGCTTTACTGGGAACCGCTCTGGCCGTTGCTGGAGGAAGACGGTGAGCACGATCCTTTCTATCGCATCAACGCGCTGGCGGCGCTGGGTGATAAATCGACGCTGACCTCTGCGCTACGTCAGGCCCCGCTTTTACGCACCGCGGTCGATCAAATCTCCCTGCGCGACGCCTGCTCGCTGCTGGACGGTAGCAAAGTTGAAATTCCTGACTATCCCGGCGGACGCCCCAGGCTGAGCGATGAGCTGGCACGGGGCGAACAACCCGGTATTGAAGCGATATTGCAGATAAGTGAGCGTTTGCAAACAATTCGCGAAACCCTGACTGAGCACCTTGGTGAAAGCGGCGTGCCAGAGATGGGACAGCTACAGAAAACCATCAGTCTGGTAGCTCAGGCGTGTCAAACAACAGACTTAGGTGCGCTGCTGGCAACCGTAACCGGCGGTGAAGCCGCAGCGCCTTCTGCACCGAAAGCCAGTGTGCCAGCCGCGCCACAGCCGCAGGCGCATACCGACTGGCGTAGCTGTGAAATTAATTCGCGATCTGAAGCGCAGCTAATGCTGGAAAAAGTAAAAAACTATTTTTCCCGTTACGAGCCCAGCCATCCGGCTCCGCTAATGATCGAACGAGTCCAGCGGGTTATCGAACTCGATTTTATGGAAATGATTCGCGACCTTGCGCCCGATGGCGTACAGCAGCTGGAAAATCTGTTTGGCCGCCGCGAATAAGTAAGCCGCAGCCCCCTCTACGGCAGTCTGGCAAGCGCGCCTGCTGCTAACTTTTTACCGCGCAAATCCGATGGAGAGCATCATGGCATTAGCAAAATCCAGCGGGCAAAAATTTATCGCCCGCAACCGCGCTCCGCGCGTACAGATTGAGTACGACGTGGAGATTTATGGCGCAGAGCGCAAGATCCAGCTGCCGTTCATTATGGGCGTAATGGCTGACCTGGTGGGTAAACCGGTCGATCCGCAGCCGAGCGTTGATGAACGCAAATTCCTTGAAATTGATATCGACAATTTTGATGAACGTATGAAGGCGCTGAAACCGCGTGTCGCTTTCCAGGCAGAAAATACCCTGACTGATGAAGGGCGGCTGAATATCGATCTGACATTCGAAAGCATGGAAGATTTCTCGCCGGATGCGGTTGCACGCAAAGTCGAGCCGTTAAATAAAATGCTGGAAGCCCGTACTCAGCTTTCGAACCTGCTGACCTATATGGACGGTAAAAACGGCGCGGAGGAGCTGATCGCAAAAATTTTGCAGGACCCCACGTTGCTGAAGTCGCTGGGGCATCTGGCGAAATCGGATGAAGCAGCAAAAGGTGATGAGGAATAATTATGAGCAAATCATCACAGCAACGACATCAACAACAGCAGCAACAGCAACAGGCACAGCAGCAAACCTGGAGCCAGGATGAATTCAGCGCGTTGCTGAACAAAGAGTTTCGTCCGAAAAGCGACCAGGCGCGCGCTGCGGTAGAAAGCGCGGTGAAAACGCTGGCGCAGCAGGCGCTGGAAAACAGCGTCACCGTTTCTAACGACGCTTACCGCACCATTCAGTCGCTGATCGCTGAGATCGATGAAAAGCTATCGCGTCAGGTTAACCAGATCATTCATCACGAAGATTTTCAGAAGCTGGAAGGCGCGTGGCGCGGGCTGAGCTATCTGGTTAATAATACTGAAACTGATGAGATGCTGAAAATCCGCTTTATGAGCATCTCTAAGCAGGAGCTGGGACGTACGCTAAAACGCTATAAAGGCGTAGGCTGGGATCAAAGCCCGATCTTCAAAAAAATCTATGAAGAAGAATATGGGCAGTTCGGCGGCGAGCCGTTTGGCTGCCTGGTTGGTGATTACTATTTTGATCACAGCCCGCCGGATGTGGAACTGCTGAGCGAGATGGCGCGCATTGGCGCGGCGGCGCACTGTCCGTTTATTACCGGTGCAGCACCGAGTGTGATGCAGATGGAAACCTGGCAGGAGCTGGCGAACCCGCGCGATCTGACCAAGATTTTCCAGAACACCGAATATGCTGCCTGGCGCAGCCTGCGTGAGTCGGAAGATGCGCGTTACCTGGGGCTGGTGATGCCGCGCTTCCTGTCGCGTCTGCCGTATGGTATCCGTACCAATCCGGTGGACAGCTTCGATTTTGAAGAAGAAACCGAGGGCGCGAACCACAGTAACTATACCTGGACCAACGCCGCTTACGCGATGGCGGCTAACATCAACCGCTCGTTCAAAGAGTACGGTTGGTGTACCTCTATTCGCGGTGTGGAATCGGGGGGAGCGGTGGAAAACCTGCCGTGTCACACCTTCCCCAGCGATGATGGCGGCGTGGACATGAAGTGCCCGACGGAAATCGCCATCAGCGATCGCCGTGAAGCCGAGCTGGCAAAAAACGGCTTTATGCCGCTGGTGCATCGCAAGAACTCAGACTTTGCTGCATTTATTGGCGCGCAGTCTTTGCAGAAACCGGCTGAGTATCACGACGCCGATGCTACCGCCAATGCGCGTCTTGCCGCTCGTCTGCCATATTTGTTTGCCTGCTGCCGCTTCGCTCACTACCTGAAGTGTATCGTGCGCGACAAAATTGGTTCTTTCCGCGAACGCGAAGATATGGAGCGCTGGCTGAACGACTGGGTGATGAATTATGTGGATGGCGATCCGGCCAACTCTTCGCAGGAAAGCAAAGCGCGTAAGCCGCTGGCTTCGGCGGAAGTGATGGTTACGGAAATCGAAGATAATCCTGGCTACTACGCTGCGAAATTCTTCCTGCGTCCACACTATCAGCTGGAAGGGTTAACCGTTTCGCTGCGCCTGGTTTCTAAACTGCCTTCACTGAAAACCAACGATGCGTAACTAAAGAGCCGGGCGGCAACGCCCGGCGCTAAAATTAGTGATTTGCAGGTTTTCGTATAAACCTGAAAATAATGCTACCAGACTGTTTTCTGTAATCCGGCTTTTTATCAGCAGGTTAGTAAATAATAACCTATGAAATTAGATAAATAACATGAAGAAAATATCAACCGTGCTACTTAGTTCTCTTTTATTCGTTTCTTTAAGCGCTTTCAGTGCTAATCAATACCAGACCGGGGAAAACAATTCTGACGTAAGCTGCAAAATTCAGGCGGCAAAGGGGGCTGAGGCAGAACTACATCAGGCTTATACCCAGGCAAGGGAAAGAATTACCGCTTCTTTGGAGGTAGATAAAAATTTACTGGCAGAACATTTGTTATTACTTCACGATTCTCAAACAGGATGGTTAAAGTATCGTGATGGACAATGTAAAATAGAGGCATTCATCGCTGAGGTACAATCTGTTGCTTATGAAGTAATCAAAAAAGGTTGCATAGAAAAATTAAATAAAGACAGAATTTACCAGTTAAATAATATGCCTTATGAATAGTGGTTTTTACTATGTAAGTGAGAAGATAAAATCTAAAAATAATTTTTAAATTTTATCTTTCTGTATGTGAATTTAGCCGCCATAGTAATTATAGTGATAATTAATAATTCGTCTGCCATATAACCGAGTTCATGAGGACTAACCTCACCATAGTTAAAGAAAAATATATATCTAAAATAAAATTAGATGCTGCATATAAAAAATAATAACAAAGATAAAAATATTGAGTATATAAATGTTATTTTCATAGAGTTACCCATATTTATATGAGGTGGCTAAATATGCATTTTAATACTATTTACGTAAGTATGGCTGAGATAAAAAATAAGATATTGCTCTTTCATGGTTTTTTCCTAACCATATCTGATAATGACCAACAATTATAAAAATGCACACTTATTGATTACAATACACACAAAACTAAATTGTTTAATTAAAGATTTTGCATAGATATTTATTTCTGTGCGGAAACCAGGCAAATGCGAATGTGTTTTTTTTAAATGCATTTTTAATTGCCATGTTTATATATTAACTGAATAAATACTTTACAAAAGGAGTGAAGTTTTATGGCTATTGATATGTTCATGAAAGTTGATGGCGTTACCGGTGAGTCGCAGGACTCAAATCATAAAGGATGGACGGATATCAATTCTTTTTCCTGGGGCGCTGCTCAGCCAGGTAATATGGCTGTCGGCGGCGGAGGTGGTGCAGGGAAAGTAAACTTTAAGGATTTACAAGTTACTGCTTTAATTGATAAATCAACTACTGCAATTTTAAAACATTGTTCTAGCGGAAAACACCTTACTAAAGTTGAAGTATCAGTATGTAAAGCTGGTGGTCAACAGGTAGAATACGCGCGTATTACACTTGAAGATGTCTTGGTTACAAATATCGAGTATACCGGTGCAGATAACGGTGATACGGTCGGTGTTAACTACACGTTCCAGGCATCTCGTGTGAAACAACAATATTGGGAACAAACTGCTTCCGGTGGTAAAGGTGCTGAAAGCAGTGCAGGCTGGAATATTAAAGAAAATAAAGAGATGTAATCTGTCGGCACCTTCTCATAGGAGAAGGTGCTTCATCTAATATTTTCTTTATAAGAGGTTAAACATATGGCCAGAATTAATGAGTCAGTAGGGAAAGGTCAGCGTAATTTATATGGGGATGTTATTACAGTACAAACTTTGCTGAATAAAAATAGCAAAATAACAACCCCGGGAACTAAGTTAGTGGTTGATGGAGCTATTGGTCAAAAAACTATCGCTAGAATAATCATGTTTCAAAAGGAAGTGGTTAAACTCCTTCAGCCTGATGGAGTTATTTCTCCCAACGGAATAACAATGAGAAATTTGGTTTTACATTCTTCTTTTCATACAAACATGGATAATAGTCCTCGGGCTAACAGTATCAGCCATGATCAATACGTAAAGGCTGCACGAATTCTATCTTGCGAAGTAGCTGCTATAAAGGCAGTTGTTCTTTCCGAAACACCGAGAGGTGCTTTTGATGAAAAAGGGCGTCCAATTATTTTGTATGAGCGACATTATTTTCATTGTTTGACAAAAGGGAAATATGACTCTAACCCTAAAATTTCTCATAAAAGTGCGGGAGGCTATGGTAAATATAGTGAGCAATATATAAAATTATACGAGGCTATTAAGCTTGATAAAAATGCCGCATTAAGATCAGCTTCTTGGGGAGCATTCCAAATAATGGGGAATAATTATAAAAAAGCAGGGCATCATAATATTGAGTCATTTATAGAGGCAATGAATACAATAGAAGGACAACTGGATGCTTTTATAAATTTTATTCTTAACACACCCTCTTTGAAATATGCTTTGCAAAATAAGCAATGGGCCACTTTTGCTGCTATTTATAATGGTCCAAAGTATAAAGAAAATAACTATGATGTTAAAATGGCTCGCAATTATAGATTGGCTTTGGAATTAAATTCTTACTAAGGTGAACATATGAAAAAAATACTAATTATGCTGTCATTATTCCTTCCGTTTACGGTTTTTTCAGAAATAAAAATTAATACAACTGATCCATCTGTTTATGAAAAAGAAATTTTTGCTGCTGCAAAAAACTCTAATATTTTAGGGGGCGTGCCGATTGATAAGCAGAGTTTTCAGATAAAAGATAATAACAATACGGTAGGCGTCTTTATTGCAGGAAAAGGCTTTAATGCGAATGATGATACAGTTTGTTTTGTTGGTTGGGTTAGTGGCAAAGAAAAAACTGTAAAACTGATACCGACAATTGGTTACGGTAATTGGGAAGCTGAAACTTGCTTAAATACTGAAGCAGTAAGTTTGATCCCCTATGATAACAGGAATATATTGGCTGTTATATATAAAATCGGCTCCCCAAATGCTACTGGCTATGAGACAGTCATCTTTAAAATCAATGAGGAGCATTTGATTGTCGATGATGAACTTACAAATAGATTTGGATCGGAAGGTATAAAAACCATTAAAGATTTGAGAAATTTGATAAATGGAAAAGGATATGTAGAAAATAAATAACTAGCTATCGATTAAAATAAACCGAGGCGACATCTAATTAATTAGATGCTATTAAATTACTATTTGTAAAAAATTAAAATAATCATTAAGCTTCTATTTTAGCTGAATTTTAATTGTGCTTTGGCGGTATGGTGTCACTTAAATAAATAGATTTCGCCTTTTCTATGTAATATGTTTATTTGTTAAAGTAATCGTACTTATAATAAATTTTATAAATCTATGATAATAAAGTTATTTTTTTGAATGCTGCTATTTATTATGAAATTTATATAATCCTATTATGCTTATATGGCCTCTTTGAGAACAACATAATTTAATAGAGCGATAAGAAGATTAGATGCACGCATTGTTAACCAGTCGCCCTGTCTTTGGAAAAAATAAAAAAAGTACCTAACAGATTACTATGATTTGTTTTTTTACCAGGAATAGTATTTATGCCGAGTAAGCTAAGTTGTTTTAATACCAAATGTTTAGTTTTAATGTCGTTTATTTATACTGCCTCAGTACAAGCAGCGGAAATATACATTGATAATTTTGTTGGTAAGTGGCAGGTTCAAAGCGTACACATTGATACTCAACGAACAAGTCGCTCATCTGTTTCAGTCGAAGATCCCATGCTGATTGGGCGAACGCTAACCTTTACACATGAAAAAATCGCGGGTAAATACCTAAGCGATCCTGGCTGCGAGCGCCCGGTATTAATTCCACAGTCTGAAACCTCGCTCAATAAACTATTGGCTTTAACTACCGGACAGGAAGGACGGGTAGATTTAGCAAAAGATTATTTATTAGAGGAGCAGGGAAACAGTAGTGTTATACCTTTTTTGATTAACTGCTCCAGCGGTATCGTTGGCCCTTCAGTTGAAAATACAGGCAATTGGCTGGCAATGCTGGACAAACACACAATGCTTATCAACTGGGATGATAATTCATTACTGAAATTACAAAAAGTATTGCCTGGTACACCCGTAGAGCCTTCTTTCAACTGCCAGGATGCAGAAAACATTACTGCAAAAACTATCTGTAAATCCTTTGATTTAGCTGCCTGGGATCGTAGCGTTGCTGCTGCCTATGAGATAGTGGAATTCCAGATAAAAAATATCGGTGTTGACGTTACTGAATCATTATCAGCTCTTAACAAAGAACAGCGAGAGTGGCTTGCTGAGAGAAATCAATGCAAAGATGATCGACGCTGTATTGAAGGGAAGATGGTTGCTCGCGTCAGTAATTTAATGGCACAAGCCAATTAGCAGATGACGGTTTTTTATTTTTAGGTTGAGCTACCTGTCAACGTTTTACGCTGGTAAAAGAACTTTAATTAAAGATTTAAAATTTTATGAAGACTGACAATTATTTATATTTTCTTCTAAAGTTAATTTTGAATACCAGAAGGCTAAGATGAAAGGTCGTTATAAGATATTTTTATTGCTTTTCTATGTGATTGGCCTGGTAGCTCTTTGTTTGTTATCTGTAGATAAATACTCATGGATGAGTGAGATAGATCCTTCTGTGGTTTCTGGCTCAATAATAGATAACTCAAAAAATAGCAAAGTTATTAATTTTCTGTTGTTTTTAGTCTTGATGTTATCCCAGTTAATACTCTTTATTTTTGAGAAAAGACGTAAGTGGCGAACTGTTTCTTTTTTACTGGTTTTTATAGCCATAATGGTTTATGCACTTTTTTAGTGTATTAAATTTAGATGTCTGCCGGGCAGCGTTTTTTTAGATAAAAACTATGCCTAAAAACTGGCGCTGCTTTACTAAATAAACTTTGCTTTTTTGTACATTACTCTTTGTGCCATTTCTAACGACAATACCGTGATTTTCATATCGCTATTCAAACCTCGCTGGTTTTATTAAGACCCGCGCGGTTTGAACGCCAATATCTCAAACGCAGGAAACGGTTATGCGCTTTACGATTATAACGATTAAACCGGGGCACCAGCCGCCGCAAAGTAGCTGTGATTTTTCACCGCCCGGCGGCACGATTGGCCGTGGGGTAGATAACAACCTGGTGCTGCCCGATAACGACCGCACAATATCGCGTTTGCAGGCGATTGTGCATGTCAGTGCCGCTGGCGAATGCCGAATTACCAACCGTGGCAACGTGACGCGCGTTGAGCTGAATGATATTCCGCTGGAGCGCGGTCGTGAGGTTGAATTACAGGATGGCGATATTCTCGGCATTGATGAATATCGTCTCCTGGTTAGCGATCCTGCCGCTGCGAGGCAACCTACCGCTCAGGGCGCTGCACCCATAGCCCGCCCTGTGGCACAGGCCGCAGCGCCGCAGGCTCGTCCAATAGCGCAAGCCACTGAACAGGCACCCCGTCCAGCGGCACAGGTTGCCGATCCTTTAGCTCGTCCGGCAGCTCAGACGGCTCGTCCAATAGCGCAGGCAACTGAACCGACAGTTGCTCCCGCAGCGCAAATTGCCGATCCGTTAGCGTACCTGGCAGACGAGGCGATCGCACCAGAACCGAATCCGGCACCGACGGCATCGGTTATGCCTCAGCCTGAAGCTGCGCCAGCGGAGCCTGTTGGCAACACGGCAGCAGTGCCCAGCGAAATCTGGGATAGCCTGGCAAAAGAGTTCTCTATATCTGACAGCATCTCCGCCAGTCCCGCTGACGGAGTCGCGGCATTGGATGGCGCGCATCCACTGACTGCACCACAGGCGGAAAATCGTAATCCGGAAAATCCGCTGGCGCAGTTTGAGGCCATGGAATCCCTTAGCCTCGATCGTCGTGATAAAACGCCTGATTCACTGTTCGAAAAAGATGAGCTGTTTCAATCAGACAGCATTTTTAATGACAGCACGCCCAGCACCTTAATGCAGTCCCCGGCTGAAAAAATGCCGCAGCCGGAAAGCAAAACGGAGGATAGCGATCCGCTGGCGCTGTTTGGTGCTGGCGCTGCCGCCTCGTCTCAGCTAGACAGTGACGATCCGCTTGGCCTGATGATGAGCGGTGCGGTGCCGCTGTCACATCCTGATGACGAGCCGTCAGCCGCCTCCCCGGAAATGAACGCGGCACCGTCGGTCATCTATATGCCGCCACCGGAGGAAACACCGGTCGCCGCGCCGGTCACTTCCGCGCCTGAAACGGATTTGTTCAGCGGTCTGGGTGATATCAGCGGTTCGCCGCTGTTTCTTGATGAGCCACCGCCCGCAGCCAAAGACGCTGGTGCGATGAATAAACCGCAGCCGGACGTGTCGCCGTATGCGCCTTCTGTGGCGGCACAGACAGAAACGGATTTCGAGCCCTCTGCGCCACCAGCGCCTGAAGCCCCGGACTACAGCGGTATTACATTGCCGACGCCGCAGGCGGTACAGCGCAGTGCCGCGCCGCCGCCGAAAGGGCGCTTGCGTATCGATCCGGTTTCTACCTCCAGCAAACAGCCACAGCCAACTTCCGCCAGCGGTGAAACGCTCCAGGGCGAACTGTTACAGGCGCTGCTGGATGGCATGGGGCTGAACGATATGCAGCCCACGCCGCATTTTGATGGGGAAAATATGCAACAGCTGGGGCAGATGCTCGGCATGTTCTCGCAGGGGACGGTAGCGCTGCTGTCGTCGCGATCGATCCTTAAGCGCGGCGTTAAGGCAGATATGACCGTCATTCTTGATGATGCGAATAACCCGTTCAAGCTGTTGCCATCGGGAAAAACCGTGCTGATGCAGATGTTCGGTAGCCGTATGCCAGGCTTTATGCCGCCAAAGCAGGCGGTGCGCGATGCGCTGGTCGACTTGCAGGCGCACCAGCTGGGCATGATCGCCGGTATCCGCGCGATTATTGCGGCGATGCTGCAATCGTTTAATCCGCAGCAGCTGGAAGAGGAGGCCCGTCAGGAAGGCGTCACCTCACGCCTGTCGCTGCGCGGCAGCCGTAAGGCGGCGCTGTGGGAATATTTTACCCGTCGCTATAACGAAACGGCTGGCGAAATTGAAGATGACTTCCACACGCTGTTCGGCGAAGCCTTTTTGCACGCTTACGACATGGAAGTTAACCAGTATAAAGATTCACAGACCTCCACGGACGAATGATGAATATCACCCTTGCCTCAATGTCGAATCAGGGATCGCGCGAGAGCAACCAGGATCAGACCGGCGATATCGTGGGCGATCGCTCAGCCTGTTTTGTCGTCTGCGACGGCGTTGCCGGTTTTCCCGGTGGCGACCTGGCTGCGAAGCTGGCGCGTAACACCATTATTGAGCAGTTTGACGGCGCGGAGCATCTCGATGCGCAGCAGATTCGGCTGTACGTTAACAATGCCAATCGGGCAATTCGTCAGCAGCAGAAAAAAGAACGCGACTACAGCCGTATGGGCACCACGCTGGTCAGCCTGTTTATCGATCGCGATTATCAGCTGGCCTGCTGGGCGCACGCGGGCGACAGCCGCCTCTATCTCTTCCGACGCGGCTATCTCTATTACGTCACCACCGATCACAGCCTGATCCAGCAAATGAAGGATGCCGGGCATCAAACCGAAGGAATTAACAGCAATTTGCTCTATTTCGCGCTGGGCATGGGCGATGAGGAACGCGATGCCAGCTACAGCGATATCGTACCGCTTGAAGATGGCGATGCGTTTTTGCTCTGTACTGATGGCTTCTGGCACGGCGTTTCACAGCAGCAGATGCAGCAGTCGCTGCATATGGTCAAAACCCCGGAAGAGTGGCTGACGCTGATGCATCAGGCGATAAAAAATAATGAAGAACAGCAGGAAGGAGAGCAGGACAACTACAGTGCTCTGGCCGTTTGGATCGGATCGCCACAGGACACTACGCTGCTGCATTCCCTCTCTGAAGCGGCGCAGTTTATCCCTCTTCGCGATTAATAATTAGACAAAGGAACGTTATGAAATATTGGTTAACCGGCGTGTTAACACTGCTGATGGCCTCCAGCACCTGGGCGCAAAACTACAACATTGCCTCTTCCCGTACCAAAAATCTCGATGTGTGGATCGATAACGTCAGAGGGCAGGACGCGCAGGACTGGTGCGCGCGTCAGGTGCCGCTGCGCATCGTATTAAAAGGCGATAAATCGCCTACCGTGTTGAATGATTTTCTGCCGAAAGTCGGCGCGCTGATGGTGCGTGACTGTAGCAAGCTAAAAACACTGAACTGGCAAACGGAAGATGCGCTGGGCAGAAAGCTGGCGACAGGGACAGCGGAAAAAGCCAGTGGCTGGAGAGTCAAGGTCGTTGCGGAAACGCCTGTGATTCGACCGGAAGCGCTTTCGCCGTTAGCGGATACCACGCCCTGGCTACAGTTCAGCCTGCTTGATGGTTGCTATTTCCGTACCTGGTGGCGCGAAGAGGATCGTACCGCCGCCCTGTTTATCCCGGAAACGGAAGAATTAACCTGTAACGCAGATGGTTGGCTGAGCGGGCAAAGCCAGCTGGTGCGCCTCGAACACGGCGAGGAAAAGCAACAGCCCGTCACCTTTCTTGACGGCTTCCCGGTTATTGGACTGGTGGCGAACAGCGACAAACATGCGTTGCAAATCACCACCGTTAACAACGAGCGAATGGTGCTGGCGGATGAGCGTTCGCCGCAGAGTTGGATGATTCTGCCCTGGTCCTCCAGCCTTAACAGCTGGCAGGCAACCGGTGCGGTAGCGGTGCAGATCAGCCCGGAAGAAGAAAACGATGAAAGCGCGCTAAAGGCGCGCCTGAGCGAGGTGCGTAAGGTCTGGATCGGCTATCTCAGCGACGCGCCGTTAACGCTGTTGCTGGTGGATGAACTGCATCCACAGCTGAAAGATCCGGCTGCTGGAGCCTGGCGCACTATCAAATAACTTACCGGGAGAGAGCGTGATGAATTCTTTAAATCAACTGCTGGCGGGAAGGTCGCTGGATGAAACGCTGACGCATGTCGAGGCGCAAATTAAGGCCGCGCCGGGTGATGCCGATCTGCGAGCCGCTTTTGTACAGCTACTCTGCCTGGCGGGGAACTGGACGCGTGCGCAGACGCAGCTTAAGCCCTGGCTGGCGCTGAAGCCGCAGGCACAGCCAACCGTTACGCTGCTGGAGCAGGCGATCTGCGGTGAGCTACAACGCGCGGCGGTTTTTGCCGGACAGGCGCAGCCACGTATGCCGGGCGATGCCTGGCGCTGGGCGGAACAGCTGCTCGCCGCGTTGCAGGCCGATCTTCACGGCGAACGGGAGCGGGCTGAAGCGTTGCGCAACGCCGCGCTGGAGGAAGCGGCGTTAAACCCAGGCAGCGCGTTGATGCGGGATGAGGAACAGGCGCAGCCTTTCGGCTGGCTGGCGGATGGAGATAGCCGTCTTGGCCCGATCTGCGAAATGGTGGTGAATGGCAATTATTTCTGGGTGCCGTTCAGCGCCATCGTCGAGATGCGCTTTCAGGCACCGGTTAGCGTAACCGATCTGGTGTGGCGGCATACGCTGGTGCGGCTGGTGGATGGAAACGAGCAGGTGTGTCAGGTGCCGGTGCGCTATCCCTTCACCGCAGAGACGAAAGATGCGCTGCGGCTGGCGTGCCTGACCGAATGGCAGCCGCTGGACGATGGGCAGCAGCACTATATTGGCCAGGGGCAAAAAGTGTTTCTCAATGATAAAGATGAGTTTTCGCTGTTAAGCCTGGAGACGCTGACTTTCGCTGCCAGCGATATGGTCGATGCGTAACGACGACAAACGCCAGCACGGCGACAGTGGCGAGCTGCTGCGTGGCGGCTATCGTCATCGCAAGGATCAAAGCAGCCTCAACGTGCGCGATAAGCTACAGCCGTCGCTGCTGGATCGTCTGACGGATCTTGAGCCTGCTAAGCGTCAGGAGAGCGCCAGCCAGCGGCTGATTTCGCACAGTACGCTTCGGCGTCATGTGCTGCGCGATCTGCAATGGCTGTTCAACACCATTAACAACGAAGCGCAGCACGATCTGGACGCGTTTGCCGAAGTACGCCGCTCGGTGCTGAACTTCGGCGTTTCGCCGCTGGCGGGACAACGTATGTCAGATATTGAATGGAACGATGTCCAGAGCAAGCTGACCGAGGCGATCGTTAATTTTGAGCCGCGTATTTTACCGCAGGGCTTACAGGTGCGCTGTATCTCCGATACCAAATCCCTCGACCTGCACAACGTTCTGTCGATTGAAATTAAAGGCCGTCTGTGGTGCGTGCCTTATCCGCTGGAGTTTCTGTTCCGCACCGATGTGGATCTGGAAAACGGCTATTTTGAGCTGAAAGATGTAGGTTAAGCATGGAAAGTAAACTGCTCGAATACTACAACCGCGAACTGGCGTATCTGCGAGAGCTGGGAGCGGAATTTGCAGAGCGCTACCCAAAAGTGGCCGGGCGTCTTGGCATGCAGGGCATTGAGGTAACCGATCCGTACGTTGAACGTATGATGGAGGGCTTTGCCTTTCTTACCTCACGCGTTCAGCTAAAAATGGATGCCGAGTTTCCGCGTTTTTCTCAGCGTTTACTGGAGATGATCGCACCCGGTTATCTGGCACCTACGCCATCGATGGCGATTGCTGAGCTGCATCCTGACAGCAGTAAAGGGGATATCAATCGCGGTTTTCGCGTGGCGCGTGGCACCATGCTGGATAGCCAGCTGCTGAAGAAAAACGGCGTGGTTTGTAGCTACGCGACGGCGCATGAGGTCACACTGCTGCCGCTGAATATTGCCCAGGTAGAGCTGGGCGGTGTACCGGCGGATATTCCGCTGGGGCAGATGGGGCTGAGCCAGCGCGGTGCGGTTAGCGCGCTGCGCATACGGCTGCGCTGTGAAAGTACCACCGCGCTCGATAACCTTGATTTCGATCGGCTGGTCTTTTTCCTCAGCGGCCCTGATATTGAGGCGCTTAAGCTGCTGGAGCTGATTATGCAGCATACCGTCGGCATTTTCTGTCAGACGGTGGGCAAATCGCCGCGCCGCCAGCTGTTGCATGATGATGCCCTGAGGCAGGAGGGCTTCGAGCCGGAGCAGGCGCTGCTGCCAAACGATTTGCGTAACTTTGACGGCTATCGTCTGCTGCATGAGTATTTCGCTTTCCCGGCGCGCTTCCAGTTTATCAGCATTGGTCAGCTGCGCCCGCTGCTGCGTCTGGTGGAAGAGGGCGATCGCGAGTTTGAAATCGTGCTGCTGCTGGATAAAGCCGATGCCGCGCTGGAGCGCGTGGTAGACAGCAGCCACCTGGCGCTGCACTGCACGCCGGTGATCAACCTGTTTCCACGCGTGGCGGAGCGCCAGAAGCTCAGCGAAAGCAATCATGAATATCATCTGGTGGTCGATAATATTCGTCCGCTCGACTATGAAGTTTACTCGGTGCAAAAACTGTATGGTTCTGGCGAAGGGCAGCGCGAAGAGCAGGTCTTCCGCCCGTTCTGGAGCACCTACAGCCATGACAGCGGCGATTACGGCGCTTACTTCTCTCTGCGGCGCGAGCAGCGCACGCTGTCGGAACATGCGCAGCGCTACGGCGCACGTACCGGCTATATCGGCTCCGAGGTTTTTCTGTCGCTGGTGGATGAACTGCATTCGCCCTGGCATGAGGAGCTGCGCTATATCACGGCGGAAGTGCTCTGTACCAGCCGCGATCTACCGCTGATGCTGCTTCAGCAGGATCGTCATGGCTTTAAACTGCCCGATTCGGTGCCCGCCTCCGGCTTGACGATGCGTAAAGGGCCGACGCCGCCGCGTCCGGCGCTGGCGGAAGGGCTGACGACCTGGCGCTTAATCAGCCATCTACAGATGAATTACCTCAGCCTGATGGACAGCGATGATGGCGAAGGGGCCGCCGCGCTGCGTCAGATGCTGGGGCTGTATGCCAACCTGGCGGAAGCCTCTATTGCGCGACAGATTGACGGGATTCGGCACTGCCAGCTCCGTCCGGTGCATCGTCGCGTGCCGGAACCCGGTCCGATTGTTTTTGCGCGTGGCATCGGCATCGAGCTACAGGTTGACGAGCAGGCTTTTTCTGGCAGCAGCCCGTGGCTGTTCGGCAGCGTACTGGAGCGGCTCTTTTCGCGGCTGGTTGCCATCAACAGCTTTACCGAAATGACGCTGACCAGCCAGCAACGCGGCGAGGTCGGATACTGGCCGCCGCGCATGGGTAAAAGGGCGTTGATATGAGTCAGGCTAACGAACGGGTGCGAATTTTACAGCGCCTGCCGGATGGCTTTTGGGACGGGCTGATACAGACCCCCTGGCGCTACGATCTCTTTCAGCTGCTGCGGCGTATTGATGCTCAGGGTGGCGAAAAATATCCGCTGGGACGCGCACCGCAGCCGCGCCATGAGCCGCTGCGTATCGGCCAGACGCCTTCTCTGGCCTTCGCGCCGTCTACGCTTTCGGCGGTTAGCGCACGGGAAGGTAGCCCGCTGCACGATGTATCGATTCTGAGTTTCGGTCTGTTTGGCCCGAACGGTCCGCTGCCGATCCATATGACCGAGTACGCGCGCGAGCGGGTGTATCACTATCAGGATTCCAGCCTGACGGCCTTCGCCGATCTGTTCCATCATCGGCTGACGCTGCTGTTTTATCGCGCCTGGGCCGATGCGCAGCCGACGGTATCGCTCGACCGCGCCGACGGGCAGCGTTTCGACCGTTACCTTGCTTGTCTGATCGGGATGGGACAGCCCGCCCAGCGAACCAAAGGCTGTCTGAGTGAACATGCCCGCCTGATGATGGCGGGCCACCTCAGCCGACACGGACGGGACGCAGAAGGGCTGGAGAAGGTGCTCCAGCACTATTTTGGCGTACCGGTGCGCATTGAGCAGAATGTCGCGCAGTGGCTGACGCTCGACGCGCGCGAGCGTGCACGTCTGGCTACCGGGCGTCAGATGCCGCGCCTCGGTGAAACCACCTTTCTTGGCATAGCGGTACGCGACGTGCAGCATAAGCTGCGTATCAATATTGGCCCGCTGTCGCTGGAACGTTACAACGCGTTTCTGCCCGGCGAGCGACATGCCAAAGCGCTGCGTGACTGGGTGCGTCAGTATCTGGGCGTGGAATATGTCTGGGAAGCACGTTTGGTGCTGGCAAGCGCGGAGGTCAGCGGCGCTACGCTGGGCGGAGAGGCGCGCCTGGGGTACAGTAGCTGGATCGGTTATCAGCCGACGCCGCAGCCGCGTGGCGATCTGGTGTTTAATCCCGAAAATTAGCAGAAAAAATACTATTTATACGCGTAAGGATGATATCGCCAGATTAATGATGTTAAATATTATCCGGGAAAATAAGCGGCCAATTGCGTAACGCCCTCTAATTTCATAACCGCTTTGAACTATACTTTTTCATTTTTAATAATAACCATTTTAATAATAATTAAATTAGATAATTTGCATCCTGATGTTGTCGGTAAAGTTATTGTTTTTTTATTTTTATGCCGGATGCAATCTGTTGATTTATTTTCAACCGGGCGTAGATCGACGGTGGTTTTTAAATTCAGGGCCGCCGGACAGTTCGCGTTTATATGTTGATGTTTATGCTGTTACTGTTTGCCTTTTAAAAATTAAATAAAGTTAAAGACAGAAACTTTAACTACGCAGCATTTCGCTTATTTAAGGAATTCCATACAATTAATTTTCTCAGAGGACATTATGTCAGAAATAAGCCGCGCCGTATTATTCGGCAAACTAAACCCATTACTTTTTGCTTCGCTGGAGAGCGCGACGGCTTTTTGTAAGCTGCGTGGTAACCCTTATGTGGAACTGGTTCACTGGCTGCATCAGCTTATGCAGCATCAGGACGGTGATTTACAGCAGCTGATTCGTCACTATTCACTGGATGAAGATACGCTGACGCGCGATATTGTTGCCGCGCTCGATCGTCTGCCGCGTGGTGCCAGCGCGGTTTCCGATCTTTCCGAACATATCGATAACGCGGTAGAACGCGCCTGGGTTTATGGATCGCTGAAGTTTGGCGTAACGCAGATTCGCGGCGGTCATCTACTGATCGGCATCCTGAAAACGTTCAACCTCGCTAACGTGCTGAAAAGTATTTCGTCGCAGTTTAGCCGTCTGAGCGCCGATCTGCTGGTTGAAGAGTTCGAAACGATTTTCGCCAACAGTAAAGAGGCGCAGCAGGCCGCCGCTCAGACGGAAAATCTGAACGCTGCGCCGCAGCAAAAGAGCACGCTGGCGCAGTATGCGCAGGATCTGACGGCGCGTGCGCGTGAAGGAAAAATCGATCCCGTTGCCGGACGTGATGAAGAAATCCGGCAAATGGTGGATATATTGATGCGCCGCCGTCAGAACAATCCGCTGTTAACCGGCGAGGCGGGCGTGGGTAAAACCGCAGTGGTGGAGGGGCTGGCGCTGCGCATTGCCGCAGGCGAGGTGCCGCCACCGTTGCAGGATGTTCAGCTCTGGCTGCTTGATATCGGCATGTTGCAGGCGGGAGCCGGCATGAAAGGCGAATTTGAGGCGCGTTTGCAGGCGCTG
Organism: Mixta intestinalis; assembly: GCF_009914055.1. NCBI lineage: Bacteria > Pseudomonadati > Pseudomonadota > Gammaproteobacteria > Enterobacterales > Erwiniaceae > Mixta > Mixta intestinalis. Next base: position 4,608,061 of record NZ_CP028271.1, read on the forward strand.
ATCAACGAAGTGCAGTCGAGCCCGACGCCCATCGTGCTGTTTATTGATGAAATTCATACGCTGGTTGGCGCGGGCGGTCAGCAAGGCACCGGCGACGCCGCCAACCTGCTGAAACCGGCGCTGGCGCGTGGTCAGCTGCGTACCATTGGGGCCACCACCTGGGCGGAGTATAAAAAGTATATCGAGAAAGATCCGGCGCTGACCCGTCGTTTCCAGACGGTACAGGTGCACGAGCCGGATGAAGAAAAAGCATTGCTGATGCTGCGCAGCACCGTCAGCACGCTGGAAAGTCATCACCGCGTGCTGCTGCTGGATGAGGCGGTTAGCGCGGCGGTTAAACTCTCCCATCGTTATATTCCGGCACGCCAGCTGCCCGATAAGGCGGTGGCGCTGCTGGATACCGCCTGCGCCCGCGTAGCCGTCAGCCAGGGCGCGCAGCCGCCGCAGCTGGAGGATTGTCTTCATCGCATTGCCGCGCTGGAAATTGAGCGCGAAATTGCCGGTCGTGAGGCGAAGCTGACCGCTGGCGAGAGTGAACGCCTTGCTCAGCTGGATGCACAATTGGCGCAGCTTGCCGTCGAGCGTGAGGCGCTGGAGGCGCGCTGGGTGCAGGAACGCGAACTGGTTGATGCCATTATCGACCTGCGCGCTCAGCTGTATGCCGGAGAGGAGGCGGATCTGGCGGCGTTGCAGCAGGCGCTGGCAGAAAAGCAACAGATGCTGCACGAGCTACAGGGCGATATGCCGCTGCTGTTTGCCGCCGTGGACAGCAATGTGGTGGCGGCGGTAGTTTCAGACTGGACCGGCATTCCGCTGGGCCGCATGGTGAAAAATGAGATTGATGCGGTGCTGAAGCTGGCTGATACGTTAAACGAGCGCGTTATCGGCCAGCGGCACGGCCTGGATCTGATTGCGAAGCGGGTACGGACCTCACGTGCGCGGCTCGACGATCCCAATAAGCCGGTCGGTGTCTTTATGCTGTGCGGTCCTTCCGGGATCGGTAAAACCGAAACCGCGCTGGCGCTGGCCGAGTCGCTCTACGGCGGCGAGCAGAATATTATCACCATCAATATGAGTGAGTTCCAGGAGGCACATACTGTTTCCACGCTGAAAGGCGCACCTCCAGGCTATGTCGGCTACGGCGAAGGAGGGGTATTGACCGAAGCGGTACGCCGTCGTCCCTACAGCGTGGTGCTGCTGGATGAAATTGAGAAAGCGCATCCGGACGTGCATGAGATTTTCTTCCAGGTGTTTGATAAAGGCTGGATGGAGGATGGCGAAGGACGCCGTATCGATTTCCGCAATACCATTATTATCCTGACCTCAAACGTTGGGACACAGTTAATTAGCGCAATGTGCGCCGATCCTGAGCTGCTGCCGGAACCGGACGCGCTGGCTACCGCGCTGCGCGGGCCGCTGCTGGAAGTGTTCCCGCCTGCCCTGCTTGGGCGTCTGCTGGTGGTGCCGTATTACCCGTTAAGCGATGCGATGCTGGCTGAAATTGTTCGCCTGCAGCTCAAGCGCATCCAGCGTCGGCTTGAAGAAAATCACGGTATCGTGTCGCAAATCGATGACAGCGTGATTAGCCAGGTTGTGCAGCGTTGTACCGAAGTCGAATCGGGCGGACGTATGGTTGATGCCATCCTGACCAATACCCTGCTGCCGCAAATGAGTCAGATGCTGCTTACGGCCAGCGCTCGCGATCAGCGTTATCGTCACCTGCGTGTCAGCTTTGACCAGGGTGAGTTTCAGTGTCAGTTCGAGGCGTAAGCTTTAGCAATCAGAGAGTTGTCTATTATGTCGGAACACGATAACAACCGGACGGTGCCCAACGCATTGCCGCCTGGATACCGTTTTAATGAATTTGAAATTAAAGATGTTATTGGCGGCGGTGGTTTTGGCATCGTTTATCGCGCCTGGGATCATCAGCTTGAACGCACCATCGCCATTAAAGAGTTTATGCCTGCGTCACTGGCAGTACGCGGTGCCGATCTGAATCTGGTGCTGCGCAGCGAGCGCTTTAGCAAGACGTTTCATGCCGGACTTAATAGCTTTATTCAGGAGGCGCGCCTGCTGGCGCGTTTTAATCATCCAAATTTGCTGCACGTCCTGCGTTTCTGGGTGCAAAACGATACCGCCTACATGGGAACGGTGTTTTACAGCGGCACCACGCTGTCACGCCTTGCCGCCGCGCGTCCTGACCTGATTAATGAGGCCTGGATTCGTCGCCTGCTGCCGCCGCTGTTTGGCGCGATTAATACCATCCACCGGGAAGGATATCTGCATCGTGATATCTCGCTGGATAATATCCAGCTTCAGGATAACTGGGTGCCGGTGCTGCTTGATTTTGGTTCGGCGCGTCAGACGATTGGTAACCTCTCTGATGAGTCGGAAACCATGCTGCGCCCCGGTTTTGCGCCGATCGAGCAGTACAGCGACAATAACGAAAGCGAGCAGGGGCCCTGGACCGATATCTATGCGCTGGGCGCGGTGCTGCATACGCTGATCGTTGGCTCGCCGCCGCCGGTGAGCGTAGTGCGCAGTATTGAGGACAATTACAGGCCGCTGTCGGAGCTGCGTCCGGCGGGATTCTCGTTGCCGCTATTGCACGCTATCGACAAGGCGCTGGCGCTGAATCCGGTCGATCGTCCGCAGTCGATAGATGCATTCGCCGCGCTGATGGAGCTGTCGGCTGCTGAGCTGAACGATATCCTGAACGCCGAGAGCGAAAAACCGGGCACCATGCTGGTGGCGGTTGAGCCGGAGGAGAGCGCAACGACGGTTACCGCGCTGCTGAAGCGCTATATGTGGCCGGGGCTGGCTGCCGCTGGCGTGGTGCTGGGCATCATTGTCGGCGTATTGCTCGGCAGCGGCAGCGATGCGCCGCCCGTTGCTACGACGTCCGGACCACCGATCACCGATCAGACGCTGGCGACCGTCGTTCCGCCAGTACAGGCGGCGGAGATCAATGTAACGCCACCGAAACCCCCGGCACCACAAAGAACCGCACCGGCACCGGAACCTGTTGCGCAGATCTATATCAAGCTTCAGCACGGAGAGGATGTCGCGCTCAATGGCAGCCCGCAGGTGCTGGAACCCGCGCCAAATGGCTTTGCATCACTTCAGCTGCCGCCGGGAGAATATGATTTTGCTATCAGCAATAATGGACAGATTCGCCAGCAAAAAATCAGGATTGAGCGGAAAGGAGTATGGCTGATTAATCCTCAGGGCTAAAAAATATAACGAGGGCCGCAGCGACACAGCGGTGCGTTATAGGTATGACCGGCGTTATTCATCTTTCGCGTCAGGCACTCAAAGAGTTAATTGCTACGGATCGGTCTGCACTATTATCGCCGCATATGAATACGCTACGGCGGCTTTCGCAGTGCTGGCTTACATTCTCTGTGATGGTAAGCGCTTGTTAAATTAATACATCTTCATTTTTTTCCTGCTCAGGCCCCGATCACTCTGGGCCTGCTTAATCTTGTAAAAGATCATTCTGTCTCCTGCGAGCCTTTTCGATACTTCCGGCAAGGCTCTGCTGCCAATGGAATCCGCTTATGTTTAATCGTATTACCGCCACGCTGCCTGTGGAAGGACTACTTTTCTGGAAGCTGAAAGGCAGCGAAGCCTTATCGCAGCCCTTCTCCCTGAACGTCACCCTGCTTGGCAGCGATGCACGCGTTGAGCGCCACGCGCTGCTGGGCCAGCCGCTGGCGCTTGCCATCCCCACCGGCCTGCTGCTTTCCGGCGGCGTGCGCTACCTTAACGGCAAAATTACCCGCGTGGCGGTGCACAGTGAGGAGCTGGGCGGTACGCGTTATGCCGTCTATGAACTGTCCATCGAGCCGGACCTGTGGCCAATGAAACGTGATAAAAACTCGCGCATCTTCCAGGAGCAGACGGCGGTACAGATTATCCAACAACTGCTGGCGGAATATAACGTACAGGTGGAAGACCGGCTTACCGGCAGCTACCGCGTATGGGAATACTGCGTGCAGTATCAGGAGAGCAGCTTCGACTTTATCAGCCGCCTGATGGAGCTGGAGGGGATTTATTACTGGTTCCGTCACGAGGCGGATCGGCACATCATGGTGCTGTCGGACGCGCCGGAGGCACATGAACCTTTCCCCGGCTATGAAAGCATTGCTTATCACCTGACCGGTAGCGGCGGGGTCACCGGCGAACAGGGCGTCAGCCACTGGGCGCTGGAGGACCGGGTGACGCCGGGGCTGTACAGCATCGATGACTATGATTTCCGCAAGCCGCATGCGTGGCTGCTACAGGCGCGGCAGAACCCGGCGGCACCGCAGCCGGGGCAGACCGAGGTGTTTGAGTGGCCGGGGCGCTTCGTGGAGCACGCGCAGGGTGAGAAGTACGTGCGGGTGCGCCAGGAGGAATGGCAGGCGGCGCACCGGCAGATAAGCGGAAAGGGCACGGCGCTGGGTATCGCGCCGGGGTACACCTTCACGCTGCGCAACGCCCCGCATATCGGCGACAACGGACAATATCTGACGCTGAGCGCGGACTACCGGCTGGAGGAGAACCGCTACGCCAGCGGTGGAGAAGGCAACACGGTGCATGAAATAACGTTTCGGGTGTTGCCGGCAGAGGTGGTGTTCCGCCCGGAACCGGTAACGGAGTGGCCGAAAACGCACGGGCCGCAGACGGCGCGGGTGGTGGGGCCGAAAGGCGAATCCATCCATACCGACCGCTACGGGCGCATCAAGGTAAAGTTCCACTGGGACCGGCTGGCGAAGGGTGACGAAACCAGTTCGTGCTGGGTGCGGGTATCGAGCGCGTGGGCAGGCCAGGGCTACGGCGGGGTACAGATACCACGCGTGAACGATGAGGTGGTGATCGATTTCATCAACGGCGATCCGGATCGCCCGATAGTCACAGGGCGGGTATACAACGAGGGCAGCATGCCGCCGTGGTCGCTGCCGGGCGCGGCGACGCAGATGGGCTTTCTGAGCCGGTCGAAAGATGGCACGCCGGCCAATGCCAACGCGCTGCGCTTTGAGGACAAGGCGGGTGCGGAGCAGGTGTGGTTACAGGCGGAACGCAACATGGATGTGAATGTGAAGAACGATGCTTCATGCAGCATCGGCAGCCATCACAGCCACTATGTGCGTAAAAACGAACTGCATCGGGTAGAAGCCGGACGGCTTCAGGCGGTAAAAGGCGGTTATGAGATCCTGACGGGTAAAGGAAAATCAGATGCGGTAGTCGAACCTTACGTTCTGGCTTCCGGCACGCAGCTGCGGCTGATATGCGGGGAGAGCGCTCTTGAGCTGAATGCCAACGGACAGATTAATATCGTCGGTAAAGGTTTTAATCTGTTTGTCGAAGGCGATGGTCATATCACTACCAGCGGCGGCAAGCTGAATCTAAATAGCGCAGGCAGCAGCGCTGGCACCACCGCGCCGGGATCAAGTCATAAAAATGATATTCAACAGGCGGTGAAGGCACAGTTTGCGCCGGAAAAGAAGGATAAAGACGTTGCTTTAAAGAAAGCATCTTCTTCTGATGCACCTTCACCTTCACCTTCACCTTCACCTTCACCTTCAACAAAAGCTGAAAAAACAGCGTCAAAATCGGAAAGAATTGACGACCGCGTGGTACGTTCCGTTATGGCTTCCGAAGGCGCCACGGGTGAGCAGGGAGGACGTCCTGAATTATATGGTTTCAGGAAAGGGAATGGTAAAAATTATGACAATATACTTGCGGCAAGAAATAAATACGGTATTGGTAGCCAGCAAGAGTTTAATGCAGTATCCGATGCTCTGTCACAGTCGGCAAAAAATGCCGGGGCGCTTAATTTCACCGATCCGGGTAAGCAAGCTGCTATCACATCGTTAGCACACATGAGGGGAAGTGGTGGTGCTCAGGCGGTATTAAATTCAATGGTTACCGGCGATATTATTAAATCTGATACACTAAAATTATCGGTGATAGAAAAGCTGGAGACGATGTCTCCTGAAGAATTTCAAAAAAATTTAGTTAAAGCCAGAGTCGCATACGATAAGAAAATATACGGAAATACTATAACTACTCAGGGAGGTAAACGGTATAATTGGTGGGGAAGGTATGGTAACGGCTTGCAGAAAAGATATGTGCGTGAAGCTAGTGAATTTTTAAAACTATCACAAGAGTAATTGATATGAAAAAGAAATTATTTGCTTTTATAACCGTACTTGCATTGCTCCCATGCACACTATTGGCAAAGGACCTCGATCTCAGTCGTTATGATGATCCACATGGTGTCTCTCAGGTTTTTGATGATGTATCAATTACTTCTGCGCTTAAGCAGGTCACCGGAAGCGATTATGATACATTCGTTGGGAACTTTGATGTGATTGGTGAGCGCCAAAAAATATCAGATGGCGGGATATTAATTGAGGGGTGGCTAAGGGATTTGCAGCTGGAAAACTCTTCTGCATTTGTTATTTATCCAGATGGAAGGCTTTATGCAGCATGGGTTGTTCCTGAATCTGATGTCATTCACTACAAAACTAATGTACAGGGTGAAAAAAACATTCAGTCTGATATTTTAAACTGGAGTAAAAAATTTGCTAATATGAAGTTTAATATATCGCAGGGTGCAGGGAATAAAACCAGAGTGGAATTTTTTGATACGGATAAGTTTAGCATCAAACTGATTACGGAATGTGATGATAAAGAATGTAATAACGCAACTTATATCGGAAAGCGTAAAAATGATGGCGCTGCATTAACGTTAAAAGGTAAGGTTATACGTACATCCTGTGATAAAAGTGAATGCCCTGTAATTGCATTTACTTTCAATAATGGAAAGGTCCGTTATATGATTAGTAAAATAGATGATAGCCTGATGGTGATAGACGATACCAAAGTAATAGTGAATGAGAAAGGGATTTGGTCTAATTGATAAAAGTTTATCTATCAAAGTTATTTTTTTCTGTTTTTTAAGTTTCTATTGCTTTTAATCACAGCAGTAGAGCATTGGGGGAATTATGTATGTAAGTAATAAATTTTCTTATTTTAGTGCTGTTTTTTTATTTCTGGCAATAGAATGTGAAGCGGATACGAAAGTGCCAACGCTATGGAACTTTATTAACGATATCAGCGCATCGGTTAAACAGATGACCGTTAATAATGTCATGCAAAGCCCCCTGGAATTTAAGCTGGTAAAAGAGAACCCTTCTGTTAATTTTTATCAGGCTAACGCGCTTAACCTGAACGACAGAGAAAAAATCGAGAGTTTCGATCTGCGTTTAAGCAAGGAACCTGAAGGAACGAAACCCTTTCTGAGTTTTTCATGGCAGGGAAAGTGCGTTTCTCTTGGCGACATTAAACAACATTATCCGCAGCTTACCTTAACCGGCGTGCCGCGTGGGCGCTCTGAAAACGAGATGACCAGCTATACCACGCCAGCGGATAAAGACAGACAAACTATCACGTTTAGTTTTAAAGCAGGCAAGCCTGATTGCCTGAGCCGGGTGGTTATTCGCGGAAGGTGACCGGCTTTATCATCTATTAGCGCTGCGCGTAAGAATGCCCTCTTTCACTATCTGTCCGGTCAGCTATAAACCTAATATTGGATTAAACGACAGTGGCAATGAATTACTTTCCACCGCTGCTGTATTCGCCCATAGGTTATTAAAAAGGATTTTTCATGAAATATCTTCTTCCTGAAGGCTCTTTAACTTTATTTCCTGCGGAATGGCAGGATGCCAGTATGAATATTCTGCGCGATGAGGAGAGCGGCCTTTCACTGGTTATTAGCCGTGGCCCTGTTCCTGAAGAGAGCGATTTCGAAGAAGAATTTCATCGCCAATGGGAAACGTTGCGTACGCAAACAGGAGAAATTAATCAAAGCAGCTTTACTCGCGTCAGCGTTGGGCCGGAGCGCGCAATACGAGGGGTAGAAGTGGAAACCAACTTTAACCGCAACGGACAGGCGCTGTGGCAAAAGCAGCTGGCGGTGCAGATACCGTATCAACCCGTGCTGATGGTTATTACGTTCTCGGCTATGCGCCCTTTCAGGGAAGAAGACGATCGGCGCTGGGAAAGTATTAAGCAGAGCCTGACGCTAAATAACCAGCGAAATGGGTGAAATATGAGCGACAGTAACGCAGCCCGCAAGACGGATGAGATCATCCACACCAGCGTTTTCGCTGATATTGTCAGCATTGTTGCAGAAGGGGCAGCCTATGCGGTAATCGGGGCGGCTGTTGGCGTGGCCGCTACGGCTGCGGCACCTTTTCTCGGTGCAGGTATGGCCGCTGCGGGAGTGGCAGCGATAGGCTCAAGCTGCGTCCTGAGCGGTATCGTTGGTGGCGTGTTAGCTAACGCTGCCGGTATTACCGATGATATCTCGGCTGTTGCTGAAGGTATTGGTAATTTCCTTTTTCCGCCTTCACCAGCCGGTATTATCGCTACCGGTGCCAGCGATGTGCTGATTAATCTGTTACCTGCGGCGCGTGCTGCGGGCATGTTGACGCCAGCCGATACGCCACCACCGGTAAAGCAGCCTCCCGGCAGCTTTGCGGACTATGGCGGCATATTACTTTCAATGGCAAAGCAGTTTGGCAGCGAGATGTGGCAACCCACCATCGCCACGGCGGCGGAAGGCACTTCGCCGCTGGAAGAGGATGTTGTCGCCTGCCGTAAGCATGGTCCGCCGCAATACCTGGCGGAAGGCTCGGACAGTGTATTTATTAACGGGCAGCCAGCGGCGCGGGCAAAAGATCGTACTACCTGCGGCGCGACTATTTCGGACTCTGTCTCACCTGACGTGATTATTGGTGGAAAGACGCTAACCGTTCGGGATATTAAAAGCGGCAAGCTGGCAGGTCTTGCGGTGGCAATGATTGCGTTATCACTGGTGCGTGGACGCCCCGGTAAGATCCTGAAGAATATGCCCTGTGCGCTGGCGGCGGCAGGCGGCGGTATGCTGGCCGATATGGCGATAAACGCTGTTTTTGCCGCTTTCCGTCCGGTTCATGCCGCCACTGGCGTTAAGGTGTTAAACGATGATGACGAGCTGGATTTCTCCCTGCCCGGCTGTTTTCCGCTGCGCTGGCAGCGTAGCTATAACAGCCTGACTACGCGTGTCGGCCTGTTTGGTAAGGGATGGGCCACCGTTTTCGACAGTTGGCTGGCGCTGGACGGAGACGACGCGACGTGGTTCGATGACACGGGCCGCGAGCTCCGTTTTACGCTGCCGCCAATCAATCAAGTTTTTTTCAATATCAGCGAAGGCGTTATTGTGCGCCGCAATGAAAACGGTGACGTAGCTATTGCTGATGAGGAAGGCGCAACGTGGCGGCTGTTTAAGCCTACACGCGCTAATCCTGCGGTTCTGCGGCTGGCCTCGCTGAGCGATGAGTACGGCAACGGCCTGCAAACCGGCTGGGATGAGCTTGGGCGACTGGTGCGCATCCATGACGAGCCGCAGGCTATTGATATTAACCTTTCGTACGACGATGCGCGTTTTCCCGATCGCGTTACCGCTGCCACTCATTTTGATGGTAGCCAGCACTGGACGCTGATGAACTGGCGCTACGATGAGCGCGGTCAGCTGGCTTCTGCCACCGACGCTGCTGGCATCACCACCCGTGAATATCGCTATAACGATGATGGCCTGATGGTCTGGCATCGTCTGCCTGGTGGGCTGGAAAGCGAATATCGCTGGCAAAAATTTGACCACTGGCGCGTGGTGGAAAACCGTACCAGCAGCGGCGACGGCTGCCATATTGCCTATGACATTCCGGCGGGCCTGACCACCGTCACGCAGTATGATGGTCAGGTGCGCCAGCATTACTGGAACGCGCAGGGGCTGATTACCCGTTTCGTGGACGAACGTGGTGGAAGCTGGCGCTACGAGTGGGATGAGAATGAACAACTGACGCGGCGTACCGATCCACTCGGCAATTCCGTCAGCTTTATTTATGACGAAGCGGGCAACCGGATAGCGGAAACGGACGCGGACGGCAACAGGCAGACAACCCGCTGGCTGGAGCACCGTGCGCTGCCGGCAGCGGTAACCGGGCCGGACGGTGCGGCCACCCATTTTTATTATGATGAGCACCACGGCCTGGCACGGGTTGTTGATGCGCTGGGGCAGAGCAGGCTTTACCGCCGCGATGCCTGCGGGCTGGTGACGGAAGAAGTTGATGAAGCGGGTAACGTGCGTCGTTATGAATATAACGATGCGGGGCAGGTGATTCGCGAGACCGACTGTTCCGGACGCACCACGCGCTGGCGCTACCATCCGCTTGGCTGGCCTGAAGTGATGATAACGCCTGACGGCGAAGAGACGCGCTGGCGTTATGATGCCGCCGGGCGTCTGCTACAGGCTGAACGTGCGGAAGGCTGGCAGGAATCACTGAGCTGGAACCATCGTGGCCTGTTGCAGGTTTACGAAGCGGCTGACGGCAGACGCAGCGAGTTCAGCTATGACGACACGGGTTTTGTGGTGGGCATGCGCGATGCGGCAGGGGGCGAAATCCGCCGCAGCCGGGACAGCCGTGGCAGGCTGACGGCACTGCATAATGAAAACGGCGAGGCTTATCGCTTTCTCTGGGGCGCAGATTCGCTGCTGCTGGAGGAAACCGGTCTGGATGGCGTGGTTACCGCCTGTGACTATGACGCCTGCGGGCGCATCATCTCACGAACCTTCGCCGCCGGGCGGGCGGAAGCGATAACCCATACGTTTACCTGGAGCGCCGGCGGGCAGCTACTGACGCGCACCACGCCGGAGGGACAAACGCGCTGGCATTACGGGCCATCCGGGTTACCGGTGCGTGTCACGCAGCACGTGGCGCAGGGGGAAGGGCACCGGAGCCGGGAGGCGGAGCAGACGCTGGCGTTTGACTATGATGCGCTGGGGCGTCCCGTTGCGGAACGGGGCGAGAACGGCACGCTGGGCTGGCGTTACGATGCGACGGGTAACTGTACTGCCGTACATCTTCCGGACGGGCGCTGGCTGAAGCAGCATTATTACGGCAGCGGACATCTGCTGGGTATCGCGCTTGACGGCCTGACGATCAGTGAATTTACCCGTGATGAACTGCACCGGGAGGTGAGCCGTACTCAGGGAGCGCTGACCAGCCGGACGGCATGGGATCGTTTAGGGCGTATCCGGCAACGTGACGTTTTCAGCGGCCATGCGCAGCGTCCGGCCCCGCGCCGCTGGTCCTGCCGCCGGAGTTATGATCTGTGTGATAACCTGATACGCGAGGAGCATAACGACAATCCTTTCAGCAACCACAGCTGGCGCTACGATGGCGTCGGTCGCCTGCTGGAGCAGGACGGTACGCTGCCGGGGCGGGAGCAGTGGCGCTGGGATGCGGCGGGCAATCCGCTGGATGGCGGTCAGCATCAGCCGCAGCGGCATAACCGGGTGACGGAGCTGAACGGCATCCGCTGGAAATATGACGTGCACGGTCGTACCACGGAAAAGGAGAGCGCCGGGACGCGCTAGCTTTACCGCTGGGACGGGGAGCATCGCCTGACGGAGGTTATCAGCCAGCCGAAGAACCGTAACAGGCCGCAGACGGAGGTGAGCTTCCGCTACGACCCGCTGGGGCGGCGCGTCAGCAAAACGCGGCGGCAGACGCTGGGCGGGAAACCGTACGGTGGCACGGTGACAACGCGTTTCGTGTGGGATGGCCTGCGGCTGTTACAGGAAATTCATGATGAGGTGCCGCTGACCTATGTTTACAGCGACGCGGAGAGCTATGAGCCTCTGGCGCGCATCGACGGCATCATCGCGCCGGAGGTTTACTGGTTTCACTGCGCGGCGAACGGCACGCCGGAGCGACTGACGGATGCGGAAGGAGAGCTGCGCTGGGAAGGGCGAAACAGCGCGTGGGGCAGGCTGGAGTATGAAACGCCGCTGAGGGGGACGGGTTTTGCGCAGAACCTGCGGATGCAGGGGCAGTACCTTGACCGTGAGACGGGGCTGCATTATAACCTGTTCAGGTACTATGACCCGGACAGCGGGCGGTTCACGCAGCCGGACCCGATAGGGCTGGCGGGCGGATTGAATTTATATCAATACGCACCGAACCCTCTCACTTGGATTGATCCGTTAGGTCTTAAATGTCATGGTCACCATTCCGATCCTAAATTTATGGGCGGAAAGAAAAACCAGAAATTAACAATCCTTGATGAGGTTGATCATCGCCAGCTTCATAAGGATTTAAGCGCATTCTTGGTAAATAAAACAGGCGTCAATGCAAAAGGAGAAAAGGTTCACATGCGTCCTCAGCGTGGAAATAGTGGGGCTAAAATACAAGCCAACTTTACAAGGCAAGAAAGGTTAAAGGCTTTAGCTGAGTTCTATAAAGGGGCGGGTGCAAAGTATAAAAATGCGGTTGAGGATTTCTTTAAACAACATCCGGGGCTAAAATGATGAGTAAAAAATTAATTATTGGTTATGATTTGAGTGCTGTCGGAAATCATGCTTATTTCTTTGAAAATGCACCTGATAGTATATTTTGCAATAAATGTGGCTGTTGTATTGATGATGATTATTTGCCAAAGGATCTTAAGGTAGGAAACAGAACTGACATTGGAACTACTTATGATAGAAGATTTATTGTATCGTTGAGGTTTAAGGAATATATAGATGGACTTGGGCTAAATGTTGATTTTTTACCAGTGGATAAGAATAAAATTTTATTTTTAATGAGACCTAAAAATATAATTAGCTATGCCGCATACAAAAAAGGAAACTATTGCGACGAGTGTCATCAATATTTTGACCAGGTTATGCCTGATCCTACTTTTTATGATGAAACCGGTAGGGTACTAGAAAAAGGAATATTTTTTACATCAACTTCTTTTGGTAGCGGTAAAGAAAAATCGCCTTCAATTATATTGGGAGTAGAAACTGCAAAAATTATTAATAATGCAGTAAAAACTTATAAGTTCAGAGGTGCTGATATCAGTAAAATAACTATTAATGTTGACTGAGTAAAAGTTGGAAAGTAGATTACATATTCTTGGATTTTATCATTGATATCTGTTCAATCTACTAAGCAAGCACATTTTTGCCCCTTAACCATCTGCTTAGCCTGACCTTGACCGTGAGACGGGGCTGCATTATAACCTGTTCAGGTACTATGACCCGGACAGCGGGCGTTTTACGCAGCCAGATCCGATAGGGCGGGCGGGCTGAATCTTTACCAGTATGCGTCGAATGCGCTGGGGTGGATCGATCCGTGGGGGTTAACTCCTTGTAAACCAACAAAACGATTACCCAACTCTGAACCTGGGAAATATAATTTTAGAGGTATACATAAAGGACATCCGGAATGGAACAACGCTTTGAAGGGAAAGGTTGTTCCGGGCAATGTGAATTCTAAAATTTCGGCTGATGATCATAACTTTGGTGGTGTATCTGCAAATAGCCCCTTTACTTCGTGGACAGATGATCCTGTGGTTGCTAGCCGGTTTGCGGGTCCTGATGGTGTTATACTTAGGGTTAAAACTGGGGCTCCTAAAGCTGGAGATGCATGGTCATGGGAATATTCGTTTGACGAGTGGATGGAGAGAGAAATATTACTTAAAGGAATCCGATTTGGAGATGTTGAGGTATTTTTGCCATGACGAATCAAGAATTATACGAGCTGGTAAGTAAATACATTTCGAAAGATTATGAGGGTTATTTAAACTTAAACGGTGTTAATAAAATTGCAGGTTTTAAAAGTGATAAAGATAATGAACTACGCATAATGAAAATTCACTATGAAAATGTAAAACAGTCAGGGCTGCAAGTCATTGGTATAAATAGTTTAATTGCAGAGCTTACTGATTTTCATGAAAGTAATGTATATTTAATCAATGTAAGAAATGATAATTATTTTTTTAAATTTTATTTTGATCTTTTACTAAAAAAGAACTTAGGTTATATAATTATTAAGTTAAGAAAAAAAACGAGGAAGAATTACGTTGGGGGCAAGAAGTTCTCGGCATAAAAAATAAATCTCATAATATGTAGAAAGTATGGCAATTTAGACTAATCAGAGAGGCTATCTCAATTAGCCCTGATTTTTATCTACTTGACCTGAGTTTTAGTGATCAGAAGAGCCACGAGCCGCTGGCGCGCATCGACCGGGTGACGGAGCCGGAGATCTATTGGCTTCACTGTGCGGCGAACATTAGTATGCGCCGAATTCTCTCTCATGGATAGACCCGCTGGGGTTATCGTGATCACTCCACATCTTCATCGCATGAACACCTCGCAAGCTAATCAGCTTATATTTTCATTACCAATTGATTTACAATAATTTTGTGCGAATAAAACTATCACGGTATGGAGGTAGTGTATGAACTACGATGCAAAATCACTGACCCATTACAATCCAAATAGGTAGTATGACCCAGAGGTAGGCTGGTTCATGCAGCCGGACCCGATCGGGCTGGCAGGTGGACTGAATCTTTATCAGTATGCGCCGAATGCGCTGGGGTGGATTGACCCGTTAAGACGGGCTGTTACACCTTTAAAGAAAAAAGGGCTTTATGGCATCAGAGCTAAAAAAGTATATTATATTGGTCATATTGTCTCAGTTAAATCAAACCGTTAGGCCTTAAATGCCATGGACACCCTCACGATCCTAACTTCATGAGCGGAAAAAGAAATAAGAAATTAACAATCCTTTATGCAGTTGATTATCGCCAGCTTCATAAGGATTTAAACGCTTTCTTGGTAAATAAAACAAGTGTTAATACAAAAGGAGAAAAGGTTCACATGTGTGCTTAGCGTAGAAATAGTGGTGCTAAGATACAAGCCAACTTTACGAGGCAAGAAAGGTTAGAATATTTAGCTGAGTTCTATAAAGGGTGGGTGCAAAGCATAAAAATGCGGTTAAGTATTTTTTAAAGCATCCGGGACTAAATGATGAGTAAAAAATTAATTATTGGTTATTGATTTGAGAGCTATCGGAAATCATGCCTATTTCTTTGAAAATGCACCTGATAGTATATTTTGCAATAAATGTGGCTGTTGTATTGATGATGATTATTTGCCAAAGAGTCTTAAGGTAGGAAACAGAACTGACATTGGAACTACTTATGATAGGAGATTTATTGTATCGTTGAGGCTTAAGGAATAGATAGATAACTATCCTACTTATTTTTAAATGCCGTACAAAAAGGTTATGAGTATCATCCAAGTGAGTTAAATACAATGAATGCTCCAGAGAACAATATTCCACGTATCAAATGGAAGGATTGGAGCTTAGATAAAAAAGATGGTGGTGCAGGACATATATTCTATGAGTGAAAACATGTTTATTTTAGATGAGAAGAAATATCCTATTTCATGGAGGTTTAATTCTAAAGATTGTGGTTTGACCTTTGATGAAAAACGAAAAATTGTTCTCCTTGATGAAAAGGAATCAGAAATTCTTTGGGATATATCTTTTCCTTTTAATCATTTAATGAGGATGGGGAGGGCGTTTTGTTCTGTAATAGAAAAAAATGCACTTGAATTCGACTGCCCTGAACAATCA
Source organism: Mixta intestinalis (assembly GCF_009914055.1). Classification (NCBI taxonomy): domain Bacteria; kingdom Pseudomonadati; phylum Pseudomonadota; class Gammaproteobacteria; order Enterobacterales; family Erwiniaceae; genus Mixta; species Mixta intestinalis. The sequence continues at coordinate 4,623,567 of NZ_CP028271.1, forward strand.
TCTTCGTTTTTTAAAAACAAATTAAAAGACGTCTCATTGATTTTTTTCTTTTGGGGGAGAAAATCAAGTGCTATCGTGCCTGTGGAGATTTTTGTAAAATCATGGAGTGACTTTTTTTATCCTGGTGATGAAACAAGTATTATTTTAATCGCAAACACGAAAAAGATGATTTATTCCTATGAGGACGAATTCTTTTATGCTGATATAATTCAATGATTTTATAATAAAAAAGTGCGGTTGTAGAAGTAGTATCTTGACCGTGAAATGGGAAACCTGTTCAGGTATTATGATCCGGACAGCGGGCGATTTACGTACCCCAATCCGATAGGGTTGGCGGGTGGAATAAACCTTTATCAATATGCGCCGAATGCGCTGGGGTGGGGCGATCCGTAGGGTCTGAACTGCGGGCGTTTTGGCAAGCAAGGCTTAGATAATTAGCAAATGACCCTAAATAACCATCATGGATTAGAGGATGGATAAATAAGGGCTTGTGTCAGAAGATGGTTTGAGAACATTCAGATTCCCTGCTGATAAAAGGGGATTCGGTCGTGTTAACGGTCGTCCATGGTCGAAGACTGGAAAACAAGTCAATTTTGAAACCAAAAATGTGGATGGTGATGTTATTGCCAATGTTCATTTAGATGTGGACAATTTTCGGCCATGAAAAAAACAAACCACAACTTATTTTATACGATATGTCTTCAACAAAGTTCGATCCGCTTAGTGGGTGGGAGCCTGCTTCTCTTGAAGATACTTATGTAGCTGTTGATTTATGCATTGGGATGAATGATGGTGAAAAAGGAAGCAACTATTTCTATGTAAAAATTGCCACCCCAGAAGCATTGAGAAAGCGTTCAAAGGATTTTCTCATATCTGAAAACAGGGTTATTGTAATTGATTACTTTGATTATTATTTGCTTAGAAAGGTAATTGAAAATATTCTAAAAAAATGTACAAGAGAAAATTGGGATGAATCTTGTTTTGTATTACAACGCTATTTTTCATGGGAATATGAAGATTATGAGTATGAAAAATAGATGGTTAATTTTTTTAAAGGTAAATAGTAATAAAAAGCCGGGAAAGAAATTAACTCTTCCCGGATTTTTATTATCTCCCCTCGTTAAGTCCACTTAGCCGACTTTAGACGGCAATGAATTTTGCAAAGGGCGTTGACCAGCCGGACGGAACATAACGACAATCCCTTCAGCAGCCACAGCTGGCGCTACGATGGCGTCGTTCGCCTGCTGGAGCAGGACGGTACGCTGCCTCTTGAGACGAATCCCCTTTGACTCCTTCCTGCGACTCGGTGTTAAATCCTCGCTGGTTTGCCGCCATAACAACGATAACTTTAGCTTTTGCGCCTGTGCGCTACTATTTTGACGAGCTCAGCTATGTTTTTCTCACTTTTAACGCGTCTGCTGTTCATCACGGCATTGGCAGGTTGCAGCTACGCGAAAGCTGTCGAACTGCCCGATATTTATCGTGCGCCTTTAACGCCTCCCGCAGAAGAATTTACGGTTTTATCACCGGTTAATAATCCTTTGGATGAAGAAGCTGACGGCACGTTAGCGGATAAAGAGGCTGAGTCGGCGAAAGAGGTTGTCCCCTCAGTGAATGTAACCTCAGCAGACGCTGATACCGCAGATATTAACGTCGCGCCCGCAGAATCCCGCCCCAATATGATCGGTATCTCAACGGAAACAAACGATACCGTCGTGCCGCCGTTGGAGAACCATGCCGCTGCGCAGCCGTCATCGCAACAGTTGGAAGATGAAGATAGCAGGCAGAACGAAATTATCGCCAGGGTCTGGACAACGGTTCGTCAGCGTCAGCTTACTCCGCTGCCCAGCGAATGCCTGAGTATGAGCATTGTTGATGATAATGACGATCCGGCCTGGTATCTGATCGATGTGCGGGAAAATCGTAATCATCCCGCATGCGGCGGCGATCCGGAAACCACTCCGCATCTGTTTTTCTTCAGGGCACATAAAACAGACGGCGTATTGCAAACCGACGCGGGCGTTGAGCCTGAAGATTTTTATCCGCTGGAAGAACAACCAGCCGCCGCTCTGACAATGGAAGATTTTGCCGTTCAGGTAAATGGCGTCACGCTAACGCTGGGGCAACCATGGAATGAGGATGTCATGATGAGCCTGCCGCCGGAGCGGGCACGCCAGGCGTTAGCGAGTGAGCAAAATGCAGAAACCTCGTACCGTTATTTTCAGCATCGCTATGACGCGCTGCTGCTGATCGCTTCCAATGAAAACTGGGAGCGGCTACAGCGTAGCGCCGACGATCGCTACATTATGCAAATTACCCTGGTTGATGGTTCGTTGACGACGCATCGCGGTATCCATATTGGCGCTTCAGCAGCGGAGATCGTGCGCAGCTACGGGCCGGGCGAGCCCACGGAGCGTGATGGAGAACAGTGGCTTAGCTGGCATCTGGGGGAGAAAACGCTTTCTGTTCGTCTCAGTGATGGCCTGGTTAGTCAAATTGTTCTGAGTCAGCTTCAGCAGCGCCCGGAAGCTCACCATTAACATCCTGCCAGTTGACTGAAAAAGCCCTTCTCAGACGACGCTTTGCACTGAAGGAAATAGGCGGGACGAAGCGATTTCAGCCTGCTTTTTTTATGTACTTAGGGTAAGCTATGCGGCCTCATTACCTGACTTTTCAACATTGTTACACGAGGCTGGCACCCATGTAGACCGCGATGCTTTTCGGCAGCTTTTATCTTCGTGCAACAGGCTCGTCAGGTAAACTGCATGGTTCCGGCTTCGGGCCCGGCAATATCGCAGGCCCCTATGAATTAACGGCTGTGTCGCCCCTTTGTCGCCGCGTCACAGCATCAACAGAAGAACTTATCGATGTCTAATGCTGCATTTTTGCAAGAAGTGTCGCGTCGGCGCACCTTTGCCATAATCTCTCACCCCGACGCCGGTAAAACGACCATTACCGAAAAAGTCCTGCTGTTCGGACAGGCGATTCAGACCGCCGGTACGGTAAAAGGCCGTGGCTCCAGCCAGCACGCTAAATCGGACTGGATGGAGATGGAAAAACAGCGTGGGATCTCCATTACTACCTCGGTAATGCAGTTCCCCTATCGCGATAGCCTGGTGAACCTGCTGGATACCCCAGGGCACGAGGACTTCTCTGAAGATACCTATCGTACTCTGACCGCCGTTGACTGCTGCCTGATGGTGATCGATGCGGCGAAAGGCGTTGAGGATCGTACCCGCAAGCTGATGGAAGTTACCCGTCTGCGCGATACGCCGATCCTGACCTTTATGAACAAGCTGGACCGTGATATCCGCGATCCGATGGAACTGCTGGATGAGGTTGAGAACGAGCTGAAGATCGCCTGTGCGCCTGTTACCTGGCCAATCGGCTGCGGCAAGCTGTTCAAAGGTGTTTATCATCTTTATAAGGATGAAACCTACCTCTATCAAAGCGGCAAGGGCCATACCATCCAGGAAGTGCGCATCGTTAAAGGGCTGGATAACCCTGAGCTGGATAAAGCGGTGGGCGAAGATCTGGCGGCGCAGCTGCGCGATGAGCTGGAGCTGGTGAAAGGCGCATCTCACGAGTTTGAGCAAGAAGCGTTCCTGGAAGGTGAACTGACGCCGGTCTTCTTCGGTACGGCGCTGGGTAACTTTGGTGTCGATCATATGCTTGATGGTCTGGTTTCCTGGGCGCCCGCGCCGATGCCGCGCCAGAGCGATACGCGCATCGTCGAGGCCAGCGAAGAGAAATTTTCCGGTTTCGTCTTTAAGATTCAGGCAAATATGGATCCAAAACACCGTGACCGCGTGGCCTTTATGCGCGTAGTATCGGGTAAATATGAAAAAGGTATGAAACTGCGTCAGGTACGTATCGGTAAAGATGTGGTGATCTCCGATGCGTTAACCTTTATGGCGGGCGATCGCGCGCACGTTGAAGAAGCCTATCCGGGCGATATTATCGGCCTGCACAATCACGGTACTATCCAGATTGGCGATACTTTTACCCAGGGCGAAAACATGAAGTTCACCGGTATCCCGAACTTTGCGCCAGAGCTGTTCCGCCGTATTCGCCTGCGCGATCCGCTGAAGCAGAAACAATTGCTGAAGGGGCTGGTGCAGCTGTCAGAAGAGGGCGCGGTACAGGTGTTCCGCCCCATCGCTAATAACGATCTGATCGTTGGTGCCGTCGGTGTCCTGCAGTTTGATGTGGTCGTGGCGCGCCTGAAAAGCGAGTACAACGTGGAAGCGATCTATGAATCGGTTAACGTGTCGACCGCTCGCTGGGTAGAATGCAGCGACGCGAAGAAATTTGATGAGTTTCAGCGTAAGAATGAAATTAACCTGGCGCTGGACGGCGGCGATAATCTGACTTATATCGCACCGACCATGGTTAACCTCAACCTGACGCAGGAACGCTATCCTGAGGTAACGTTCCGCAAAACGCGCGAACATTAATCGGTAACGCGCCCTTTTGCGGCGCGTTCTGCAAACATCGCGGAGCCAGCACTGCGCTTCGCGATGTCCCTTTTTAGTACCACCGCAGATTATTCCTTCCAGCTTACAGACTCCTCTTAAAAAAGCCCACAAATCGCCTTCTTACCTGTTTTTTAACCAGAAAAACGAGACGAATGCCGATCCTTGTCTATGCTTACCTTGTCGGACGCAAAAAGCGGTGGCGTAGCAGCCCCGGCGTCCTTTTCGGCGGCATCGCGGTTTGTTGTCGCCACGCTTACGATTGTGAGTGGAATAACGGATAGAAGGAAGATATCGATGAGCAAGACTAAGATTACCAAGACTCTGATGGCTGTGATGGTGGGTTCTGCTCTGCTGAGCGGTTCCGTGCTGGCAGATGAATCCGTCTCGCAGAAAACAGAGAATGCAGCGGATAGCGCAGGGTCAAAAATCGATAGCTCTATGAAAAAAGTTGATGGCTTTATGGATGACAGCGCCATCACTGCCAAAGCAAAAGCCGCACTGGTAGATGATGAAACCATTAAAAGTACGGATATCTCAGTAGAAACCGATAAAGGCGTGGTGACGCTAAGCGGTTTTGTTTCTTCTCAGGATCAGGCTGAAAAAGCCGTGGCGCTGGTGAAGAAGGTTGAGGGTGTGAAATCCGTCAGTGACAAACTACACGTTAAAGACAGCGAAAAACAATCAGTAAGTGGCTATGCCGGCGATGCCGCTACCACCAGCGAAATCAAAGCTAAATTGTTAGCGGATGACATTGTACCGTCCCGGAAAGTAAAAGTTGAAACCACCAACGGTGTCGTTCAGCTCTCTGGCGCGGTAGAGAATAAAGCACAGTCAGATCGTGCTGAAAGTATCGCCAAAGCTATTGAAGGCGTGAAAAGCGTTAAAAATGACCTGACGGTAAAACCTTAACGCTTTAGCGGCGCGGCTGAAACTGTCGCGCCGATGTGTGGACCCGTAAAAAAAGAACGTTCATGGGGTGTATTCCCCTGAATTAGCTGAGTAAGCAGTTCGATTTTCACTATGGTAAAGGAGAGGCTTATGTTTCGTTGGGGTATTATATTTCTGGTAATCGCTTTGATTGCAGCAGCGTTGGGCTTTGGTGGTTTGGCCGGTACGGCAGCATGGGCCGCTAAAATCGTTTTCGTTGTTGGTATTATCCTGTTCCTCGTCAGCCTGTTTACCGGTCGCAGACGTCCATAGGTAGGCAGTCTCAACGCTGAACAAAGAGATTCAGTGAAATTAGCGGAGGCCAGTCATGAATAGCGACATTGTTGTAGGCAAATGGAAACAATGGAAAGGTCAAATGGCGCTAATATGGGCGGAGTGGTTTGATAGCGACGACGCCTGGATGTCAGGAAACAATGACTGGCTCTCCGGAATTTTGCAGGAAGATTATGGCAGGGAGCAAAACCAAAATAATTCCGATAAGCGGACACGTTAAATAGCATTGTGGGAATACATATTCCGATAACGCCAGGCCATATAGCGGCGTTAGCACAACGCCCTTTTACCTCCGGAAAAATGGCGCTGGTTTGTGAAGGGGGAGGGCAACGCGGTATTTTTACTGCGGGCGTGCTGGACGAGTTTCAACGTGCAAATTTTAATCCTTTTCAGCTCTATCTCGGCACTTCCGCCGGAGCACAAAACCTTTCCGCTTTTGTCTGTGGTCAACGGGGCTATGCCCGCCGGGTGATCACACGCTATACGACCAATAAACTCTTTTTTGATCCTTTGCGCTTTGCGCGCGGTGGGCATCTTATCGATCTTGACTGGCTGACAAGTATCACCAGCCAGGAGTTGCCGCTGGCAATGGCGCAAGCGGAAAAACTGCTTGCCGAAGGCAGGGAATTTTATATGTGCGCCTGCCGCAGCGATGACTATTCCGCCCGCTATTTTGCGCCGACCAGCGCCAACTGGCTCGATCTTATTAAAGCGTCCAGCGCCATTCCTGGCTTTTACCGCAGCGGTATTTTACTCGACGATATCCACTATCTTGATGGCGGCATTACCGATGCGATACCGGTACGCGAGGCGGCGCGGCGTGGAGCCAAAACCATTATCGTTATCCGTACCGTCCCCTCACAGATGTTTTATACGCCCCACTGGTTGAAACGTATGGAGCGTTGGTTTGCCGGTAGCCCCTGGGTGACGCTGCTACAGCAGCATGAAAAAAGCTATTATGAGATCCAACAGTTTATTGAACATCCGCCCGGTGATTTGAATATTATTGAGATTTATCCATCGCGTCCGCTGGCCAGTAACGCGCTGGGTAGCCGTCTTAGTGCTCTTAATCAGGATTATCATTTAGGACGTCGCTGTGGACGTTATTTTCTTGCTACGCTGGGACGCTGGCTTAATCAGAAGGTGTCGCTGGAGACGCCGGTGGTGATTACACCGCCAGCGCCGGTAGCCAATGAACCGGCAATGATCTCAGTAAACCTCAATGAGGTAGTAAAGAAAAATGCAGAAAACGATGCTGACTATGACAAAGGATCGCTGGCGTGAGGTTTATTGATACTCACTGCCATTTCGATTTCCCTCCTTTTAGCGATTGTCAACAGGAGAGCCTGGCACTGGCGGCAGAGTCGGGCGTTGGACAGATTATCGTCCCGGCGATTGATGCCACACGCTTCGATAATATTCTGGCGCTGACGCAGCGTTACCCGGCACTTTATGCCGCGTTAGGCCTGCATCCTGTTGTTATTCAGCAGCACAGTGATGCCGCACTCGCCGCGCTGGAACAGTATGTACGGCAGCGACCAGCAAAGCTGGTAGCGATCGGCGAGATCGGACTCGATCTTTATATGGACGATCCCCGTTTCGATCGTCAGCAATATTTTCTTGATGCCCAGCTGCGGCTGGCACGCGATTACGATCTGCCGGTGATTCTGCATTCACGCCGCACCCATGACAAACTGGCCATGCATCTGCGTCGTATCGAGGTGCCGCGGCGTGGCGTGGTGCACGGTTTCGCCGGTAGTCTGCAACAGGCGCAGGCTTTTATTGCCGCTGGTTACGCTATCGGCGTTGGCGGCACCATCACCTATCCGCGCGCCAGTAAAACGCGTCAGACGATTGCGCAGCTTCCGCTTTCCTCGCTGCTGTTGGAAACCGATGCGCCTGATATGCCGCTTAACGGCTTTCAGGGTGAACCGAATCGGCCAGAGCGCGTGGTTAACATATGGCAAACCCTGTGCGAGTTACGTAAAGAGCCGCCAGAAGAAATTGCCGCCACCATTGCTGATAACAGCATGCGACTATTTCAGCTACGCTAAAGATCGCAGTTCAAACCGCATTTCTGGCTGTTAAGCCGGTAAAAAAAGGGTGGATGTGATAATTTTCACATTTGCCCTTCTGCGCTATTATGGCGAAGGGAAGCGGTTCCGGTTGCGGCCTGTTGCGCTTTTTATATGAGATTAGTCACTTTAAATGTAAAATGAATGGTGACGTTTCTTAATTAACTGTGAGCTTAAGCACAACAATGAATCTGCCTGCGGTGTTAAAATCGTAACATCAAAGCGAAACAGCATCGCTGGCAAGGCGAGATGGATCTCACCCCTCTTCAAGGAACCAAGACCTCGTGTTGAGCCTTCCACTTGCGGAAGCTCACTCAATTTGTCTGGAGAGCATTATGACTGATGTAACCGCTGCCGCGCTGCGTGCGCTGAAACTGATGGATCTGACGACCCTTAACGATGATGACACAGATGCGAAAGTGATCGCGCTGTGCCAGCAGGCGAAATCTCCGGCGGGCAATACCGCAGCTATCTGTATCTATCCCCGTTTTATCCCGGTGGCGCGTAAAGCGCTGCGCGAGCAGGGTACGCCCGATATTCGTATCGCTACCGTGACCAACTTCCCACACGGCAACGACGACATCGAGATCGCGCTGGCGGAAACTCGTGCGGCGATTGCTTACGGTGCGGACGAAGTCGATGTTGTATTCCCTTACCGCACCCTGATTGCAGGCGACACGGAAACCGGCTTTAAGCTGGTGAAAGCCTGTAAAGATGCCTGTGCAGCTGCTAACGTGCTGCTGAAGGTGATTATTGAAACCGGTGAGCTGAAAGAAGAGGCGCTGATCCGTCAGGCTTCTGAAATCGCTATTGATGCCGGTGCCGATTTCATTAAAACCTCAACCGGTAAAGTTCCGGTCAACGCTACGCCGGAAGTGGCGAAGATCATGATGGAAGTGATCCGCGATAAAGGCGTTAAAGATCGCGTAGGCTTCAAGCCTGCCGGTGGCGTACGCACTGCGGAAGACGCTGCGCTCTATCTGCAAATGGCCGATGAGATCCTCGGCAGCGACTGGGCCGATGCGCGTCATTTCCGTTTTGGCGCTTCCAGCCTGCTGGCCAGCCTGTTAAATGCAGCGGGCTACCAGAGTGCGCGCAGCACCAGCAGCTATTAATTTTCCTTTCAAAACGGCGGGCGATAAGCGCCCGCTAAACCTTACCCTTCCGTACGGTTGGGGACGCACCAGGCCTGAATGACCGATCCGCTAAACAGGGGGGTTACCTTGTTTCTGACTCAAGAAATTATTCGAAAAAAACGTGATGGACACGCGCTGAGTGAAGAAGAAATCCGCTTCTTTATTAACGGCGTGCGCGATAACTCCGTTTCGGAAGGGCAGATCGCCGCGCTGGCGATGACCATTTTCTTCCATGATATGACATTGCCGGAGCGCGTCGCGCTGACGATGGCGATGCGTGATTCAGGCACCGTACTGGACTGGCGCGCATTGAATCTGAACGGCCCGGTCGTGGATAAGCATTCCACCGGCGGCGTCGGCGATGTGACGTCACTGATGCTGGGGCCGATGGTAGCAGCCTGCGGCGGCTATGTACCGATGATCTCCGGGCGCGGGCTGGGACATACCGGCGGCACCCTCGATAAGCTGGAGGCGATTCCCGGTTTCGATATCTTCCCTGATGATGCGCGTTTTCGCGAGATGATTAAGCAGAACGGGGTGGCGATCATCGGCCAGACCAACTCCCTGGCCCCGGCGGATAAACGTTTCTACGCCACGCGCGATATCACCGCCACCGTAGATTCCATCCCGCTGATTACCGCTTCGATTCTGGCGAAAAAGCTGGCGGAAGGGCTGGATGCGCTGGTGATGGATGTCAAAGTCGGTTCCGGTGCCTTTATGCCGACCTTCGAGCTTTCCGCACAGCTGGCGCAGGCGATTGTCGGCGTGGCAAATGGCGCAGGGTGTAAAACGACTGCGCTGCTGACCGATATGAATCAGGTGCTGGCCTCCAGCGCCGGTAATGCGCTGGAAGTGCGCGAAGCGGTGCAGTTCCTGACCGGCAGCTATCGCAATCCACGTCTGCTCGAGGTGACGCTGGCGCTGTGCAGTGAAATGTTGATTTCCGGTGGACTGGCGGCAGATGAGACAGCCGCTCGTGCACAGCTACAAAAGGTGCTGGATAACGGCAGCGCCGCGGAAGTCTTTGCGCGTATGGTCGCGGCACAAAAAGGCCCGGCTGACTTTATTGACAAGATGGATCGCTATCTGCCCGCGCCGATGCTGAGCAAAGCGGTTTATGCCGATGCGCCCGGCATCGTTAACGCAATGGATACGCGCGCGCTCGGTATGGCGGTGGTGGCGCTGGGCGGCGGACGCCGACGTGCCAGCGATACTATTGATTACAGCGTAGGCTTCAGCGACATGGTGCAGCTGGGCGAGCAGGTGGATAACCAGCGTCCGCTGGCAATTATCCACGCCGACAGCGAAGCGCGCTGGCAGGAAGCGGCGCAGGCGGTAAAAGCGGCTATTACGCTGGGCGCAGATAAGCCAGCGGAAACGCCGGTTGTCTATCGTCGAATCAGCGCGTAATGCCTGAAGATGCGGTCAGCGCACCTGCGACTTGAAGTGTGGCCGGGTTAACGGTCATACTGTTCTGATCGCTTTTTTATTTTTTCTCATCGCGCTAAGGCGCAGGAGAGTCACATGAAACGTGTATTTATCATGGTGCTGGATTCCTTCGGGATCGGTGCCAGTAAAGACGCTGATAAATTCGGTGATACCGGTTCTGATACGTTGGGCCATATCGCGCAGGCCTGCTTTAACGGCGAAGCGGACGTGGGGCGCAAAGGGCCGCTGCATCTGCCAAACCTGACCGCGTTAGGGCTGGGAAAAGCGGCGGAAGCCTCAACCGGCACCTTCCCGCTGGGGCTGGACCCGAATGCAGACATCATTGGCGCTTACGCCTACGCCAGCGAACTCTCTTCTGGTAAAGATACGCCGTCAGGCCACTGGGAAATTGCCGGTGTGCCGGTGCTGTTTGACTGGGGCTACTTTAGCGATACTGAAAACAGCTTCCCGCCGGAGCTGCTGGATAAGCTGGTAGAGCGCGCCGGGCTACCGGGCTATCTCGGTAACTGCCATGCCTCCGGTACGGTGATTCTCGATAAGCTGGGCGAAGAGCATATGAAAACCGGCAAGCCGATTTTCTATACCTCTGCTGACTCGGTGTTCCAGATCGCCTGCCACGAAGAGACGTTTGGCCTGCAACGCCTGTATGACCTGTGCGAGATCGCCCGCGAAGAGCTGGACAAAGGGAATTACAACATTGGCCGCGTAATTGCGCGTCCGTTTGTCGGTGATAAGGCGGGGAATTTCCAGCGTACCGGTAACCGCCACGATCTGGCCGTTGAGCCGCCATCTCCCACCATTCTGAAAAAGCTGGTGGAAGAGAAACAGGGCGAAGTGGTTTCCGTCGGGAAAATCGCGGATATCTATGCGCACGTCGGCATCACGAAAAAAGTGAAGGCGACCGGGCTGGATGCGCTGTTCGACGCCACGATAAAAGAGATGGCCGAAGCGCCGGACAATTCTATTGTCTTTACCAACTTCGTGGATTTCGATTCTACCTGGGGTCACCGTCGCGACGTGGCGGGCTACGCGGGCGGCCTGGAGCTGTTTGACCGTCGTCTGCCGGAACTGATGGCGCTGGTGAAAGAGGGCGATATCCTGATCCTCACCGCCGACCACGGTTGCGATCCTACCTGGCGCGGCACCGAGCATACCCGCGAGCATATTCCGGTACTGATGTATGGACCGGGCATCAAACCGGGCTTCCTCGGCCATCGTGAAACCTTCGCGGATATCGGTCAGACGGTAGCGAAATACTTCGGCCTTTCCGACATGGACTATGGCAAAAGCATGCTGTAATACGCGGCTTTCTTTTAGCGCCAGCCTGTGCGCTGGCGTCATTTATTTTTTAAAGGAATACAGACAATGGCAACACCTCATATTAATGCAGAAATGGGTGATTTCGCGGACGTGGTACTGATGCCGGGCGATCCGCTACGCGCTAAACATATCGCAGAAACTTTCCTGGAAGATGCGGTGGAAGTGAACAACGTGCGCGGCATGCTGGGCTATACCGGGACCTATAAAGGTCGTCGCATTTCGGTGATGGGCCACGGCATGGGTATCCCTTCCTGCTCCATCTATACCAAAGAGCTAATCACTGAGTTTGGTGTGAAAAAAATCATTCGCGTCGGTTCCTGCGGCGCGGTGCGTCCTGATGTGAAACTGCGTGATGTGGTTATCGGCATGGGCGCGTGCACCGACTCTAAAGTGAACCGTATGCGCTTTAAAGATCACGATTTCGCTGCCATTGCCGATTTCGATATGGTGCGTAATGCGGCAGACGCGGCAAAAGCGCTGGGTATTGAAGCGCGAGTAGGTAACCTGTTCTCTGCCGATCTTTTCTATACGCCGGACCCGCAAATGTTCGACGTAATGGAAAAATATGGCATTCTCGGTATTGAGATGGAGGCGGCAGGCATTTATGGCGTGGCGGCGGAGTTCGGGGCGAAAGCGCTGGCCATCTGTACCGTTTCTGACCATCTCCGCACCCGCGAAGAGACCACCGCGGCTGAACGCCAGACCACCTTCAGCGATATGATTAAAATTGCGCTGGAGTCCGTGTTGCTGGGCGACAAAGCTTAAAATCTGACCGGGCGGGCATTGCGCCTCGTCCGGTTTTTGTTCCTGCCGCTTTTACGCTATCCGCAACCGCTTAATGTTTCTCCGCGTCGGTTACCTTCCCGTCCTGCTCGTCATTGTCTTCTTTTACCGGCGTGCTGGCGGTCAGCAGGAACGGTGACTGCTGCCAGCGGGTGCGACGATCGCGCAGCAGGGTACGAGTCAGAATAATACCGATCGCCAGCGCCAGCAGCATCATCAGCCGTAGAATGTTGGTGGTGTTATCCACCTGTTTGGCCTCGGTAACCAGCACATGCGTATCCAGGGTAACGCGCAGAAATCCTTGTGGCCCGTCGCTGTTATCCATCGGCTGCACCAGCTGATGGTTAAAATAGCTGCCCGCACGCTTGCCATCCAGCGCCAGCCGATCGCGAACGCTGATACTTTCGCCGCTACGCGCCACCAGCGAACCTTCACTGTCATAAACGGAAGCGTCAAGGATGCGGCTGTTTTCCGTCATTTGTTGTAAAATGGCGGTGATTTGCGCGCGGTTTTCATCCGGGTTATCCATCAGCGGCGTCAGGGTAAAGGCTACCTGACGCGTCAATGCGCGCGCCAGATCCTCAACCTGCTCGGAGCGCGCCATCTGGTGGCCCAGACTGAACCATGACGCGCCCTGCATCAGCACGACCAGCAGCGTAAGAGAAATCAGCACAATGACCGTGCGGTGCAGACGAAATTTGAGCCGGGTTTTAGCCATTTCCAACCTTAAATCATAATCAACAGCGGGGAGTCTGTTTTTGCGACTTTATGTTGCCAGAAGCGCGGCTGTCAGGGTAGCCTCTTGCGAGGTTTTCTCTACAGGCTGTGGCCCGGCCCGGATGTCAAACAGAACGTCCTTTGATGGCGACAGCCGATCATCTTCCCCACAGGAGTTGTAATGCCTAATCGTTTGACCTGGTGCGACCTGCCTTCCGATGTTTCTTTTTGGCCTGGCTTGCCGCTTTCACTGAGCGGCGATGAAGTGATGCCGCTGGATTATCGCGCCGGGCGTACCGGCTGGCTGCTCTATGGGCACCAGCTTGATAAGGAGCGCCTGACGGCATATCAACGTCAGTTGGGTGCGGCGATGGTGATCGTTAGTGCCTGGTGCATTGATGATTATCAGGTGATTCGTCTGGCCGGTTCATTAACGCCGCGCGCGACACGTCTGGCCCACGAAGCCGGGCTGGACGTAGCGCCGCTGGGCAAGATTCCGCATCTGAAAACGCCGGGGCTGCTGGTAATGGATATGGATTCCACAGCGATTCAGATCGAATGTATTGATGAAATAGCCCGCCTCGCCGGATGCGGCGAGCAGGTGGCTGAAGTGACCGAACGGGCGATGCGTGGCGAGCTTGATTTTACCGCCAGCCTGCGACAGCGCGTGGCGACGCTAAAAGGGGCCGATGCCAATATTTTGCAGCAGGTGCGCGATGCGCTGCCGCTGACGCCGGGGCTTTGCACGCTGGTGCAGAAGCTACAGGCGCTGGGCTGGCGCGTGGCAATCGCCTCCGGCGGCTTTACCTTTTTCGCAGAGTACCTGCGCGATCGGCTCCATCTGGATGCGATTGCCGCCAACGAGTTGGAAATTCGCGACGGAACTTTCACTGGCGACGTCATCGGCCCGATAGTGGATGCGCAATATAAAGCTGAAATGCTGGCTAAACTGGCGCAGCGTTATGAAATCCCTGTAGAGCAAACGGTAGCGATTGGCGATGGCGCGAACGATCTGCTGATGATTAAAGCCTCTGGCTTAGGCATCGCTTATCACGCCAAGCCGAAAGTTAACGAACAAACTGAAGTGACGATTCGTCATGCCGATCTGATGGGCGTATTTTGTATCCTCAGCGGCAGCCTGAATCATGAGTCTTAATAATTGAGGAACTGAATTGGCCAAAGCGGTAAAACGTGCCTTCGTCTGCAATGAATGTGGCGCAGACTACCCGCGCTGGCAGGGGCAATGTAGCGCCTGCCATGCCTGGAACACTATCACCGAAGTGAGGCTGGCGGCCTCGCCTGCGGCGGCGCGCAACGAGCGGCTTTCCGGCTATGCGGGTACAGCCGGAGCCAGCCGCGTGCAGAAGCTATCTGAAATCAGTCTGGAAGCGCTGCCGCGTTTTTCTACCGGTTTCAAAGAGTTTGATCGCGTGCTCGGCGGCGGCGTGGTGCCGGGCAGTGCTATCCTGATTGGCGGTAACCCCGGTGCAGGGAAGAGTACCTTACTGCTGCAAACGCTGTGCAAACTGTCGGTGGAAATGAAAACGCTGTATGTCACCGGCGAAGAATCGCTACAGCAGGTGGCGATGCGCGCGCACCGTTTGGGATTGCCGACGGAAAATCTTAATATGCTGTCGGAAACCAGCATCGAGCAGATCTGTCTGATTGCCGAGCAGGAACAGCCGAAGCTGATGGTTATCGACTCCATCCAGGTGATGCATATGGCGGAGATCCAATCTTCACCGGGCAGCGTGGCGCAGGTACGTGAAACCGCCGCCTATTTAACGCGCTTCGCCAAGACGCGCGGCGTGGCGATCGTTATGGTTGGTCACGTAACCAAAGATGGCTCGCTGGCGGGGCCGAAAGTGCTGGAGCACTGCATCGACTGCTCTGTTCTGCTGGATGGCGATGCCGATTCGCGCTTCCGCACACTGCGCAGCCATAAAAACCGCTTCGGTGCGGTGAATGAACTGGGCGTGTTTGCCATGACCGAGCAGGGGATGCGCGAAGTCAGCAACCCGTCAGCGATTTTCCTCTCGCGCGGTGATGAGGTGACCGCCGGTAGCTCGGTGATGGTGGTCTGGGAAGGGACTCGTCCGCTACTGGTGGAGATTCAGGCTCTGGTGGATCACTCCATGATGGCTAATCCACGACGTGTTGCGGTCGGGCTGGAACAGAACCGCCTGGCGATTTTACTGGCGGTGTTGCATCGTCACGGTGGATTACAGATGGCCGATCAGGATGTGTTCGTCAATGTGGTCGGCGGGGTAAAGGTTACCGAAACCAGTGCGGATCTGGCGCTGATGCTGGCAATGGTTTCCAGTTTGCGCGATCGCCCGTTGCCGCAGGATCTGGTGATCTTTGGCGAAGTGGGGCTGGCGGGTGAAATTCGTCCGGTGCCGAGCGGGCAGGAGCGTATTTCTGAAGCGTCCAAGCATGGCTTCCGCCGCGCCATCGTACCGGCAGCGAACGCGCCGAAAAAAGTACCGGAAAATATGAAGGTTTACCCGGTGAAGAAGCTGGCTGACGCGCTGGCGATTCTGGATGAGTTATAATTTCTCATCGCGGGAATTAACCTGTCGTTGGGGTGAGCCTGTGCTCACCCCTTTTTGCAGGAGGCATTATGTCAACATTTGAATATCTGAAAACCGCCATTCGCCAGCAAGGACATACCTTACAGCAGGTTGCCGACGCCAGCGGCATGACCAAAGGTTATCTCAGCCAGCTGCTAAACGCCAAAATCAAAAGCCCCAGCGCGCAAAAGCTGGAAGCGCTGCATCGCTTTCTGGGACTGGCCTTTCCTCGCCGGGAGAAAACCGTCGGCGTAGTGTTTGGCAAGTTCTATCCTCTGCATACCGGTCATATTTATCTTATTCAGCGTGCCTGTAGCCAGGTTGATGAGCTGCACATTATTATGGGACACGATGAGCCACGCGATCGGCAGCTGTTTGAAAACAGCGCCATGTCTCAGCAGCCGACCGTGAGCGATCGGCTACGCTGGCTTTTGCAGACGTTTAAATATCAGAAGAATATTCGTATTCACGCCTTCAACGAAGAGGGGATGGAGCCTTATCCGCACGGCTGGGATGTCTGGAGCCGGGGGATTAGCGCGTTTATGGCGGAAAAGGGGATTGAGCCGGGCTGCGTTTATACCAGTGAGGAGCTGGATGCACCGCAATATCGTCAGCACCTGGGCATTGAAACCGTGGTAATCGATCCTCAACGCTCCTTTATGAATATCAGCGGTGCGCAGATACGCCAGAATCCTTTTCGCTACTGGGAGTATATACCTACCGAAGTGAAGCCGTTCTTCGTGCGCACCGTCGCTATCCTGGGGGGAGAATCCAGCGGCAAGTCGATCCTGGTCAACAAGCTCGCCAATATTTTTAATACCTCCAGCGCATGGGAATATGGGCGTGACTACGTCTTTTCGCATCTTGGTGGCGATGAAATGGCGCTGCAGTACTCCGATTATGACAAGATTGCATTGGGTCATGCGCAATATATCGATTTTGCCGTTAAGTACGCTAATAAGGTTACCTTCATTGATACCGACTTCGTCACGACTCAAGCTTTTTGCAAAAAATATGAGGGTCGTGAACATCCCTTCGTACAGGCGCTGATCGATGAGTATCGTTTTGATCTGGTTATCCTGCTTGAAAATAATGTGCCCTGGGTGGCCGACGGCTTACGTAGCCTGGGCAGTGCGAACGATCGAAAAGAGTTCCAGGACTTATTGATAACAAAGTTGAATGAAAATCAGATTAAATATGAATATATAAAGCGAAGAAAGTTACGATGAGCGCTTTTTGCGTTGCGTAGAGCTGGTCAGGAATATGCTGGAAAACGGTAAGTAATAGATCAAGCAAGCTGTCCGTGCTCCGATACTGTCAGTTTGCTTTTTTGATTCGGAATGTTCTCATTGATAATCCATCCTAACTGAATCAGCCTAATGTTTCACTAATTAAAACAGATCCACCCCAACTATCGCTTTACGGCTTTAGGTTATTGCTCGCTGTGCTTAAAGTTGTTACTTATTGATTTATAAGGCTTAGCACTATAAATCAAAGCGTTAAAATGCTATTCTTTTTGCTATCGTAGCGGCTTTAATTTATAAGTTGAATTTTATGATCGACGGGATTAACTTTTTTCTTTAAGCGGGGAGAATTACGGAGTAACGTTAACTTGAGACATAGCTTATATATTGTCAGGACTATATTAACTATCTTTGGCGTGTATTTTTATTCTGCCTTTGACTACTTAAACTGTGGTAAATATATAGTTAACTTTCGATTAATTAGCTGACTATTATAAAAGTAAACGGATTTTACTCTAACCCAGGCAAAAAGAGTTAATGCATCTATTGCTTCAGGGGCTTTGAAGCTATACGCGCAAAACGGCATCTATACATTATTCCAGGCAATATCATCCTACTCATCTGATGGTGCGTAGAGAGGCTATAACCGGAAAGAATCAAGGGAGTGTAATAATTATGTATAAAGATATTAATCATTTGGTAAGAATGGACTTAAACCTGCTGCCTATACTCGATACGCTGCTGAATGAAAAAAGCGTCAGCAAAACAGCGGACAGGTTAAATGTTACGCCGCCTGCTATTAGTAAATCGTTGAATAAAATCAGAGATACTTTTCAGGATCAGCTTTTAGTCCGTTCTGGTATGAGCCTTGAGCTTACCCCGCTGGCCGTGCGTCTGAAACCACAGCTCAGAGAGCTGCTGGATAATATACAAAACGTGCTGCACCAAAACATTGAAATGAATGGCAGCGAGCTGCCGCGCTCTTTCAATATTGTCACTAACGATATTCTGATGTCGAAACTCAGCTATAAGCTGATGAAGAAAAGCATCCAGGAAAACACCAACCACGTGTTTAACTTCAACTATGACAACGCGTCTACCTGCATGCTGCGTAGTGAAGATATCGATCTCTATATCGGCGAAGATAAGACATTAAGCCCGGAAGTGAAAATTCGTACTATCGGCCATAGCGACTGCGTCTTCATTGCCAAGAAAGATCACCCGGTACTACAGATGGAAAAGTCGCTTAAGGTGCTGAAAGAGTACATGCTGATCGTCTCAAAAAATAAGCTCAAAGAAGAGATGGAAAGCCTGTATCGCGAACGTGGCTACAAAAGAAAAATCCACGGTGTCAGCGCCGGATATCTGCCGATGATCGAGAACGTGATCCAGACCAACAGCCTGGGTATCGTGCCTATGTATGTGGTTGATGGCCTGCAAAGAATGAACCTTGAAGTGGAATTCTTTAAGCCTCAGTTTGAACTGCCGAAGGTGCGCATTATTCAGGCCTGGCACCCACGCTACCACAACTGCTCCTCGCATAAGTGGTTACGTGATATCTCAAAAGATTTGTTAGAGTTTTAAGGGCCAGTAGCAAACTATTAAGGAACAGGGAAGGTGTATTGAGACGGTTTGATGCGCCCTTTTGTGAGCTTCATTTTCGCTATCGCTTATTATTAGCCATTGATGCTCTGTTGTTGCGGTTTGCTGTTTAAAAAATGTTCTGCCATTTTGCCTGAGCGAGAGGGGAGAAGGCGGCGATGATAAAATTATAAAAATTGCCTCAATAAATAAAAAAGCCGCTTAAAATAAAAGCAACGGTCCAATTGTTATTAACGCCCCGATTTCGGGGCGTTTTGCTGTAGGTAACTTAATAAACGATGACGGCTTTGCCACGCATATGGCCTTCCAGCACCTTCTCATGCGCTTGTCTGAGGCTATCCACGCTCAGCCCTTGCAGCGTTTCATTTAAGGTAGTGGTTAGCTTACCTGCATCCAGCAACCGGGCCACTTCGTCCAGAATTTCTCCCTGGCGCGCCATATCCGGCGTGGAATACATGCTGCGGGTAAACATAAACTCCCAGTGCAGCGCCGCGCTCTTCAGCTTTAACTGCTCCATATCCAGCGGATGAGCATTTTCAACGATGGTACAAATCTGTCCCTGCGGCGCAATCAGCTTACCGATGGTATCCCAGTGACCGTCGGTGTCGTTCAGGCAGAAGATATAATCTACCTGCTGAATGCCATGCTGTGCCAGCTCCTCCGGCATATTCTTGTAGTTGATAACCAGATCTGCACCGCGATCTTTACACCATTGTACCGAGTCGGGACGAGAAGCGGTGGCGATAACCTTTACCTTGCTGTGCAGTTTGGTGAAGGGGATCGCCAGTGAGCCAACGCCGCCTGCGCCACCGATAATCAGTAAGGTTTGCGTTTCGCTGGCGTCTGCTATTCTCAGTCGCTCGAACAGGCCTTCCCATGCGGTTAAGGCGGTGAGCGGAATCGCTGCCGCTGCACCAAAATCGAGGCTTTTAGGCTTGTGACCAACGATGCGCGCATCTACCCGTTGCAATGTGCTGTTGCTGCCGGGACGGGTGATATCGCCTGCGTAGTAAACCTCATCACCCACTTTAAAATCGGTTACCTTGCTGCCGGTTTCTACCACCACGCCGCTGGCGTCCCAACCTAAAATACGCGGCTGTTGCAGCCCACTTTTCTGTACGCCTTTATGAACTTTGGTATCGACCGGGTTCACCGATACGGCTTTCACTTCCACCAGCAGGTCGTATTCGCCAGGCGTGGGTTTCTCTTGCTCAATCTCAATAAACTGCTCTGGATGCTGCGGATTAACGGCTACGGCTCTCATGGTCATCTCATTTCTCCTTAGTGAATGGGATAAGTGTAGAAGGCGGAGGAAACGATGATAAGATGGACAATAACTCACAGAGTGTTCGTCTCAGGTGAACAATGGAATTGAAACGGTTACACGATATGGCGCTGTTTGCGCTGGTTGCCGAGAGCGGGAGCTTTACTGCCGCCGCGCAGCGCGCTGGTTTACCAAAATCGAGCGTAAGTCAGCGCATTAGTCAGCTTGAACAGGCGCTGGGGCTGCGCCTGCTGAATCGTACGACGCGCCAGCTTAACCTGACGTTTGCCGGTGAACGCTATTTGATTCACTGCCAGGAGATGATGCAGGCCAGCGAGCGTGCGGATCTGGCAATTAAACGCCTGCGCGATAATCCGAGTGGGCGATTACGTATCACCAGCCCTGCTGGTATTGGCGCTACGTTGCTGGCGCGCTGCAACGTTGAGTTCCAGCAGCGCTACCCGGATGTGACGCTGGAGGTATCGGTTTCAGATGATATCCGCGATCTGGTACAGGAGGGTTTTGATGTTGCGTTGCGTACCGGTAAACCGCAGGATTCATCGCTGATTGGACGGCGCGTTGGCATCTGTCAGCGTTTGCTGGTAGCAAGCGCTAACTATCTGGCGAGCAATACGTTAATCAATCACCCTCAGCAGCTGGCCGCGCAGCGCTGTATCGCTCATCGCGCCTGGGCGGAATGGCTGCTGCGACGCGGCGAGGAGCATTACCGCTGGCTGCTGCCATCAGCGCACTTAACCGATAATCTTATTTATGCGCGCGAGTGTGCGCTTAATCATGCTGGTATCACGCTGCTGCCGCGCTTTCTTACTGAGGAACCGGTGGCGCGTGGTGAACTGATACCGGTACTGCCTGAGTGGGAGACGGAAGGAAATGAGCTGTGGCTGGTTTATCCGGGACGCAAACTGAACTCGCCTGCGCTGGCGCGTTTTATCGACTTCGCTTTGCAAAGCCCGGTGTTTCGCCAGTTTTACCGGTAAAAAAAGCGGCCCGCAGGCCGCTTTTGCTGTTATTTGGCGATACGTTTGTATTTGATGCGTTTCGGCTCCAGCGCCTCTGCGCCGAGGGTACGCTTCTTATACTCTTCGTATTCGGTAAAGTTACCTTCAAAGAACTCCACCTTGCCCTCGTCCTGATAGTCGAGGATATGGGTAGCGATACGGTCAAGGAACCAGCGGTCATGCGAAATAACCATCGCACAGCCTGGGAACTCCAGCAGGGCGTTTTCTAACGCACGCAGGGTTTCGATATCCAGGTCGTTGGTGGGTTCATCGAGCAGCAGCATGTTGCCGCCAACCTGCAACAGTTTCGCCAGATGCAGACGCCCACGCTCACCACCGGAGAGTTCGCCAACGCGTTTGCCCTGATCGACGCCTTTAAAGTTGAAGCGACCAACGTAGGCGCGGCTGGGCATTTCGGTGTTGCCGATTTTCATGATATCCAGGCCGCCGGAAACTTCTTCCCAGACGGTTTTGGAATTATCCATGCTGTCACGGAACTGATCGACCGATGCCAGCTTCACGGTTTCACCCAGCGTAATGGTGCCGCTGTCCGGCTGCTCCTGGCCTGACATCATGCGGAACAGCGTCGATTTACCTGCGCCGTTCGGGCCGATGATACCGACGATTGCACCTTTTGGTACTGAGAACGAAAGATCATCAATCAGTACGCGATCGCCGTAAGATTTACGCAGGTTGCTGACTTCCACCACTTTATCGCCCAAGCGCGGTCCAGGTGGAATAAAGAGTTCATTGGTTTCGTTACGTTTCTGGTATTCGGTGTTGTTCAGCTCTTCAAAGCGTGCCAGACGAGCTTTACCTTTAGACTGACGCCCTTTAGTGCCCTGACGCACCCATTCCAGTTCTTTCTCAATAGATTTACGACGAGCCGCTTCCTGAGAGGCTTCCTGTGCCAGACGCTGATCTTTCTGCTCCAGCCAGGAGGAGTAGTTGCCTTCCCACGGAATGCCTTCACCGCGATCCAGCTCCAGAATCCAGCCGGCAACGTTATCGAGGAAGTAACGGTCGTGGGTAATTGCCACAACGGTGCCTTCAAAGTCGTGCAGGAAGCGTTCCAGCCAGGCCACGGATTCTGCATCCAGGTGGTTGGTTGGTTCATCCAGCAGCAGCATGTCTGGTTTTTCCAGCAGCAGACGGCACAGCGCAACGCGACGGCGTTCACCACCGGAGAGGTTGGCGACTTTTGCCTCCCAGTCCGGCAGACGCAGGGCGTCAGCGGCGCGTTCCAGCTGGACATTCAGGTTGTGCCCGTCGTGCGCCTGGATAATTTCTTCCAGCTTGCCCTGTTCAGCAGCCAGCTTGTCAAAATCGGCATCCGGCTCGGCATACAGCGCATAAACTTCATCCAGACGCTTCAACGCGCCAACCACTTCAGCAACGGCTTCTTCCACCGATTCGCGCACGGTGTGCTCTGGATTCAGCTGCGGTTCCTGCGGCAGATAGCCGATTTTAATACCCGGCTGCGGACGCGCTTCGCCTTCGATATCTTTATCAATGCCCGCCATAATGCGCAACAGAGTGGATTTACCTGCACCGTTCAAACCCAGCACGCCGATTTTGGCACCGGGGAAGAAGCTAAGAGAGATGTTCTTAAGAATGTGACGCTTCGGCGGAACGACTTTGCCGACGCGATGCATACTGTAGACGAATTGAGCCACGTGAAATGAGCCTCTTATGGTCTGTGTTGTAATCGGGGCATCATCGCCCGTTCAGAACGGCAAGTTTAGCGGTTTTCCCTGCTTAATCACAGCCGTCACACCGCTGATTGTTTGCTTTTCGCTACCGCACCGCGGAAGATTTTTACGGTAGCATCAGCGGGATATTATGACGTTGCAGGTAAGCCGCCAGTGGCTCTGGCGGCGCACCGTCGCTGATGATGGTATCAAAACGGGTTAAATCGCCAATCCGGGCCGGTAATACCTTATGATATTTGCTGCTGTCTGCCAGCAGCAGGGTACGCTGCGCCCGCGCCATCGCCTGCTGCTTCATCGGCAGCTCATTGAAGTTGTAACAGGTAGCGCCTTGCTCAGCGTCGAGTCCCGCCGCTGAAATAAAAGCCAGCGTAGGGCAGATCTCATCAAGAAGAGAGAGGTTGCCGTGCGGGGAAAAGACTGCATTATCGGGATGAAATTCACCGCCGCTAAGAATAACGCGGCAGCGCTTTTTTTCCTTCAGTGCCAGGAAAGTGTTGATGGCGTAACAGACTGCGGTAAAGGGCAGCTCATCATCTATCGCATCGATCACCCAGGGTGTGGTGGTGCCGCAGTCAAAGAAAACGGTATCGTTAGCGTTTATCAGGCTGGCCGCCAGCTTCGCCAGCCGCTGCTTCTTGTTAACGTTATGCGATTGCTGATCGGACACAAAGTAGTGCGCCTGCGCGCTTTTGGGATCGCTGACAATATAGCCACCCAGCAGTACCAGACAGGAGACCTGTTCGTTAAGGTCGCGCCGGATGGTCATCTCTGAAACGCCCAACAGACGGGCCGCTTCTTTCAGATGAATTTTATCGATGCGCCTGAGCGCCTGCGCCAGTTTATTAATCCGCTCTTCGCGCCGGGTTTCCATTATCGCATTCCCTGTTTGTCTGTTTCTTTTATGTTAACCCTAAAAATCCAGAGCGTCAGCCGTCACAAACCACGGTGCAATCTTCTGCATCAAAAAGTAAATTTTGTGAAGAACATGGCACGACGTCTGTGGCCTGGTTAGCATGAAAGAAATCTGGCATATCGCCAAACCGGTTAACAGAGAGGAGAGCGAGGAGTGACTCACAGGAAGGAGAGATGGCGTTACTGGCTGGCCAGCATCTGCCTGATGGCCGTTAGCGGCAGCGTAATGGCCGATTCGCTGGACGAGCAGCGCAATCGCTACCAGCAAATTAAACAGGCCTGGGATAATAAGCAGATGGATGTGGTGGCGCAGCTGATGCCGACGCTGAAAGATTATCCGCTTTACCCCTATCTGGAATACCGCGAGCTTTCTGAGCATCTCGATCAGGAAACCGGCCTGGCCATTAATAATTTTATACAGCGCTACCCCACGCTGCCGCCGGTGCATTCGCTCGCCTCGCGCTTTGTTAATGAGCTGGCGCGACGTGAAGACTGGCGCGGTCTGCTGGTGTTCAGCCCTGAAGAACCGCAGCCGGTTGCCGCGCGCTGTAACTGGTACTACGCCAAATGGGCTACCGGGCAGCAGCAGGTAGCCTGGGAAGGGGCGAAAAAAATCTGGCTGCGCGGCAGTTCGTTGCCAGCCAGCTGTGACAAGCTGTTTGCCGTGTGGCAGGCGGCGGGAGAACAGTCACCGATTACCACGCTGGAGCGTATTCGTCTTGCAATGGTGGCCGGTAACGGCAGCCTGGTGAATTTCCTCGCTAAACAGCTGCCCTCTGATTATAAAACCATGGCGGATGCGGTTACGGCGCTGCAAAACGATCCGGGAACGGTGGAAGCTTTTGCCCGTAGCGTGGGGCCAACCGACTTTACTCGCCAGGCTACCTCGCTGGCCTTTGCCCGCGTTGCACGAGGCGATGCAGAAAGCGCCCGCGCCATGATCCCAACGCTGGTGCGCCTGCAACAGATGAGTGAGCAGGAAGCACAGGAGCTGCGTGAAGCGGTTGCCTGGCGACTGATGGGGAACGAGGTGACCAGCGAACAGGCGCGCTGGCGTGATAGCGTGGTAATGAAAAGCGGCTCGACCTCACTGATTGAACGCCGTGTGCGTCTGGCGCTCAGTAATCACGACCGGCGCGGCTTAAATACCTGGATCGCACGGCTCGATCCCGATGCCAAAGAAAAAGATGAATGGCAATACTGGCAGGCTGACCTGCTGCTGGAGCGTGGACGTAAAGAGGAAGCGGAAGAGATACTGCGTAAGCTGATGCAGGAGCGCGGCTTTTATCCGATGGTGGCGGCGCAGCGACTTGGCGTGACCTATCCGCTGCGGGTGGATGAGGCACCGCGTCCCGACAGCTCTCTGGATAACGGGGCGGAGATCGCCCGCGTGCGCGAGTTGATGTACTGGGGGATGGATAATCTGGCGCGTACCGAATGGAGCCGCCTGGTTGCCAGCAAAACCGCCAGCCAGCAGCAGATGCTGGCACGCTATGCGCTGAATCATGGCTGGTGGGACCTTAGCGTGCAGGCCACCATCACGGGCAAGCTGTGGAATCATCTGGCGGAACGCTTCCCGTTGGCCTGGCAGCCGCAGTTTATTCAGTACACGCAGGGTAAAACCATCCCGACCAGCTACGCGATGGCTATCGCACGTCAGGAGAGTGCGTGGAATCCAAAAGCGCGATCGCCGGTAGGTGCCAGCGGGCTGATGCAAATTATGCCTGCAACTGCCAGCCACACGGTGAAGATGTACAGCATTCCGGGTTACGTTAACAGCAGTCAGCTGCTCGATCCGCAAACCAACATCCAGATCGGTACGCAGTACCTGGAATATGTTTATCAGCAGTTCGATCAGAACCGGATCTTTGCTTCCGCCGCCTATAACGCCGGGCCGGGCCGGGTGCGCACCTGGCAGCGGGTCAGCAATGGGCAGCTGGATGCGGTAGCGTTTATTGAGACGATTCCGTTCTCTGAGACGCGTGGCTATGTGAAGAACGTGCTGGCCTACGATGCTTATTATCGTCACTTCCTTAACCAACCGGATAATATCCTGTCTGATAGCGAGTGGCGGCGGCGCTACTGAATATGCTACTCTTCCGTACTCGCCAATGAGTACGGAAGATTTTCATGACCTCACACGCCCCGATCCCGGTAACGGAACATCCGCAGGATGAAAACTGGCTGCGCTTTGTCAGCCTGCTGGAGCGCGCTTTTCCGCTGGATCTGCAGCTGCCGTTATTACAGCTGATGATGACGCCGGATGAACGCGAAGCGTTCGGCACACGCCTGCGTATTATTGAGGAGCTGCTGCGCGGTGAAATGAGCCAGCGCGAGCTGAAAAACGAGCTGGGCGTTGGCATTGCCACCATCACGCGCGGCTCCAATAGTCTGCGCGCTGCTCCACCTGCATTGACTGCCTGGCTGGAAGAGCAGCTGTCGATCGCTAAATAGCGTCGGTTATGAGAGGCGCGGCGTCTGCTGGTAAACGGCGTTATGAAACGGGCAGAGCGCCAGCACTAACGCCTGATGGTAAACGCTGGTGCGCGTCAGCAGGCCGCGGGTAAAGACGCCAATCGCGCCGCCCTGATGTTTGATATTCTCGATGCCGGTGAGATGGGCCATCTCTTCGCCCAGTTCACGTCCGGCATGAATCCCCGCCATCACTACTGCTGGTAGCGTGAAGCTGGCGGAGCGGGATTCACCGCGCTGCTGATGGTTTTCGATCACCATCCAGGCAAAAGCGTCTTCGCCCTCAATGCCTGCTTCGATCGCTACCCAAAAGTCGGCCTCTGGCCTGACCTGGCGGGCGTTCATTACGCGCTGACGTGCGCCAGTTCGCGTTTCTGTATTTGTCAGCGGCTGTGCGGCTACGCCACTGTCGACCTCAACACCTTCGATATGGCAGGATCCTTCGCCAAAGACATCGTTAAAAGCCTGGGTAATAGCGCTAATTTTTGCCGGATTAATGGTGGCAGCAACAACATGGTACATAATTACTTGAACCTTCTACGCAATTTTGACGCAGTATAACGGAAAAAAAGCATGTTACAGGTCTATCTTGTCCGTCACGGGGAAACGGTGTGGAACGCGGCCAGGCGCATTCAGGGACAGTCTGATAGTGCACTGACTGAAAAAGGGGAATACCAGGCTCGCCAGGTAGGTGAGCGGGTCAGATCGCTGGGGATTACGCACGTTATCAGCAGCGATTTAGGCCGGACGCGACGTACCGCAGAGATCATTGCTGACGCCTGCGGTTGCGGCGTTACGCTGGATGCGCGGCTGCGTGAGTTGAATATGGGCGTACTGGAGCAGCGCCCGATCGATTCGCTTAGCGAGCAGGAGGAGGCCTGGCGTCGTACTTTGCTGGATGGCACGGTAGACGGACGTATTCCTGAAGGGGAGAGTCTGGCGGAGCTGGCGGCGCGTATGCACCAGGCGTTGAACGCCTGTTTTGATTTGCCAGCCGGTAGCCGTCCGTTACTGGTGAGCCACGGCATTGCGCTGGGCGTGCTAATCGGTACGTTGCTGGGCCTGCCTGCTCACGCTGAACGACGTTTGCGGCTGCGTAACTGCTCGCTGTCACGCGTCGATCATCAGCAAAGCGCGTGGCTGGCACAGGGATGGGTGGTGGAGACGGCGGGCGATGTGTCGCATCTCGATCTGCCCGCGCTGGATGAGCTACAGCGCTGAATCCGATAAACGGGCCCGCAGAGCGGGCCCAAATAGTCTTAGCTGGCGACGCGTTTGATCGGTATTAAATATTCGCAGCGAATCTCTTTCGGCGGTTCGGTGCGTTTCTTGCCGCCGTGCGTATAAAAGCGCTCAATATCCTGACCGTAACGGCGCGTTAGCTGTAGCGTCGGCATACAGGTGCCATACAGCATCAGGATAAAATCCTGTAGCTGGCTGCGCGGTCCTTCATAGTTGAACTGGACATAATCGCCACCTTCCAGCAGCACGCTCTGCGCCGATTGCATGGTTTTAGCCAGCTGGTCAGAAGGAACGGCGGTAGTGTAGAGGATCTCCTGCTCATCATCCTTTTCCTGACTGGCACGTACCTGATGCAGGCCATACAGCACAGGCGGTACGGTGTCGTTTTCCAGCAGGAACTGCTGCCAGAAATGGGTGCGCATCTCGTCACGATAGCGCGAGATCTGCTCCAGCGTACAGGTATAGTTCTGCGTTTGCCCCACCAGCAGTGTTTCCGGCAGCGTAACGTAATGCGCCTCCGGCAGCGGCACGTCATCCAGACGGATCGGGGGACGCAGGCCGTAGGCGTTCCATTCCGAGGCGCGACGATACCAGGCTGGCGTCTGGCTGAACTGCTTTTTAAAGGCGCGGGTAAAGGTCTGCTGTGAATCGAAGCGATACTGTAACGCGATATCCAGAATCGGACGGCTGGTTAAGCGCAGCGCAACCGCGGCTTTTGACAGGCGTCGGGCGCGAATATAGGCACCAATCGCGTGACCGGTCACTTCCTTAAACATTCTTTGCAGATGCCATTTAGAGTAGCCCGCTTTTGCCGCCACGTTATCCAGTGACAGCGGCTGATCGAGATGGCTCTCCAGCCAGACAAGCAAATCGCGAATGATACCAGCTTGGTCCATAAAACATCCTCTTGTACTTAGATAGGCGCAGGCAGGGCAAAGTCGCAGGATCATAGCACTAAATGCGCAAAAAACGCCGAAGGTTTTACCTGGTGGATTGTGCTATACCCTTGCAAACGGGTTAAATAAGGTTAGCCCGACTTATCCCTGGTGCAGTCTTTTCACAAGAAAATCTAACAAAATTTAATGGTAATGATATGGTAATCAATAGGTTATTAATTATTTCGGCGGCGATTTTATTCAGCGCAAGCGCCGGTGCAGAAGAGATCGGCTCAGTGGATACGGTATTTAAGATGTTTGGGCCCGATCATAAAATTGTGGTAGAGGCTTTTGACGATCCGGATGTGAAAAACGTTACCTGCTACATTAGCCGGGCAAAGACGGGGGGCATCAAGGGAGGCTTAGGCCTGGCGGAAGATACTTCTGACTCCGCGATTTCCTGTCAGCAGACAGGGCCGATAACGTTAAGCGAACGCATCGCTAAGGGGAAAGCCCAGGGCGAAACGGTATTCCGCCAGCGTACTTCGCTGTTGTTTAAAAAGCTACAGGTGGTTCGCTTTTTCGATGCGAAGCGCAACGCACTGATTTATCTCTCTTACTCAGATAAAGTCGTGGAGGGTTCACCGAAAAACGCTCTGAGTGCCGTGCCGATTATTCCGTGGAGTCACTAAAAGCAAAACGGCGAGAAACCTCGCCGTTTTTAATCATCATTCCTGCAGATCGCCGCAGAAGCGGTAGCCTTCGCCATGAATGGTAGCGATGATTTCTGGCGTGTCCGGCGTGGACTCAAAGTGCTTACGGATACGACGAATAGTGACGTCGACAGTACGGTCGTGTGGCTTCAATTCGCGACCGGTCATTTTCTTCAACAGGTCAGCACGGGTTTGAATTTTGCCTGGGTTTTCACAGAAATGCAGCATGGCGCGGAATTCACTGCGCGGCAGCTTATACTGCTCACCGTTGGGGCTGATCAGCGAGCGGCTGTTGATATCCAGCTCCCAGCCGTTGAATTTATAGCTCTCGACCTGTTTACGCTCTTCGCTGGTGGCGGAAAGGTTCATGGTACGGGAAAGCAGATTGCGGGCGCGAATCGTTAATTCACGCGGGTTAAATGGCTTGGTGATGTAATCATCCGCGCCAATTTCCAGGCCAAGGATTTTATCAACTTCATTATCACGGCCGGTCAGAAACATCAGTGCCACGTTTGCTTGTTCACGTAGTTCACGCGCCAGTAACAGACCATTTTTACCAGGTAAATTAATGTCCATAATTACCAGATTAATATCATTATCGGTCAATACCTGATGCATCTCTGCGCCATCCGTCGCTTCAAACACTTCGTAGCCTTCGGCCTCAAAAATGCTTTTTAGAGTGTTACGCGTGACTAATTCATCTTCAACGATAAGAATATGCGGGATCTGCATGAGTTCGCTACCTAAAATTTGCCAACAAAATCGGAAACAGGATGTACTACCGTTAACGCCGGAAAATGATCGCGGGATAACCTGAGTACAGAATTATGTTCTTGATGCACTGTCCATCAACGTCAACAACATTGTCAGCTCAGCCATAAGGATGAATCCTGCATGCCCCGGCAGTGCCAAATGGCCGCTATCCTAGCTGTATTAACAGCAACATAACAGCATAGAGTACAACCGATAAGCACTAAAACAACGCTTCGTTGACTTATATCAAATCAAGTGTAGCACGTTAACACTTTTGTGAAAAATGCTCATCAGAATGCCAGCTTAACTCACAGTTATCAGGCCTTAACACGGGACTTAGCCTCCTGCTAGTGCGCGAAAGTTTACTCAGTTAATTAATAAAATACAATTTTGATTTATAAGGGCTTATTTATGATATTTATATGTTATTAATGTTTTCCCAGGTTAAATAGTTTAAACGCGTTAAATACAAAAATTGTTGTCGCATAGTGCTTGGTTAACGGCTTGTTATTTTTATGATGCTGTTATTTAACATGGCGTCATGTCAAAGTGTGCGCCTCAGGTAAGTTGACATTCAGGGTTTCTATGCGTTTTCCACTTATTCTTGTCTCTCCCGCCCGCCCGGAAAATATTGGTGCTGCGGCACGTGCGATGAAAACAATGGGTTTTAGCGAATTGCGTATCGTACAAAGCGATGCCTGGCAGCTGCCGGCAACGCGTATTGTGGCGCATGGCGCTGGCGAAATTGTTGACAACATTCAGCACTATTCGTCACTTTCAGCTGCGCTGGCGGATATCGACTTTTCGGTGGCCACCACTGCCCGCAGCCGGGCCAGGTTCCGCTACTATGCTACGCCGCAGCAGGTAGAAACTATTCTTCACGAGAAGCAGCAGTGGGTAAGCAGCATGGCGCTGGTTTTCGGGCGGGAGGATAGCGGCCTGACCAACGAAGAACTGGCGCAGGTTGATTTGCTGACCGGCATTCCAATGGCGAATGATTACCCCTCGCTTAATCTTGGGCAGGCGGTAATGGTTTACTGCTATCAGCTCTCCTCGTTAATGCAGGTGATGCCAGCGGTCAGTGAGCGGGCAGATGATCAACAGCTGAGCGCGCTGCGCCAGCGCCTGATGTCGCTGCTTGCCCGGCTAAACGTGGCCGATGATGAAAAGCTGGCGGACTGGATCCAGCAGCGTGTTGGTTTGCTGGAACAGCGCGATAACGCGATGTTACATCGGCTGTTACATGATATTGAAAAAAAACTTTAGTACGATACCCTGAGTAAAAAATAATATCTGGTTGATGATTCCAGATTTACCAAAAATTATGGTTGATAACACTAAATCGAGCGCCCATTTAGCCTCCGGACGGTTGTTAACGGCAATGGGTGCCGCCGATAAATCCATTGACTTCATCCGGCGATTGCTTTACTTCTGAAAAGCAGACAGACACATAACAGACAGACAAAAATCACATGCGTACAAACAGCCTGAACATCACCACTATTACTACCACCATTACCACAGGTAACGGTGCGGGCTGACGCATACAGGAAAAAAGAGAAAAAGCCCGCACCCAACCAGGTGCGGGCTTTTTTTTCGGCTTAAATTCAGGAGATCTTTAACGATGCGAGTGCTGAAATTCGGCGGAACCTCAGTGGCAAATGCGGAACGTTTTCTGCGGGTTGCCGATATTCTTGAAAGCAACGCGCAGCAGGGACAGGTAGCAACCGTACTGTCCGCGCCCGCTAAAATTACTAACCACCTGGTAGCGATGATTGAGAAAACCATCAGCGGTCAGGATGTCACGCCGAATGTCAGCGACGCTGAACAGATTTTTGCCGCTCTGCTGAGTGGACTACAGGCGGCGCAACCGGGCTTTGCCTGGGAGCGGCTACAGGCGCTGGTGGATAAAGAGTTCGCGCAGCTGAAGCAAACACTGCACGGCATTGCTCTGCTGGGCCAGTGCCCCGATAGCGTCAACGCCGCGATTATCTGTCGCGGTGAAAAGCTCTCTATTGCCATTATGGAAGCACTTTTGCAGGCCCGTGGTCATCGCGTCAGCGTGATCGATCCGGTCAGCATGCTGCTGGCGCACGGACACTATCTTGAATCTACCGTGGATATCGCTGAGTCCACGCGTCGCATTGCCGCCAGCCATATTCCGACGGACAGTATGATCCTGATGGCGGGCTTTACCGCCGGTAACGAGCGTGGCGAATTGGTGGTTCTGGGGCGTAACGGCTCTGACTATTCGGCTGCGGTACTGGCGGCCTGCCTGCGCGCCGACTGCTGTGAAATCTGGACCGACGTGGATGGCGTTTATACCTGCGATCCGCGCCAGGTGCCGGACGCACGCCTGCTGAAATCGATGTCTTATCAGGAGGCGATGGAGCTGTCCTATTTCGGCGCTAAAGTTCTGCATCCCCGCACCATCGCCCCCATCGCCCAGTTCCAGATTCCCTGCCTGATTAAAAATACCGCCAATCCTCAGGCGCCCGGTACGCTGATTGGCGGCAACGCCAACGATGATGCGAATCCGGTGAAGGGCATTACCAACCTGAACAACATGGCGATGTTTAACGTCTCCGGGCCGGGCATGAAAGGGATGATCGGTATGGCAGCACGCGTGTTCGCCGCGATGTCGCGTACCGGTATCTCGGTAGTGCTGATTACCCAATCCTCTTCCGAATACAGCATCAGCTTCTGCGTACCACAGATAGAGCAGGCGCGGGCGCGCCGGGTGCTGGAGGAAGAATTTTATCTGGAGCTGAAAGATGGCCTGCTGGAGCCGCTCGATGTTATGGAGCAGCTGGCGATCGTTTCCGTAGTGGGCGATAACATGCGCACCCAGCGCGGTATCTCCGCCAAATTCTTTGCAGCGCTGGCGCGTGCCAATATCAATATCGTTGCTATCGCCCAGGGTTCTTCCGAGCGCTCAATTTCGGTGGTGGTGAATAATGATGAAGTGACCACCGCAGTGCGCGTCGTGCATCAAATGTTGTTCAACACCGATCAGGTGATAGAGGTTTTTGTGGTTGGCGTCGGCGGTGTCGGCAGCGCGCTGCTGGAGCAGCTACACCGCCAGCAGGCGTGGCTGAAGAACAAACATATCGACCTGCGCGTTTGCGGTATCGCGAATTCGAAAGCGCTGGTGACCAACGTACACGGTATCGATCTCAGCCGCTGGCAAAGCGCATTGCAGGAAGCCAATGCACCTTTCGATCACAGCCGCCTGACGCGTCTGGTAAAAGAGTATCATCTGCTCAACCCGGTGATCGTAGACTGTACCTCCAGCCAGACGGTGGCCGATCGCTATGTTGATTTCCTTGCCGAAGGCTTCCATGTGGTAACGCCGAATAAAAAGGCCAATACCTCTTCCTGGAATTACTATCAGCAGCTGCGTAGCGCAGCGGAAAAATCACGCCGTAAATTCCTTTATGATACTAATGTCGGTGCCGGTCTGCCGGTGATTGAAAACCTGCAAAATCTGCTGAATGCGGGCGATGAACTGATCAGCTTCTCCGGGATCCTGTCCGGCTCGCTCTCTTTTATTTTCGGCAAGCTGGATGAGGGCATGTCGCTTTCAGAAGCGACCCGACTGGCGCGTGAAATGGGCTTTACCGAACCCGATCCGCGCGACGATCTTTCCGGCATGGATGTGGCGCGTAAGCTGCTGATCCTGGCGCGTGAGGCGGGACATGAGCTGGAGCTGAGCGATATTGATATTGAAGCGATGCTGCCGGAAGAATTTACCGCCATTCCTGATGTTGATACCTTTATGCGGCGGCTGCCTGAGCTGGATGCCATCTTTGCCCAACGCGTATCGGCGGCTCGTGACGCCGGAAAAGTGTTGCGCTTTGTCGGCGCGATTGAAGAGGGCGGGCGCTGCCGCGTGAAGATCGATGCGGTAGATGGCAACGATCCGCTGTATAAAGTGAAAAACGGTGAAAACGCGCTGGCGTTTTACAGCCGCTATTATCAGCCAATTCCGCTGGTGCTGCGCGGCTACGGCGCGGGCAACGACGTTACCGCTGCCGGGGTCTTTGCTGACCTGTTACGCACGCTGTCATGGAAGTTAGGAGTGTGAAGATGGTAAAAATTTATGCGCCCGCCTCAATCGGCAACGTCAGCGTCGGCTTTGACGTGCTGGGCGCGGCGGTTTCGCCGGTGGATGGTTCGCTGCTGGGCGACTGCGTTAGCGTTGAGGCGGCAGACGCCTTCAGCCTGGTCAATCAGGGGCGTTTCGTCAGCAAGCTGCCCCGCTAATCCGCAGGAGAATATCGTTTACCAGTGCTGGGCACGCTTCTGCGAGGCAATCGGTGAAACCGTACCGGTACGCATGACGCTGGAAAAAAATATGCCGATTGGTTCCGGCCTCGGCTCCAGCGCCTGTTCGGTGGTGGCGGGGCTGATGGCGATGAATGAGTTTTGCGATCGGCCACTGGATGATACGCAGCTGCTGACATTAATGGGGGAGCTGGAAGGGCGGATTTCCGGCAGCGTTCATTACGATAACGTAGCGCCCTGTTTCCTTGGTGGCTTGCAGCTGATGCTGGAGGAGAACGGCATCATCAGCCAGGCGGTGCCCTGTTTTGATGAGTGGCTGTGGGTGATGGCCTATCCCGGTATTAAGGTTTCCACCGCCGAAGCCAGGGCGATTCTGCCTGCGCAGTATCGTAAAGAGGATTGTATTAAGCACGGGCGCTATCTGGCGGGTTTTATTCACGCCTGTCATACCGCACAGCCGCTGCTGGCGGCAAAATTAATGCGCGATGTCATTGCCGAGCCGTATCGTACCAAGCTGCTGCCGGGCTTTGCTGCGGCGCGCCAGGCGGCACAGAATATCGGTGCGCTCGCCTGTGGTATCTCTGGCTCCGGCCCGACGCTGTTTGCCGTTTGCGATAACCCGGAGACGGCGCAGCGTATGGCGCACTGGCTACAGCAGAACTATCTGCAAAATGATGAAGGTTTTGTTCATATTTGCCGTGCCGATACGGCGGGCGCACGAAAACTGGGATAACGCATGAAACTCTATAACTTAAAGGATCACAACGAGCAGGTAAGCTTTGCGCAGGCGGTGAAGCAGGGACTGGGTAAGCAGCAGGGGCTCTTTTTTCCGCTGGAGCTGCCGGAGTTCGAGCTGACCGAGATCGACGCCATGCTGGAGATGGATTTCGTCACCCGCAGCAGTAAAATTCTTTCTGCTTATATCGGCGACGAAATTGCTGCGCATCAGCTGGCGCAGCGCGTTAAGGCGGCCTTCGCTTTTCCGGCACCGCTGGCACAGGTAACCGAAGATATTGCCTGTCTGGAGCTGTTTCATGGCCCGACGCTGGCGTTTAAAGACTTCGGTGGCCGCTTTATGGCGCAGATGCTCTCTTACATCAGCGGTGCCGATGAACAGATTACTATCCTGACCGCCACCTCCGGCGATACCGGCGCGGCGGTAGCCCATGCTTTTTACGGCATGGAAAACGTGCGCGTGGTGATCCTTTATCCGCAGGGAAAAATCAGTCCGCTTCAGGAGAAACTGTTCTGCACCCTGGGCGGCAATATCCACACCATCGCCATCGACGGTGATTTTGATGCCTGTCAGGCGCTGGTGAAGCAGGCTTTTGACGATGAGGCGCTGAAGCAGGCGATTGGCCTGAACTCGGCAAACTCGATCAATATCAGCCGCCTGCTGGCGCAGATCTGTTACTACTTCGAGGCGGTAGCGCAGCTGCCGCAGGAAAAACGTAATCAGCTGGTGATTTCAGTGCCGAGCGGTAACTTTGGCGATCTCACCGCAGGTCTGCTGGCGAAATCGCTGGGGCTGCCGGTAAAAC
Organism: Mixta intestinalis; assembly: GCF_009914055.1. Taxonomy (NCBI): domain Bacteria; kingdom Pseudomonadati; phylum Pseudomonadota; class Gammaproteobacteria; order Enterobacterales; family Erwiniaceae; genus Mixta; species Mixta intestinalis. The sequence goes on from NZ_CP028271.1 coordinate 4,658,955, forward strand.
GTTTTATCGCCGCCACCAACCGTAATGACACCGTGCCGCGTTTTCTCGCCAGCGGTGCCTGGCAGCCAAATACTACCGTCGCCACGCTCTCCAATGCGATGGATGTCAGCCAGCCCAATAACTGGCCGCGTGTGGAAGAGCTGTTCCGCCGTAAAACCTGGCGTCTGAGCGATCTTGGCTTTGGCGCGGTAGATGATGAGACCACTCGCAAGGCAATGCGCGAACTGGCACAGCTGGGTTACATCTCTGAGCCGCACGCCGCTATTGCCTGGCGTATGCTGCGCGACCAGCTACAGCCGGGCGAGTTTGGCCTGTTCCTGGGCACCGCGCATCCGGCGAAATTCAAAGAGAGCGTGGAAGAGATTCTGCAACAGACGCTGCCGCTGCCCGCTGAACTGGCGGAGCGTGCGGAGCTACCGTTGCTGTCGCATCAGATGAAGCCTGACTTTGCTGAATTGCGCGTGTTCTTAACGCAGCTGTAAATGTTTAGCGCAGAAAAAAGCCGCCTGCGGGCGGCTTTTGTTCAGGATGGTTACGCCTGCTCGTAGCGTTTAAACACCAGCTCATCGCCGTGACTGTTCGCCTCATCGAAGAAGTAGCCATCCAGATCGAAGTTGGTCAGCTGTGCCGCCTCGGTCAGGCGATTTTTAATAATGTAGCGGCACATCAGCCCGCGTGCTTTTTTGGCGTAAAAGCTAATCACCTTGAACTTACCGTTTTTCTCATCGAGGAAGATAGGTTTCACGATACGTCCATGAATGTGCTTAGGCTGCACCGCCTTAAAATATTCATCGGAAGCCAGGTTAATCAGCACGTCATCTTCCTGCGCTGCCAGCGCTTCATTCAGCGCCTGCGTCAGCGTATCGCCCCAGAAGCTGTAAAGATCTTTGCCATGTGGGTTTGCCAGTTTCGTTCCCATCTCCAGACGATAAGGCTGCATTAAATCGAGCGGCCTCAGCACGCCATACAGGCCTGACAGCATACGCAAATGCTGCTGGGCAAAATCAAAATCCGCCTCGCTAAAATTCTCCGCGCTCAGGCCGGTGTAAACGTCGCCTTTAAAGGCGAGAATCGCCTGACGTGCATTATCCGGTGTGAAGTCGGGATGCCAGTCATTAAAGCGCCCGGCATTCAGTAACGCCAGCTTATCGCTGATGTGCATCAACGAGGCGATAGCCGCTGGCGTCAGCTGACGGGCAACATCAATCAGCTGTTGTGATTTTTCCAACAGTGCGGGTTGCGTATAGCGATTCGTCGCCAGCGGCGTGGTGTAGTCCAGCGTTTTTGCTGGTGAAATGACCATTAACATGGATGGTTCCTTAGCGTAACCCGCAGGTTTTGTTAACTTTTTTAGCTTATTGGCGCAGATTTTAACAAAAAAAGCGCGGGCGCGGTAAATCATTACCATTGGTCAGGCCTTGCGGGTTTCGCATCAACAGCGCATTGCGCGCCGGATTGTGCATGATATTATCGCAACAGACTTTTCCCCCCGACAGTGACATTTCAAGAGAACAAACTATGACGGACAAACTTACTTCTTTACGTCAGCTTACTACTGTTGTTGCTGACACCGGTGATATCGCAGCGATGAAGCTCTACCAGCCGCAGGATGCCACCACCAACCCTTCACTGATTCTCAACGCCGCCCAGATCCCTGAATACCGCAAATTGATTGACGAAGCCATTAACTGGGCGCGTCAGCAGAGCAACAATAAAGAAGAACAGATTCAGTACGCGTCTGACAAACTGGCAGTCAATATCGGTCTGGAAATTCTTAAGCTGATCCCTGGACGTATCTCTACCGAAGTTGATGCTCGTCTCTCTTACGACACCGAAGCGAGCATCGCGAAAGCGCGTAGCCTGATTAAGCTGTATAACGATGCGGGTATCAGCAACGATCGCATTCTGATCAAGCTGGCCTCAACCTGGCAGGGGATCCGTGCCGCCGAACAGCTGGAAAAAGAGGGCATCAACTGTAACCTGACGCTGCTGTTCTCCTTCGCGCAGGCGCGTGCCTGTGCTGAAGCGGGCGTTTACCTGATCTCTCCATTCGTAGGTCGTATTCTTGACTGGTATAAAGCCAACACCGACAAGAAAGAGTATGCGCCGCACGAAGATCCGGGCGTGGTTTCCGTCAGCGAAATTTACGAATACTACAAACAGCACGGTTATGAAACCGTAGTGATGGGTGCCAGCTTCCGTAACGTTGGCGAAATCCTTGAGCTGGCCGGTTGCGATCGCCTGACTATCTCTCCGGCTCTGCTTAAAGAGCTGGCGGAAAGCGAAGGCAGCGTGGAACGTAAACTCTCCTTCAGCGGTGAAGTGAAAGCGCGCCCGGCGAAAATGACCGAAGCTGAGTTCCTGTGGCAGCATAACCAAGACCCGATGGCAGTTGATAAACTGGCGCAGGGTATCCGTAACTTTGCGGTTGACCAGGGCAAGCTGGAAAAAATGATTGCCGATCTGCTGTAATCTCCTTTTGCCGCAGCCGGTCACGGCTGCGGCAGGATGCGTTAGGTATCCTTTCTCACCCTGTAGTATCCTTGCCGCCATTCCTACAACCTGACTGCTCGCCTCGTGGCAGTATCCGTTATGAATAACACTATGAATACGTTACGCATTGGTCTTATTTCCGTTTCCGATCGCGCCGCCAACGGCATTTATCAGGATCAGGGCATTCCCGCGCTGGAAAACTGGCTCTCTGCCGCCCTGGCGACGCCTTTTACTATTGAAACCCGTCTGGTGCCGGATGAGCAGCCGCTTATCGAACAGGCAATTTGCGAGCTGGTGGATGAACGTTTCTGCCATCTGGTGCTGACTACCGGCGGAACCGGCCCGGCACGACGCGATGTCACGCCTGACGCCACGCTGGCGGTAGCCGATAGGGTGATGCCCGGCTATGGCGAACAGATGCGCCAGATCAGCCTGCACTTCGTACCGACAGCGCTGCTATCACGTCAGACCGGGGTTATCCGTAAACAGTCGCTGATCCTCAACCTGCCGGGCCAGCCAAAATCCATTAAAGAGACGCTGGAAGGATTAAAAGATGAGCAGGGCAAGGTGATAGTGCACGGTATTTTTGCCAGCGTGCCCTATTGCATTCAGCTACTTGAAGGTCCCTATGTTGAAACAAAGCCGGAAGTGGTAGCAGCTTTTCGTCCAAAAAGCGCTCGTCGTGATACAAACGACTAAAAATTAGCTTTATCAGGCATAAGATCCAGCCTGACTGGTGTGGAGAGAAAAGTTGACGTTATAGTAACTGTTACTTTACAGCGAGACGTTAACTTTTTTCTACCTTCAGGAAGCGAACACCATGCTGGATCAACCTCATTCACGTCGGCTTAACCGACAGGATTACAAAACGCTGTCGCTGGCCGCGCTTGGCGGCGCACTTGAATTTTACGATTTCATTATTTTTGTCTTCTTTGCCGCAGTTATTGGCGATCGCTTCTTTCCTTCCAATATTCCCGAATGGCTGCGCCAGCTACAAACCTTCGGTATCTTTGCGGCAGGCTATCTGGCGCGCCCGCTGGGTGGTGTAATCATGGCCCATTTCGGCGATCGGGTCGGACGCAAAAAGATGTTTAGCCTGAGTATCCTGCTGATGGCGCTACCGACGCTGGCGATAGGGCTATTGCCCGATTACCACGTTATCGGCGTTGCGGCACCGTTGTTGCTGTTGCTGATGCGCATGTTGCAGGGGGCCGCTATCGGCGGAGAAGTGCCGGGAGCATGGGTTTTTGTCGCGGAACACGTGCCGGAAAAGCGCATCGGTATTGCCTGCGGCACGCTTACGGCGGGGCTGACCGCAGGTATTCTGCTGGGCTCGTTGATCGCTACATTAATTAATTCCCTGTTATCACCCGAAACGATTGCCGCAGGTGGCTGGCGCATTCCCTTCTTCTTGGGCGGCGCTTTTGGCCTGCTGGCAATGTACCTGCGGCGCTGGCTGGAGGAAACGCCGGTTTTCCAGCAGATGCAGGCGCGCAAGGCGCTTTCTGACACTTTGCCGCTGCGTAATGTTTTACAGCATCACAAGCGTGCGGTAGTGGTTTCTATGCTGCTCACCTGGCTGTTGTCCGCCGGTATTGTGGTGGTGATTCTGATGACCCCGACCTGGTTGCAAAAGCAGTATGAGATTGCGCCCGCGCTGTCATTACAGGCTAACAGTATCGCCACCGTTATGCTGTTAATCGGCTGTATCTGCGCCGGACAGGCGGTGGATCGTTGGGGAGCCAGCCGGACGTTAATTATCGGCAGCGTGTTGCTGGCCATTTGCTGCGGGCTGTTTTACTATCGAATTGGCAGCCATCCGGAAACGCTGTTTTTCGGCTATGGACTGGCGGGGTTCAGCGTCGGCGTGGTTGGCATCGTACCTTATATTATGGTGAGAGCCTTTCCGGCTGCGGTGCGGTTTAGCGGCATCTCCTTTTCTTACAATATCGCCTATGCCATTTTCGGCGGTCTGACACCGATATGCGTCACGCTGCTGATGACGCTTACGCCACTGGCACCCGCGTATTATGTGCTGGCGCTCTGCCTTATTGGTTTACTGTTGGGTATCTGGCTGAAACGCGATATTAATAGCGTGCCGGTTGCCGCGCGCGTTGATATCTGCGGCTAAAAAAAAGCCCTGCCGATCAGGGCAGGGCCATCTCGGGTTTTACGCTTCGCCTATCGGCAACGCTTTGCAGCCCAGTTGCTCATTAATCACTTCGGCCATCGCCAGGTAAATCGCACTGGCGCCGCAAATAATGCCTTCATATCCAGCAAAGGTCAGCAGCGCTTTGCTACCAATGATATTGCCGATTGCCAGCAGGGCGAACAGCAGCGTCAGGCTGGCGAATACAAACTGTAGCGCCCGGTTTGCCCGCAGAGTACCGAAGAACATGAACAGCGTAAACACGCCCCACAGCGCCAGATAAACGCCAAGGAAGACGGCATCGGTCGGTTCTGCCAGCCCCATGCCGGGCAGCAGCAGGATACCTACCAGACTCAGCCAGAAACTGCCGTAAGAGGTAAAAGCGGTCAGGCCGAAAGTATTACCTTTTTTATATTCCAGCAGCCCGGCAAAAATTTGCGCCAGGCCACCAAAAAAGATGCCCATGCTGATAATGACGGAGGTAAGCGGAAAGAAGCCTGCATTGTGCAGGTTCAGCAGGACGGTGGTCATCCCGAATCCCATCAGACCAAGGGGGCCAGGATTTGCCAGCTTGTGGTTATGCATATGTCCTCTGCGTTAAAGAAAAAGTGAAATAGTTGAATGAGTAAAAGATAAAAAGGGTCGCTTTCGTTAGCGCGCGCGGCATCATAATGATCGGCTGAATGGCAAACGTTGATCTGAACGGTGGTAAAACCGAATTTTTTTTAACTTACCCCTTGATGCTGTCAGGGTTGTCCCCATCTTATTTGGCATCCAAGGGTATGTACCTGGAAAAAAAAGCGCGGCGCCGGGAGTTGAAACGGCAAAAACTGCCCGCATTAAGTGTGCATAACCTGATTTGTAATGAATTTAAGTGGGAGACGTTTAGATGGGTAAGATTATTGGTATTGACCTCGGTACAACCAACTCATGTGTTGCCATTATGGATGGCGCTAAAGCGCGCGTGCTGGAGAATGCCGAAGGCGATCGCACCACACCGTCAATTATTGCCTATACCCAGGATGGTGAAACGCTGGTCGGTCAGCCTGCTAAACGTCAGGCCGTGACTAACCCGCAGAACACGCTGTTCGCTATTAAGCGCCTGATCGGTCGTCGCTTCCAGGACGAAGAAGTCCAGCGCGATCTGAAAATCATGCCTTACAAAATCACGCAGTCCGATAACGGCGATGCCTGGCTGGATGTGAAAGGTCAGAAAATGGCGCCGCCGCAGATTTCTGCGGAAGTGCTGAAAAAAATGAAGAAAACGGCGGAAGATTACCTGGGTGAGCCGGTAACTGAAGCGGTTATCACCGTACCGGCCTACTTCAACGATGCGCAGCGTCAGGCAACTAAAGATGCGGGTCGTATCGCTGGTCTGGAAGTAAAACGTATTATTAACGAACCGACTGCCGCAGCGCTGGCGTACGGTCTGGATAAAGGCCAGGGCAACCGTACTATCGCGGTTTATGACCTGGGCGGCGGTACGTTTGATATCTCTATCATCGAAATCGATGAAGTTGACGGCGAAAAAACCTTCGAAGTGCTGGCAACCAACGGTGATACTCACCTGGGTGGTGAAGACTTCGACAGCCGTTTGATTAACTACCTGGTAGCGGAATTCAAAAAAGATCAGGGTATCGATCTGCACAACGACCCGCTGGCAATGCAGCGTCTGAAAGAAGCCGCAGAGAAAGCGAAAATCGAACTCTCTTCTGCGCAGCAGACCGATGTTAACCTGCCGTACATCACGGCGGACGCTACCGGTCCGAAACACCTGAACATCAAAGTTACGCGTGCCAAACTGGAATCGCTGGTAGAAGATCTGGTAGCCCGTTCTATCGAGCCGCTGAAAGTTGCGCTGCAGGACGCTGGCCTCTCCGTTTCTGATATCAACGATGTTATCCTGGTTGGTGGTCAGACACGTATGCCGATGGTACAGGCAAAAGTAGCTGAGTTCTTCGGTAAAGAGCCGCGTAAAGACGTTAACCCTGATGAAGCGGTAGCCGTAGGTGCTGCGGTACAGGGCGGCGTGCTGGCCGGTGACGTGAAAGACGTTCTGCTGCTGGACGTAACCCCGCTGTCGCTGGGTATCGAAACCATGGGCGGCGTGATGACCTCGCTGATCGGTAAGAACACCACTATCCCGACCAAACACAGCCAGGTCTTCTCGACTGCTGAAGACAACCAGTCTGCGGTAACGATCCACGTGCTGCAGGGTGAACGTAAACGTGCGGCGGATAACAAATCCCTGGGTCAGTTTAACCTGGATGGTATCCAGCCGGCACCGCGCGGTATGCCGCAGATCGAAGTCACTTTCGATATCGACGCCGACGGTATCCTGCACGTTTCCGCGAAAGATAAAAACTCCGGTAAAGAGCAGAAGATCACCATTAAGGCATCTTCCGGTCTGAACGAAGATGAAATCGAAAAAATGGTACGTGACGCGGAAGCGAACGCAGAAGCTGACCGTAAATTCGAAGAGCTGGTGCAGGCGCGCAACCAGGGCGATCAGATTGCCCACAGCACGCGTAAACAGCTGGACGAAGCGGGTGACAAACTGTCCGCGGATGACAAAGCACCGATCGAAACGGCGTTGAACGAGCTGAACACCGCGCTGAAAGGCGAAGATAAAGCGGATATCGAAGCGAAAATCCAGGCGCTGATGCAGGTTTCCAGCAAGCTGATGGAATTTGCTCAGCAGCAGGGTCAGCCAGCCGATGGTGCTGATGCTTCTGCGAAGAAAGACGATGACGTTGTCGACGCTGAATTCGAAGAAGTAAAAGACAATAAAAAATAATTGCCCCTGACCGGGCGCGCGGCGGTTGCCCTGACAACCGCTGGTAACCAGCACGGGCGTCGGAGTTTCTCCACGCCCGTGCACGCATGTTAAGGGCAGGAAATATAACAATGGCGAAAACAGACTATTACGAGATTTTAGGCGTTCCGAAGTCTGCGGAAGAGCGTGAAATCAAAAAGGCCTATAAACGCCTGGCGATGAAGTACCACCCTGACCGCAATCCAGGTGACCAGGAAGCAGAAGCCAAATTCAAGGAAGCGAAAGAGGCTTATGAGGTACTGACCGATGCGCAGAAGCGTGCGGCCTACGATCAGTACGGCCATGCGGCGTTTGAACAGGGCGGCATGGGCGGCGGTGGTTTTGGCGGCGGCTTCGGCGGCGGCGCAGACTTCAGCGATATCTTTGGCGACGTTTTTGGCGATATCTTTGGCGGCGGCCGTCGGCAGCGCGCAGCCCGTGGCGCCGATTTACGCTACAACATGGAGCTGACGCTGGAAGAAGCGGTCCGTGGCGTGACCAAAGAGATCCGTATCCCGACGCTACAGGAATGTGACGTCTGCCACGGCAGCGGCGCAAAATCGGGCACCCAACCGCAAAGCTGCCCGACCTGTCACGGTGCGGGTCAGGTGCAGATGCGTCAGGGCTTCTTTACCGTGCAGCAGGCGTGTCCGACCTGTCACGGGCGCGGTTCAATAATTAAAGATCCCTGCAACGCCTGTCACGGCCACGGTCGCGTAGAAAAATCTAAAACGCTGTCGGTGAAAATCCCGGCGGGTGTGGATACCGGCGATCGTATTCGTCTGAGCGGCGAAGGCGAAGCGGGTGAGCATGGAGCGCCGGCGGGCGATCTCTATGTTCAGGTATCGGTGAAGAAACACCCGATCTTCGAACGTGAAGATAATAACCTCTACTGCGAAGTGCCGATTAACTTTGCTATGGCGGCGCTGGGCGGTGAAATCGAAGTCCCAACGCTTGATGGACGCGTGAAGCTGAAAGTGCCTGCGGAAACCCAAACCGGCAAACTGTTCCGTATGCGCGGCAAAGGGGTGAAATCGGTACGCGGCGGTAGCCAGGGTGACCTGCTGTGCCGCGTAGTGGTAGAAACACCGGTTAGCCTGAGCGAGAAACAAAAATCGCTGCTGCGCGAGCTGGAAGAGAGCTTCGGCGGGCCCAGCGGTGAGAAAAACAGCCCGCGTTCAAAAAGTTTCTTTGATGGTGTGAAGAAATTCTTCGACGATCTGACCCGCTAAAGCCCCTCCATCTTTGTGAATAAACGCCTCGCCAGAGGCGTTTTTTTTTGCCCGGTCAATTTTTTGTTCCATGTTTAGCCGCAGGCTGCTGAATCTACTGACAGAAAATCGGAGAGCATCGCTTCTCTCTTGCGTTCAGCAAACCTGTATTAATTCGGTTTTTCCGAATTTTATGCGCTATATAACCTGTTTTTACCGAATCGTTAAAGCGCGTATGCTTAGCGTTAAAAGTAATTCTTTCAGGTTAAAGGAGCCTAAAATGGTTAAACGTTTCTTCACTGGCGAAGCTTCCGGCGGCATTGTTCTTATTGCGGCAGCCGTGGTTGCCATGCTGTTGGCGAATCTGACTACCACCCAGCACCTTTACGCCTCGCTGCTGGCGATGCCGGTAGAGTTTCGCTTTGGTGAGCTACATATCAATAAAGACCTGCTGTTATGGATTAATGATGCGCTGATGGCTGTGTTCTTTCTGTCGATCGGGCTGGAAGTAAAGCGTGAGATGATTAACGGCGCGTTAGCCGGGCGCGAAAAGGCGATGTTCCCTTTAATTGCGGCGCTTGGTGGCATGCTGGTGCCGGGGCTAATCTTTCTGCTGCTGAACGGCAGCGATGCGGCGATTCGCAGCGGCTGGGCGGTGCCTACCGCCACCGATATTGCCTTTGCGCTTGGCGTACTGGCGCTGCTGGGCAGCCGGGTGCCGCCAGCGCTGAAAATCTTCCTGATGGCGCTGGCGATTATTGACGATCTCGGTGCAATAGTGATTATTGCGCTGTTTTATACCCACGATCTTTCGCTGCTTTCGCTGATGATTGCCGCCGCCGCTATCATTGTGCTGGCGCTGTTGAATCGCTTTAATGTACGACGCACCTCCGTTTATATGCTGGTTGGCATCATACTGTGGATTGCAGTGTTAAAATCGGGCGTGCACGCTACGCTGGCAGGCGTGATTGTCGGATTTTTTGTGCCGCTGGCGGAAAAACAGGGGAAATCTCCGGCTAGAGAGCTGGAGCATGGTCTGCATCCCTGGGTAACCTGGCTGATACTGCCGCTGTTCGCCTTTGCTAATGCGGGCGTCGCGCTGGATGGTGTCGCGTTGGGCGATCTCTTCTCTCTGTTGCCGCTGGGAATTATTCTTGGCCTGTTTATCGGCAAGCCGCTGGGTATCACGCTCTTTTGCTGGCTGGGCATCAGGCTGGGCATCGCTAAGCTACCGCAGGGCAGCAGCCTGGGTAATATTGCCGCCACGGGTGTGCTCTGCGGTATCGGTTTTACCATGTCGATTTTTATCGCCTCGCTGGCCTATGGCGGTCTCGATGCTGAACTGATGGTGCTGGCGAAGCTGGGCATTCTGTGTGGTTCGCTACTGTCAGCGGTCGCAGGCTATCTGCTATTGCGTAGCAGGTTAAGTTAATCAATAAAACGGAGCGCTTTGCTGAAACGTTGCGTAGCGGCAAAGCGCAGGGAGCCTGAGGATATGTCACAGATTAACTACAACCATCTTTACTATTTTTGGCAGGTCTGTAAGCAGGGCTCGATTGTCAGCGCGGCGGATAAGCTGTTTCTGACGCCGCAAACCGTAACCGGCCAAATCAAAGCGCTGGAAGAACGTTTGCAGGGCAAACTCTTTCGACGTCAGGGCCGGGGCGTAGTACCTACCGAACTGGGACAGCTGGTGTTCCGTTACGCTGACCGCATGTTTACGCTCAGCCAGGAGATGATGGATATCGTCAACTACCGCAAGGAATCGAACCTGCTGTTTGATGTGGGCGTGGCGGACGCGTTGTCGAAGCGGCTGGTAAGCCAGGTGCTGGAGACGGCGGTGCAGGATGAGGAGCATATCCATCTGCGCTGTTTTGAATCTACCCATGAAATGCTGCTGGAGCAGCTTAGCCAGCACAAACTGGATATGATTCTCTCCGATTGCCCGGTGGATTCTACCCAGCAGGAGGGGCTGTTTTCGGTCAAGCTGGGTGAGTGCGGCATCAGTTTCTGGTGTACTTCGCCGTTGCCGCAGCAGCCTTTTCCCGCCTGCCTGGAGGAGCGCAAGCTGCTGATCCCCGGACGGCGTTCAATGCTGGGGCGTCAGCTACAGCGCTGGATCAGTGCCCAGGAGCTACAGGTGGAAATTCTGGGGGAATTTGATGATGCGGCGCTGATGAAAGCCTTCGGCGCGGCGAATAACGCTATTTTTATTGCCCCCACGCTCTATGGACAGGATATCTATAACGATGAGGCTATCAATGAGGTTGGGCGGCTGGATGAGGTAAGGGAAGAGTACTATGTTATCTTCGCCGAGCGTATGATCCAGCATCCGGCGGTACAGCGTATCTGTAACCATGATTTCTCAGCGTTATTTCAGGCTGACCAGAAACTCTAATTAATCTGGCGCTGTTTCTGCCGGTTCTGTTTATTTTCTGTGGCTGAGTGAAACGCGCAAGATTGATATTACGCGCTTTTATTCGATCCAGCTATTTATTCATTAATTTGCCTTTTGTCTTATTTAATGTAGCGCGCTGCGTCCAGGCAAAATTCTCATTTTTTCCTTACCCATTTACTGCCATTTTACCTTTCTTTACGCTACGGGCTGTCAACTCACAACCTTGAGGACCGCATACCTTCCCGGCACGCTGACGGTGGGGTAATGACGTCCATCCAACGGACGGAATAAGGTCATTTCAGGAGCGAAGTATGCACAACGAAAAAAATAAAACGGCGTCGATATTACAGGTTTCTCATCCGGGGTTAACGCAGCAATTTTCTTTACCTGCACTTTCTTATTATCAGATGCTGTTTATTACGGTCAGCGTGATTAACTTAATGATAATGAGCTGGGCGTTTACCAGCGGTAGCTGGTGGGATAACACCCATATTTCGTTAGGCCATTTCGGTAATATGGTGATTGCGAACCTCTGCGTTACGGTACTTATTCGCCAGCAATATTTAATCAACGCGCTGTTTCGCCTGGTTTGGCGCACGCCGACGCACTGGCCGCTGGCGCTGCGCCGTCATCTGGCAAAGATCTATCACTTTGGCGGGCTCCATTCCGGCTGCGCTACGTTTAGCTGTATCTGGCTGCTGTTATTTACGCTGGCGGCTTTTTGCCAGCAGCAGGCGCAGGGCAACCTGTCGCTACAGCTATTGACGGTAAACACGCTACTGGTAGTGATTCTTAGCCTGATCGCGCTGACAGCGCTGCCGCAGGTCAGGCACCGTTATCATAATCTGTTTGAGCATATGCATCGCTATGCGGGATGGAGCTCTCTGGCGCTCTCCTGGCTTCAGGTGCTGTGGTTTATTCGCGACAGCCATCATGGTGAATGGCGCTGGCAGCACATCAGCCATGCCTTCGCCTTTTGGGGGCTGGCCACCATTACTTTCAGCATCCTTCTGCCGTGGCTACGTTTGCGGCGCGTCCCGATAAAGGTTCTGCGTCCTTCTGCGCATGCGGTGATTATTGAATTTGCCCTGCCGCACGATCCTTTTCCGGGCTCAACGCTCACTATCAGCCTGGCTCCGCTGAGGGAATGGCACGCTTTCGCCAATATCCCGGTGGTCTCCCGCCCCGGCTGCCGCATGCTGATTTCACGCGCCGGCGACTGGACGGGGCGTTTTATCGATAATCCGCCGACGCACGTCTGGTTTAAAGGGATCCCAACGCCAGGCGTCGGCAGTATGAATAAGATTTTTAATTCGGTGGTCTATGTGGCGACCGGCAGCGGTATCGGTCCACTGTTGCCGCACCTGGTGAACAATCCGCGCCCCTGTAAGCTTATCTGGTCAACGCGTAATCCGCTGGTCACCTACGGAGAAGCCTTTGTGAATGAAATCATCGCGGCTCATCCTGGCGTGCTGATTTGGGATACCGATGCGCACGGCAAGCCCGACCTGCTGCTGCTGGCCTGTCAAAAGGTCAAAGAGATTGATGCGGAGGCGGTAATCTGTATCGCGAATCGCCCGCTAACGGATTATGTGGTGGACGGCTGCGAGGCGCAGGGGATTGCGGCTTATGGCGCGATTTGGGATTCCTGAATCGCAGGCAAAAAAAACCGGCCTGTGGCCGGTTCTTTCAAAGCTGATTAACAAAGGGCGATTAAGCCATTTTGCCGATCTGTGCCGCCAGGTTAGCTTTATGGCGTGCAGCTTTGTTTTTGTGGATCAGACCTTTAGCAGCCTGACGGTCCACGATCGGTTGCATTTCGTTAAATGCTTTCTGTGCAGCTTCTTTATCGCCAGCTTCAACTGCTGCGTATACTTTCTTGATGAAAGTACGCATCATGGAACGACGGCTTGCGTTATGCTTGCGACGTTTCTCAGATGTTACGGCGCGTTTCTTAGCTGATTTGATATTAGCCAAGGTCCAACTCCCAAATATGTTCTATACGGACAAATCAAAGGCCGAGGACTATGCCTTTTACGCCTTATTTTGTCAATGGATTTGTGCAAATAAGCGCCGTTTTATAAACAACGCCCGGTTACGTAATTGATGGCGCAAGATTCTACCAGTTTCCCTCCCCTGAATACAGTATTTCGCAAGAAAAAAAGCGTTTGCTGCGGCGCTACGCCAGGGTTGCAAGGAAATCATTGTCAGAAAACGGGAAAGGCGCCGTAACGGGTTAACCTTGGCGGTTGTACAAGGTATAATCCGCGAATTTCCACCAACTTGAGTCAGCCATGAAGTTTATACGCGGCATTCACAATCTCCGGGCCCAGCATCGCGGCTGTGTGCTGACTATCGGCAATTTCGATGGCGTGCACCGCGGACATAAGGCGCTGTTAGCCCGGCTACGCGAAGAGGGGCAGCGTCGCGGCCTGCCCGTAGTGGTCATGCTTTTCGAGCCTCAGCCTCTTGAGCTGTTTGCGACCGATAAAGCGCCGGCGCGCCTGACGCGTCTGCGTGATAAACTAAAATACCTGGCGCAGGAGGGCGTCGATGCCGTGCTGTGCGTGCGCTTCGATCGCCGTTTCGCCGCCGTCAGCGCGCAAAGCTTCGTTAACGATCTGCTGGTGGACAAGCTGGGCGTACAGTTTCTCGCCGTTGGCGACGATTTCCGTTTCGGTGCTGGTCGCGAAGGGGATTTCCTGTTATTACAGAAGGCGGGTGTGGAGTATGGCTTTGATGTCATTAGCACTGAAACCTTCTGTGAAGGCGGTAAACGCATTAGCAGTACGGCGATTCGCCAGGCGCTGGCCGATGATAATCTGGCGCTGGCCGAAACACTGCTGGGGCATCCTTTTGCCCTTTCAGGTCGGGTAGTGCACGGCGATGCGCTGGGGCGCACTATCGGCTTCCCTACGGCGAATATTCTGCTGCGGCGTATCGTATCGCCGGTAAAAGGCGTTTATGCCGTCGACGTTCATGGGCTAAGCGAACAGCCTCTACCCGGCGTTGCCAATATTGGTACGCGCCCGACGGTAGCAGGGCTGCGTCAGCAGCTGGAAGTGCATCTGCTGGATGTGTCGATGAACATGTATGGCCGCCATATTGAGGTGGTGCTGCGCCAAAAAATACGTAACGAGCAGCGTTTTCCCTCGCTGGATGCGCTTAAAGAGCAAATTGCTAAAGATGTGGTGACGGCCCGCGAATTCTTTGGGCTTAAAACACCGGTGTAACAACCGAAACACGGAATCGAGAATCTGATGAGTGACTATAAATCTACCCTGAATTTGCCGGAAACGGGGTTCCCGATGCGTGGCGATCTGGCCAAACGCGAACCGGGTATGCTGCAACGCTGGTATGACGACAATCTGTACGGCATCATCCGCGACGCTAAAAAAGGAAAAAAAACCTTTATCCTGCACGATGGCCCTCCCTATGCGAACGGCAGCATTCACATTGGTCACTCAGTCAATAAGATTCTGAAAGACATCATTATTAAGTCTAAGGGCCTTTCTGGCTTCGATTCGCCTTACGTGCCGGGCTGGGACTGTCACGGTCTGCCGATCGAGCATAAAGTTGAGCAGATGATCGGCAAGCCGGGCGAGAAGGTCAGCGCCGCAGAATTCCGTGCCGCCTGTCGTAACTATGCCGCAGAGCAGGTCGCGGGGCAGAAAGCCGACTTCATCCGTCTGGGCGTGCTGGGCGACTGGGAACATCCTTATTTGACGATGGATTTCCAGACCGAAGCCAATATTATTCGCGCGCTGGGTAAAATCATCGGCAATGGCCACCTGCACAAAGGCGCGAAGCCGGTGCACTGGTGCCTGGACTGCCGCTCCGCGCTGGCGGAAGCGGAAGTGGAATATTATGACAAAACGTCGCCTTCTATCGACGTGATGTTTAACGCTACTGATGCTGCCGCAGTCGCCGCTAAGTTCGGTGTCAGCAACGTGCAGGGGCCAATCGCGCTGGTCATCTGGACCACTACGCCGTGGACCATGCCGGCTAACCGCGCTATCTCTCTGCATCCTGAGTTTGAATACCAGCTGGTCCAGATTGAAGGCCGTGCGCTGATTCTGGCGAAAGATCTGGTGGAAAGCGTAATGCAGCGTGCGGGCATCAGCGAGTGGACGGTGCTGGGTTCCACCACCGGCGCGACGCTGGAGCTGATGCGCTTCCAGCATCCGTTCCTCGCCTTTGACGTACCTGTAGTGCTGGGTGAGCATGTTACCCTGGATGCCGGTACCGGTGCGGTACATACGGCACCGGGTCACGGCCCGGATGACTATGTTATTGGTCAGAAATATGGCCTGGAAACGGCCAACCCGGTCGGCCCAGACGGCTGCTATCTGCCGGGAACGTATCCTGAGCTGGACGGCGTGAATGTGTTCAAAGCGAACGATATGATCGTCACGCTGCTGAGCGATAAAGGCGCGCTGCTGCATGTGGAAAAAATGCACCATAGCTATCCGCACTGCTGGCGTCATAAAACGCCAATCATCTTCCGGGCGACGCCGCAGTGGTTTATCAGCATGGATCAGAAAGGGCTGCGTGCACAGTCGCTGAAAGAGATCAAAGGCGTGCAGTGGATCCCTGACTGGGGCCAGGCGCGTATTGAATCGATGGTAGAGAACCGCCCTGACTGGTGTATCTCTCGTCAGCGCACCTGGGGCGTGCCGATGGCGCTGTTCGTACACAACGAAACCGAACAGCTGCATCCTGATACGCTGGCGCTGATGGAAAAAGTCGCGCAGCGCGTTGAGCAGGATGGTATCCAGGCATGGTGGGATCTCGATCCGCGCGATCTGCTGGGCGATGATGCCGATCGTTACCGCAAAGTGCCGGATACGCTGGACGTCTGGTTCGACTCCGGATCGACCCACGCATCGGTGGTTGATGTACGCCCGGAATTCCACGGTCACAGCGCTGATATCTATCTGGAAGGTTCGGATCAGCATCGCGGCTGGTTTATGTCTTCGCTGATGATCTCCACGGCGATGAAAGGTAAAGCGCCCTATCGTCAGGTGCTGACCCACGGCTTTACCGTGGATGGTCAGGGCCGCAAGATGTCCAAATCGCTGGGCAATACCGTCAGCCCGCAGGACGTGATGAATAAGCTGGGCGCGGATATCCTGCGTCTGTGGGTGGCCTCCACCGACTATTCTGGTGAAATGGCGGTTTCCGATGAAATTCTGAAACGTTCTGCCGATGCCTATCGCCGTATTCGTAACACCGCACGTTTCCTGCTGGCTAACCTGAACGGCTTCAATCCAGAAACCGATCTGGTGAAACCGGAGGAGATGGTTGTGCTCGATCGCTGGGCGGTTGGGCGTGCGCAGGCGGCGCAGGCGGATATTATTGCCTCTTACGCTAACTATGATTTCCATGAAGTGGTACAGCGTCTGATGCAGTTCTGCTCGGTAGAGATGGGATCGTTTTATCTCGATATCATTAAAGATCGCCAGTACACCGCGAAAAGCGACAGCGTGGCGCGCCGCAGCTGCCAGACCGCGCTCTGGTATATCGTTGAAGCGCTGGTGCGCTGGATGGCACCGATCATGTCCTTTACCGCCGATGAAATCTGGAGCTATCTGCCGGGTAAACGTGCGCAGTATGTCTTTACCGAAGAGTGGTTCGATGGGCTGTTCGGCCTGGCGGATAACGAAGCGCTGAACGATACTTTCTGGGCTGAGCTGCTGAAAGTCCGTGGCGAAGTCAACAAGGTGATCGAGCAGGCGCGCAGCGATAAGCGCATTGGCGGATCGCTGGAAGCGACGGTAACGCTGTACGCTGACGCGGCGCTGGCTGAAAAGCTGACCGCGCTGGGCAACGAGCTGCGCTTCGTGCTGCTGACCTCTGGTGCGCAGGTTGCGGATTACGCGCTGGCACCGGAAGAGGCGCAGCAAAGCGAGCTACTGAAAGGTCTGAAAATTGCGTTGCACAAGGCGGAAGGCGAGAAATGTCCGCGCTGCTGGCACTACACTACCGATATTGGTCTGGACGCCGCGCACCCGGATATTTGCGGACGCTGCGTCACTAACGTAGCCGGTAACGGCGAAGAGCGTAAATTTGCCTGATGCGTAAATCTTTTTCTGCAACCGGACTGCGCTGGCTCTGGCTGGTGCTGGTGGTTATCGGCGTCGATTTCGCCAGCAAGCAATGGGTAATGAATAACCTTGCGCTGCACGAAACGATGCCGCTCATGCCGTTCTTTAATTTGTTTTATGCCCATAACTACGGGGCGGCATTTAGCTTCCTCGCAGATAAGGGCGGCTGGCAGCGTTGGTTCTTTGCCGGTATCGCTATCGCTATCGTGGTCGCGCTGCTGGTGATGATGTATCGCACCGCAGCCAGCCAGAAACTTAACAATATCGCCTACGCGCTGATTATTGGCGGCGCGCTGGGCAACCTGTTTGATCGCGCCTGGCACGGCTTTGTGGTCGATTTCATTGACTTCTATATTGGCGGGTGGCATTTCGCCACCTTCAATATCGCTGACTGCGGTATCTGCGTCGGTGCCGCGCTAATCGTGCTGGAGGGGTTTTTTACGCCCTCTGACAAACAGGCGAAGCAAAAGGGTAAGGCATGACCGACTCTGTTCAGCGCGATAGCGCGGTGTTGCTGCATTTCACCTTAAAACTTGACGATGGCTCCACCGCGGAGTCCACGCGCGCCAACGGTAAACCGGCGCTGTTTCGTCTCGGCGATGGCAGTCTTTCTGAAGCGCTGGAAGCAGCGCTGTTGGGGCTGCGTGTTGGTGATAAAAAAGCGTTTACGCTGGAGCCTGAAGCGGCTTTCGGCAGCGTCAGCCCTGACCTGGTACAGTATTTCTCCCGGCGCGATTTTATGCAGGCGGGAGAGCCAGAAGTAGGCGCGATTATGCTGTTTACCGGCATGGACGGCAGTGAAATGCCGGGCGTTATTCGTGAAATCGCCGGTGATTCCATTACCGTTGACTTCAATCATCCGTTAGCAGGACGTACGGTTCACTTTGATGTGGAAGTGCTGGAAATCGATCCGGCGCTGGAGGATCAGGCATGAAAATCCTGCTGGCGAATCCGCGCGGCTTTTGCGCAGGCGTCGATCGTGCTATCAGCATTGTTGAGCGTGCGCTGGAGATGTATGGCGCACCAATCTATGTGCGTCATGAGGTGGTGCATAACCGCTATGTGGTCAACAGCCTGCGCGAACGCGGCGCAATCTTTATTGAAGAGATCGCAGAAGTGCCGGACGGCGCGATTCTGATCTTTTCCGCTCACGGTGTATCGCAGGCGGTACGTGCCGAGGCGAAGGCGCGTCAGCTGACTATGCTGTTTGATGCCACCTGTCCGCTGGTGACAAAAGTCCATATGGAAGTGGCTCGCGCCAGCCGTAAAGGTACCGAGGCTATTCTTATCGGTCACGCCGGACACCCGGAGGTGGAAGGCACTATGGGGCAATATAACAATCCGCAGGGCGGCATGTATCTGGTCGAATCGCCGGAGGATGTGTTTAAGCTACAGGTGAAGAACGAAAATAACCTCTGCTTTATGACACAGACTACGCTATCGGTGGATGATACCTCAGCGGTGATTGATGCATTGCGCCAACGTTTCCCGCATATTATTGGGCCGCGTAAAGATGATATCTGCTATGCCACCACCAATCGTCAGGAAGCGGTACGCAGCCTGGCGGCGGAGGCGGATGTCGTGCTGGTCGTCGGCTCGAAAAACTCGTCAAACTCAAACCGTCTGGCTGAACTGGCGCAACGCGCCGGTAAGCGCGCCCAGCTGATTGATTCCGCAGCCGATATTCAGGAAAGCTGGCTAACTGGCATTCAGTGCGTTGGCGTCACCGCCGGTGCTTCTGCACCTGATATCCTGGTACAGGAAGTGGTCCAACGTTTGCGTGCATTGGGTGGCAGCGAAGTCATTGAGCTGAGCGGACGCGAAGAAAACATCGTCTTTGAAGTACCAAAAGAGCTGCGCCTCGAAGCCCGTCAAATCAGTTAATTACTTCTGCCCGGCATTTCTTACGCCGGGCAGCTTTCCTGCCGCCTTACCAACGTTTTTTTTCTCGCTCACCTTGCCTCTTTATCGCTCATTAACGTCTCCCACTCCGCGTCTTTTCGCCATCACTTTTTCGTTCTTAAAGCCGTTCTGTTTTCCCCGTTAGCCTGTTCTTTCGGCAGGTTTTTTTTAAAGATAATTCACCTGTACGCACTTTATCTTTTCCATTTAGTTAGCTGATCGACAGGAAAAGATATTTTAAAGTTTCGTCCGGGTGATGCATGACTTTTAGGCAGAATATTTTGTCTTGTTGGGTAATGTTTGGTGCTGTATCGCCCTTTTAAATACTAATCATAAAGTTAAAAGGAGTTAAAAATGAGAGAGTTAAACGTAGCCGAACTGCAGCATATCAGCGGTGGATCTGAAGAAGCTATGTCCGGGGATGCAATGCTTGGCTTTGGCTTTGCCGGTCTGGCCGTTTCTATCCCGGTTATTATTGGCGGCGCCATCCTCGGCGTGCCGACGCTGGGACTGGGCTTCGGCGCTATGGCGGTGGGTATTTTCGGTACAACACTTTCAGGCGCAATGGCTATTTTTGGCCTGGTGACCAATATTATTGATAAAGCACGCAGCAGCCGCGAGCAATCAGCGGTGAGCGCAGAATAATTACGCGTTTCCGTTTTTAACTGGAATGCGCTGCAGCTTTTGTCGGCACATTCCAGCCTTACCAGACTAACTGAACCTGCCGCAGTCCGTCGTTATCCGCTTTATTTTCTTTTTTATCAAACGCTTGCTGTTAAACTGCCACGCTGCACGTAAGGCGCATTATTCTGCCGGGTTTATGTCAGCATGATGCCGACGTTATGGCTTTTACTGATGCTTCCCGCTGTTTATCATTAAATTCTAATTACCCGCGTTTTCATATGGCGGTCGGGAACGTAGGCCGTTACTCTGGAACCGAATGACATTATTTAACGTAAGAGAATAACTATGCATGAGGCAGAAGTTCGCGTCGCGATTGCGGGCGCAGGTGGTCGGATGGGGCGTCAGTTAATTCAGGCCGCGTTGCAAATGAAGAATGTAACGCTGGGTGCGGCGCTGGAAAGGGAAGGATCGTCGCTGCTGGGCGTTGACGCTGGCGAACTGGCCGGGGTGGGCAAAACGGGTGTAACAGTGCAAAGCGATCTGAATGCGGTAAAAGATGATTTTGATATTTTCATCGATTTTACCCGTCCGGAGGGAACGCTTACCCACCTCGCATTCTGTCGTCAGCATGGTAAAGGCATGGTGATTGGCACAACCGGATTTGATGAGCCTGGAAAGCAGGCTATCAGTGAGGCTGCCTCCGATATTGCGGTTGTATTCTCCGCCAATTTTAGCGTGGGGGTAAACCTGTTACTGAAGCTGCTGGAAAAAACGGCGCAGGTAATGGGCGACTATGCAGATATAGAAATTATTGAAGCTCATCATCGCCATAAAGTTGATGCTCCTTCGGGAACCGCGCTGGCAATGGGTGAGGCTATTGCGGGTGCGATGAACTGGAAACTTGATGAGCATGCGGTTTATGCCCGTGAAGGGCATACCGGCGAGCGTCAGCCACATACTATCGGTTTTGCTACCGTCAGGGCTGGCGATATCGTAGGGGAACATACCGCTATGTTTGCTGATATGGGCGAGCGTATCGAGCTGACCCACAAGGCTTCAAGCCGAATGACTTTTGCTAATGGCGCGATTCGCGCTGCCAGGTGGTGTGCTGGCAATAAATGCGGGTTATTTAGCATGTCCGACGTGCTTAACCTTGAAAACTAAGGGCGAATACAGTTCTTACTGAAACTAACTTAGCTGTAATTACTTGTATAAAAAAGGGTTTTTTATTGCCCTTTTTTATTTATTCATAAACAGGGGTTTGGTGTGTTTTTTCACATTTAAACTGTAAAACTCCTGGTTATTGTCTTGATGTTATGTTGCGTTAAGCCAAATTTGACCATTTGGTCCACTTTTTCACTCCTCCGTTATCGTTTTCCATCACTTTTTGTCAGGCAACCGTTTTTCTTACCCTCTACATTGTGTTTTTCATGGTGAATAATCCTCTTTTGGCTTCAGTGCGCCAAAAATAGATAAAAAAATAGCTTTTTAAGGTAGACAATCCGCAGGTCGGTCATTAGAATGCGCGCAATTTGCCAAAAATCGACCGTTCAGGCGGTTTTTGCATTGATTCAGTCGTGCTTTATGAATTAATATGCAAATATTATGACTGTTTATTCCCTGGAGGACGTTTTGAATAAGTCAGCGATTTTGGTTCTGGAAGACGGAACCCAATTCCACGGTCGGGCCATTGGGGCTACAGGTTCGGCGGTGGGGGAGGTAGTTTTCAATACTTCAATGACCGGTTATCAAGAAATCCTCACAGACCCTTCCTATTCCCGCCAGATCGTCACTCTTACTTATCCCCATATCGGTAATGTTGGCACCAACGCCGCTGATGAAGAATCTTCACAGGTACATGCACAGGGGCTGGTCATTCGCGATCTGCCGCTGATCGCCAGCAACTATCGCAGCGAAGAAGATCTCGCCTCCTGGCTGAAACGCAACAATATCGTGGCGATTGCCGATATCGATACGCGTAAATTAACCCGTCTGCTGCGCGAAAAGGGCGCTCAGAACGGCTGCATCATTGCGGGCGATACGGCGGATGCGCAGCTGGCGCTGCAAAAAGCACAGGCATTTCCTGGTCTGAAAGGCATGGACCTGGCGAAAGAAGTTTGTACGCGCGAAAGCTACAGCTGGCTGCAGGGCAGCTGGACGCTGGCAGGGGAGCTGCCAGCAGCAAAAACAGAAGCCGAACTGCCTTACCATGTGGTGGCTTACGATTACGGCGTAAAACGCAATATCCTGCGAATGCTGGTGGATCGCGGCTGCCGTCTGACGGTCGTGCCTGCACAGACACCGGCGGAAGAAGTGCTGAAAATGAATCCGGACGGCATCTTCTTATCTAACGGGCCTGGCGATCCGGAACCGTGCGATTATGCCATCCGCGCTATTCAGCGTTTTCTGGAAACGGACATCCCGGTTTTCGGCATCTGTCTGGGACACCAGCTGTTAGCGCTGGCCAGCGGAGCTAAAACGGTAAAAATGAAATTAGGCCATCACGGCGGCAACCACCCGGTGAAAGACCTGGATAACAATACTGTGATGATCACTGCGCAGAACCACGGTTTCGCTGTAGATGAACACTCATTACCTGACAGACTGCGTGTGACGCATATCTCCCTGTTCGACCAGACGGTACAGGGCATCCACCGCACTGATAAACCGGCGTTCAGCTTCCAGGGCCATCCTGAAGCCAGCCCCGGCCCGCATGACGCAGCGCCCCTGTTTGATCACTTTATCGAACTGATTGAAGCGGCTCGCGCCGGACAGTAACCCTTTTCAGGAAAGGAACAGAGAAAATGCCAAAACGTACCGATATAAAATCCATCCTGATTCTGGGCGCTGGTCCGATTGTTATCGGCCAGGCGTGTGAGTTCGACTACTCCGGCGCGCAGGCCTGTAAAGCGCTGCGCGAAGAAGGTTACCGTGTCATTCTGGTCAACTCTAACCCGGCGACCATCATGACCGACCCGGAGATGGCGGACGCTACCTATATTGAGCCGATCCACTGGGAAGTGGTACGCAAAATCATTGAAAAAGAGCGCCCGGATGCGGTGCTGCCGACCATGGGCGGTCAGACGGCGCTGAACTGTGCGCTGGAGCTGGAGCGCCAGGGCGTGCTGGAAGAGTTTGGCGTTACCATGATTGGTGCGACTGCCGACGCCATTGATAAGGCGGAAGATCGCCAGCGTTTCGATAAGGCGATGAAAAAAATTGGCCTGGAAACGGCACGCTCCGGTATCGCACATACCATGGAAGAGGCGCTGAAGGTGGCAGAAGATGTCGGTTTCCCGTGCATCATTCGCCCTTCCTTTACCATGGGCGGTTCTGGCGGCGGTATTGCTTACAACCGTGAAGAGTTTGAAGAAATTTGCGAGCGCGGCCTCGATCTGTCGCCAACCAAAGAGCTGCTGATTGATGAATCGCTGATCGGTTGGAAAGAGTATGAGATGGAGGTGGTGCGCGATAAAAATGACAACTGCATCATCGTCTGCTCTATCGAAAACTTCGATCCGATGGGGATTCATACCGGCGACTCCATTACCGTTGCGCCAGCGCAGACGCTGACGGATAAAGAATATCAAATCATGCGTAACGCCTCGATGGCGGTGCTGCGTGAAATCGGCGTGGAGACCGGCGGTTCTAACGTACAGTTCGCGGTAAACCCGAAAAACGGCCGCCTGATCATTATCGAAATGAACCCGCGCGTCTCCCGCTCCTCCGCGCTGGCCTCAAAGGCTACCGGTTTCCCGATTGCTAAAGTGGCAGCGAAGCTGGCGGTTGGCTATACGCTTGATGAGTTGATGAACGATATTACCGGTGGACGCACGCCTGCTTCGTTCGAACCCTCAATCGACTATGTCGTTACCAAGATTCCGCGCTTCAACTTCGAAAAATTCGCTGGCGCTAACGATCGCCTGACCACCCAGATGAAATCGGTGGGCGAAGTGATGGCGATTGGCCGCACGCTACAGGAATCAATGCAGAAAGCGCTGCGCGGGCTGGAAGTCGGCGCTAACGGCTTCGATCCGAAGGTAAATCTTGATGATGCCGACGCGCTGACGCGCATTCGTCGCGAGCTGAAAGATGCCGGTGCCGAGCGTATCTGGTACGTGGCTGATGCTTTCCGCGCCGGTCTGTCGGTTGATGGTGTTTTCAACCTGACCAATATCGACCGCTGGTTCCTGGTACAGATTGAAGAGCTGGTGCGCCTTGAAGAGCGCGTGGCTCAGGAAGGTGCCAATGGCCTTAACGCTGATTTCCTGCGCACGCTGAAGCGTAAAGGGTTCGCCGATGCGCGCCTGGCACAGCTGGCTGGCGTCAGCGAAGTGGAAATTCGCAAGCTGCGTCAGCAGTACAAGCTGCATCCGGTTTACAAGCGCGTCGATACCTGCGCCGCTGAATTTGCTACCGATACCGCCTATATGTACTCCACTTATGAAGAGGAGTGCGAAGCCAATCCGAACCAGGATCGTGAAAAGATTATGGTGCTGGGCGGCGGGCCAAACCGTATCGGTCAGGGTATTGAGTTTGATTACTGTTGTGTACACGCTGCGCTGGCATTGCGTGAAGATGGTTACGAAACCATCATGGTTAACTGCAACCCGGAAACCGTTTCTACCGACTACGATACCTCTGACCGTCTCTACTTTGAGCCGGTTACGCTGGAAGACGTGCTGGAAATCGTGCGCATCGAACAGCCGAAAGGCGTGATCGTCCAGTACGGCGGTCAGACGCCGCTGAAGCTGGCGCGAGCGCTGGAAGCGGCGGGCGTCCCGGTTATCGGCACCAGCCCGGATGCTATCGACCGTGCAGAAGACCGCGAACGTTTCCAGCAGGCGGTTGATCGCCTCGGCCTGAAACAGCCGGCAAACGCCACGGTGACCGCGCTGGATCAGGCAGTGCAGCGTGCGGTAGAAATCGGCTATCCGCTGGTGGTGCGTCCTTCCTATGTACTGGGTGGACGGGCGATGGAAATTGTCTACGACGAGCAGGATCTTAAGCGCTACTTCCAGACGGCGGTTTCCGTTTCCAACGATGCGCCGGTGCTGTTGGATCGCTTCCTTGATGATGCGGTGGAAGTAGATGTCGATGCCATCTGCGACGGCGAGCGCGTGTTGATTGGCGGCATCATGGAGCATATCGAGCAGGCTGGCGTACACTCCGGCGACTCCGCCTGTTCACTGCCGGCCTACACGCTGAACAACGATATTCAGAACGTGATGCGCCAGCAGGTTGAAAAACTGGCCTTTGAGCTCTGCGTTCGCGGCCTGATGAACGTGCAGTTTGCGGTGAAAGACAATGAGGTTTACCTGATTGAGGTTAACCCACGTGCCGCGCGTACCGTGCCTTTCGTGTCAAAAGCGACCGGCGTGCCGCTGGCAAAAGTGGCCGCGCGCGTAATGGCGGGTAAATCCCTGGCAGAGCAGGGCGTGACCGAAGAGGTGATTCCGCCTTACTACTCGGTAAAAGAAGTGGTGCTGCCGTTCAACAAGTTCCCTGGCGTTGACCCGATTCTGGGGCCAGAAATGCGCTCCACCGGCGAAGTGATGGGCGTTGGCCGCACCTTTGCCGAGGCGTTTGCCAAAGCGATGCTCGGTTCGCAGTCCAATATGAAGAAACAGGGACGTGCGCTGCTGTCGGTACGTGAAGGCGATAAAAAACGTGTCGTTGACCTTGCCGCCAAGCTGCTGAAGTATGGCTTCGAGCTGGATGCGACCCACGGTACGGCGGTTGTGCTGGGCGAAGCGGGCATCAATCCGCGCCTGGTGAACAAAGTGCATGAAGGGCGTCCACATATCCAGGATCGTCTGAAAAACGGTGAGTATAGCTATATCGTTAATACCACCGCCGGGCGCCAGGCGATTGAGGATTCCCGCGTAATTCGCCGCAGCGCGCTGCAATACAAGGTGCATTACGACACCACGCTGAACGGCGGTTTTGCCACGGCGATGGCACTGAATGCCGATCCAACGGAGCAGGTTATTTCTGTGCAGGAAATGCATGCAAAAATAAACCGTTAAATATATGCTCTTTTCAACCGATAACGGCTCCTCAGGGAGCCGTTTTTTTATGGTTAACGGCAGGCGCTCCAGGTGCTTTTCCTGCTCTCTGACTGCGCAATAACACTGCGCTGAGCTACACTTAACCTACTGAGAATATCAATGAAACTAACAACATGCGCTGTTTCCCGCTACCTCGGTGTTGGCCTGCTGGTCGCGCTGCCTTTTGCCAGTCAGGCAGAAATTACCCTGATTAAACAGGCGGCAGAACCGGACGATGCGTTAAGCCGTCTGAAGTTTACCGTCGGCGGTAGTATCCGACCGCAGTTTAATAACATTACCGGCGACAGCGATCGCGGTTCCTATAAGCGTAACGGCTTTGATGGCGGTACGCGCTTCCGCTTCGGCGCAGAATATTATCTGACACAGGATGTCAGCTGGCTGGGCTACTACGAACTGGGCGTTAACATTCCGGCGCTGTTTAACTGGGATAATCACTACGCCGAAGGCGCACGCGATACTTCGCGCCGTCAGCTTTATACCGGTTTCAAAAGCCAGCGCTGGGGCCAGCTGACGTTTGGTCAACAGAACAGCGTTTACTATGATGTGGTCGGCGCTAAAACCGATATATGGGATTACGATATGCTGGCTCAGGCGTCCGGCATCGGCATTAACGGCGATTACGATGGGTCCTACCGTGCGCGCAAGCAGCTGAAATATAAAAACAGCTTTGGTGATGCCGATATTTATGCGGCCTGGCTGCTGGAAGATACTGAATATCTGCCGGGTAACGGCCTGCGCTATAAGCGTCAGGGCGGCGGATCGCTGGGCGTGGATTACCACCTGACGCCGGATCTTACCTGGGGCACCGCCTGGAACTATACCCGCGCTGAAATGCGTAATCCGGGCAACGGCGACAGCAAAGGCTACGATCAGAATATTATCGGGACGGCGCTAAGCTGGAAACCGGATAACTGGACGCTGGCCGTGGGCGGCGGCTGGTATCAAAACTTCTCGCCCAGCAAAAAGCGCAGCGTTGATACCTATTTTGCCAACGAAGCCTGGGGCGTAGAGTATTACCTCGGCTACAACATACCGGTACAGCGCTACGCGGTGAAATCGGTTCAGCCTTATGTAATGGGCGATCGTCTGGAATATACCAGCGGACGTGATTATCAGCGTATTGATAACGGCGTTGGCGTAACGCTGCAGCTGGATTACGGCTTCCGTATCGACTATGAACACGTCTTCACTTCCAGCACCGACGATTTGGGCGATATGAACCTGGTTCGTCTGCGTTACGATTTCTGATAACGGCCTGCTGTAACAATGTATAAAGCCTGAAGGTGATGACGCCTTCAGGCTTTATTATCTTCTACAGGTCGGGCACAGCGGAGTACCGCAGAGGGCCGCGTTATTTTTTCGCCAGTTTAGTTTCTTGTTTTTCTCCAGCTGCCGCGATGGATTCAGAAGCGACTGGCGTAGCGGTCAGGCCAATTACGTTTGTTTTGACGTCGCTTTTGCGTGAGGTATCTGCATTACCAACAAATATGCCGCCTTTTTTCACCGACAGCGCTTCATAATTCAGCGTGCCATGTATGTTGGCATGCTCATCAATATCAATCGATTGGGCTTTACATTCGCCATGCACGTTACCGTTAATTATCAGTTCAAGACAGGTAATATTGCCATTTACCAGGCCGTTTCTCATCACTTTTACCAGTCCGTCTTTAACGGTGATATTACCCTGCACTTCACCGTACACATATACCTGACCAATTGCGGTAATGTTTCCTTCAAAGCAAACATCACGAGCGATAACGGTATTGCTTATTTTTTCCTGTGGCTGGGGCGCATCAGGCTCAGCCTTTTCAACCGGCATTGCGAACGGGGCGATTTCCTTCTCAGTGGGAACTTCTGCTGGTTTGTTTTGTTTTCTGAACATGCGAAAAACCTTCCGTTGTAATACATATAGTAAAAATGAACCTGCTGCCAGCAGACCTAAAATCACTGTCCATGTGGAGGAATAGAAACTGGTTATCAATCCCAGGAACCAGAAGCAAAGTCCAGTATTAAAAAAAACGTATTGCCTGTCCATCTTGGCTTTACCAGGGCTCCATATGCTGTGTAAAAAGGAGTGAATAACCCGGATCGGTTTCCACATCGATGTGGATAGTTAATATTTTCTTTAGCAGCATCGGCTTCAATAAGCAGGGCTGGTTATATTTCAGAGGTATTGCGTCTTCGATCCGATATGTTTAACGACTTGTTTTTAATTAGTGAAAGAAACCCTCCCGGAAATAATAGGTTGATTCTTATCCCTGACCAATTTTGAGCTAAACGGTTTTCCAGAATCGAGAGGGCGTTCCTGTATAAAGGGAACCGTGGATTGATCAAACGCTCAGCCAGTAAAATTATCGTTATTTCATCCGAATAATCAAGCCGGGTTTCCCTTTTTTACCGGTGAATAACGAAGGATGATGTTATATAAACGTTATCTTAAAGCTTTATATATCAGCACAAATTAATTTTTAGATATTAATTTTTAGGTCAATATATATTAACCTTCGATATGGCGTCCGATGTGTCCGTAATTTAACGCTAAATAAGTCAGATATTTTTCTTTAGCGAAAGGATGAACAACGTCTGGCTTTACTGCCGTAGCTGCGCATTGTCAGGGGTTGGATAGCTTACAGGCGACTCCTGCAACTTTTGTCTCGCGTTTTTCGCTCCCTGCGGCGTTGGTAAATCGTCAGCGGTTTACCTGGCAAAGACAGGGGTTTTGCCCCGGTAACGCACTTTAACAACCTTTACGTAAATCCCTTCATCAGCCTATCGACGAAAGTTTCGCCTTTCCGTATGATGGCGCCAATTTTACACCCTGTAGAGTAACCTATGATGATAAGCCTGATAGCGGCTTTAGCAGCCGATCGCGTTATTGGGATGGAAAACGCCATGCCGTGGGATCTGCCTGCGGATCTGGCGTGGTTTAAACGCAATACGTTAAACAAACCGGTAGTGATGGGACGCCTGACATGGGAGTCAATCGGACGTCCGCTGCCCGGTCGCCACAATATTGTGGTTAGCAGCCAGCAAGGCCAAAAAACGGAAGGCGTGACCTGGGTGAGCTCGCTGGAAGAAGCGCTGGCGGCAGCGGGTGAGGTGGAAGAGGTTATGGTAATCGGTGGCGGACGTATCTATGAACAGATGCTGGATCGCGCCGATCGTCTTTACCTGACGCACATCGATGCGGAAGTAGAAGGCGATACCCATTTTCCTGACTATGAACCGGATGAGTGGCAGTCGGTATTCAGCGAGTTTCACGATGCTGATGAAAAAAATTCCCACAGCTACTGCTTTGAAATTCTTGAGCGCCGTCGCTAAAGGCGCTCTGAAATGCTCTCTTCAGCCCTGTTTCGCAGGGCTGCTATGATTTCTTCCCTGCATGTACGGCGGTTGGCGAAACATCATCGCCGCTGGCACTTTGCAAACGGTTGGAAGGCTGAATAAACAGCTGACGATCTTCCCAACGCAGCATGGTCAGCGTGCCACCCCAGCAGCAGCCGGTATCCAGAGCGATAATGCCTTCCGGCGTGCCTTTCCCTTCCAGCGAAGCCCAGTGACCAAAGACAATGGTATAGTCGCGCGCGACCGGGCCTGCGATATCGAACCAGGGCTTAAGCGGCGGCGGGGCAGAGCCGGGCGCATCTTTGCAGATCATATCCAGCTGCCCGTTAGGAAAGCAGTAACGCATACGCGTCAGCGCATTGGTGCTGAAACGCAGGCGTGCCAGCCCGGTTAGCTCCGGGGTCCAGTTATTGGGCATATCGCCATACATTGCGTTCAGGAATAACGGATAGCTGTCGCTTGACAGCACCGATTCCACCTCGCGTGCACACACTTTTGCGGTTTCAATATCCCACTGTGGCGTAATGCCCGCGTGCGCCATCACCAGCTTTTTCTCTTCGTCCACCTGCAACAGCGGCTGCCGACGCAGCCAGTTAATCAGCTCATCGGCGTCGGGCGCTTCCAGCAGCGGCGTAATGCGATCCTTGGGCTTATTACGGCTGATACCGGCGTATACCGCTAACAGATGCAGGTCATGGTTGCCCAGCACGATGCGCACCGCGTTGCCCAGCGAACGCACGTAGCGCAGTACGTCCAGTGAACCAGGGCCGCGCGCTACCAGATCGCCGGTAAGCCACAGCGTATCCTTTTCAGCGTCAAAGGCGACCTGCTGCAACAGAGACTGCATTTCATCGTAGCAGCCATGAATGTCGCCAATCAGATATGTACTCATGAATGTGTTACCCGGATAAGAAACGGCAAACCCGGCCGCAGCCGGGTTGTTCATCAATGAATGCGCGAGGGAACCGCGAGGCGGAAAACCGGTATATCGACATAAAACTGCTCGCCCCGATCGTCAATCATCACGTAGTGCCCCTGCATGGTGCCCATTGGGGTCTCGAGTACGGCACCGCTGGTGTACTGGTATTCATCCCCTGGCATGATATGCGGCTGCTCGCCAATTACGCCATCTCCCTGGACTTCTGTTTCGCGTCCGTTGCCGTTGGTGATTAACCAGTAGCGGCTTAATAGCTGCACGTTGTCTCGCCCCAGATTGCGGATAGTGATGGTATAAGCGAACACGTAACGATCTTCATCCGGGGCAGATTGCGATTCGACGTAAAAACTTTGTACCTGAACACACACTCGGGACGATTCATTCATGCGTTAACTCTCCTGCGTCTCAGGGTGCGCAGTTAACCAGTTTGCTAACTGACAATATTGAGCAACGGTGACATTTTCCGCCCGCAGGCTGCCATCGATACCCAGATTTTCCATCACTTCGGCGCTGAACAGATGGCCGAGGCTGTTACGCAGCGTTTTACGGCGCTTGCCGAAGGCTTCCATCGTAATGCGGCTCAGCGCACGCACATCGGTTACCGGGTGTGGCTGCGTGGCATGTGGCACCAGGCGAACCACGGCGGAATCAACTTTCGGTGCTGGCGTAAAGGATTCTGGCGGCACTTCCAGCACCGGAATCACCTGGCAATAGTATTGCGCCATTACGCTCAGACGACCATAGGCTTTACTGTTCGGCCCGGCTACCAGGCGGTTGACCACCTCTTTTTGCAGCATAAAGTGCATATCTTTGATCGCATCAGTATAGCTGAAAAGGTGGAACATCAACGGCGTAGAGATATTGTAGGGCAGGTTGCCGAAGACGCGCAGCGGCTGACCTTTCTCTGCGGCGAGGCGGGAGAAATCGAAGGTCATGGCATCCTGCTGATAGATGGTTAGCTTTGGCCCGAGAAACGGATGCGTTTGCAGGCGCGCGGCCAGATCGCGGTCCAGCTCAATAACAGTCAGCGCATCAAGGCGCTCGCCCACGGGCTCGGTCAGAGCGCCCAGGCCGGGGCCGATTTCCACCATCGCCTCGCCGGGCTGTGGATGGATAGCCGCAACGATGCTGTCAATAATGTAGGTGTCGTTAAGGAAGTTTTGTCCGAAACGTTTGCGGGCGAAATGCCCCTGGTGGACGCGATTATTCATTGACTTCTTTGATCATAGTAATGGCGAGATTAAGCGCCGTAATAAAGCTTCCCGCATCGGCGTTGCCCTGACCGGCCAGTTCCAGCGCGGTACCGTGGTCAACGGAGGTACGGATAAAAGGTAAACCGAGGGTAATATTTACCGCACGGCCAAAGCCCTGGTATTTCAACACCGGCAGCCCCTGGTCGTGATACATCGCCAGCACCGCATCGGCATGTTGCAGATATTTCGGCTGGAACAGCGTATCCGCCGGTAGCGGGCCGGTCAGCTGCATTCCCTGCTGGCGTAACGTATCCAGTGCCGGAATAATGGTGTCGATCTCTTCGTGGCCCATATGTCCGCCTTCTCCCGCGTGCGGATTTAGTCCACACACCAGAATATGCGGCTGGGCGATACCGAACTTGCGCTGCAAATCCTGATGCAGGATGGTAATCACCTCGCGCAGGCTTGCTTCGGTAATAGCATCTGAAACTGCTTTTAACGGCAGATGCGTGGTTGCCAACGCTACACGCAGTGTTTCAGTCGCCAGCATCATCACCACGCGCTCGCAGGCGGCGCGCTCGGCGAAAAATTCGGTGTGGCCGCTGAAGGCGATACCGGCATCGTTAATGACGCCTTTGTGTACCGGACCGGTAATCAGCGCGGCGAATTCTCCGCTCAGGCAGCCATCGCAGGCGCGGGTCAGGGTATCCAGCACGTAGCGACTGTTGGCTACCGCAAGTTCGCCTGCGGTAACCGGCGCTGCCAGCGCTATCGGCAGGATAGTCAGCGTACCTGCCTGCTGCGGCTGAGCGGGTACATCTGGCTGATAGTCACGCAGGGAGAGAGGCAGACCGAGGCGCTTTGCACGGTCAGCGAGCAGCTGCGGCGAGGCGCAGACGACCAGCTCAACCGGCCAGTCACGCTGCGCCAGCTGTATGGCAACATCGGGACCAATCCCGGCGGGTTCGCCGGGAGTGATAACTACGCGGGTATTACTGAGCATTGGCATCCAGGATCTTAACGTAGGCGCTGGCGCGCTGTTCCTGCATCCAGGTTTGCGCTTCTTCAGCAAACTTGCGATTGAACAGCAGACGATAAGCGCGTTCTTTCTGCGCCGCGTCGGTTTTATCAACTTTACGTGTATCCAGCAGCTGAATCAGGTGCCAGCCAAAGGATGAGTGAACCGGCTGGCTGGTTTCGCCTTTATTCAGACGCAGCAGCGCATCGCGGAAAGCCGGATCGTAGATTTCCGGGGAATTCCAGCCCAGGTCACCGCCCTGGTTAGCCGAGCCAGGATCGTCGGAGAACTGTTTCGCTGCGGCAGCGAAGCTGAGTTTACCGCTTTTGATATCGCTGGCGATCTGCATCATTTTCTGACGAGCCTGATCGTCGGTCAGGATCGGCGATGGTTTCAGCAGGATATGGCGCGCATGAACCTCGGTAACGGAGATATTCTGGCTTTCGCCGCGCAGGTCATTCACTTTCAGAATATGAAAACCGACGCCGGAGCGAATCGGGCCGACGATATCGCCTTTTTTAGCGGTGCTGAGCGCCTGAGCAAACAGCGTCGGCAGCTCTTCAATTTTACCCCAGCCCATATTGCCGCCCTGCAACGCCTGCGGATCGGCGGAGTAGGTGACCGCCAGCTTGCCGAAGTCTGCACCGCTGCGCAGCTCGCCAACCAGCTGTTTCGCCAGTTTTTCCTGATCGTCAACCTGCTGCTGTGACGGATTTTCCGGCAGCGCCAGCAGAATATGGCTGATATTCAGCTCGGTACCCTGCGCGTTCTGCGCGCCCATCTGCGTAGCCAGCGTATCGACTTCCTGCGGCAGAATCGTGACGCGACGGCGCACTTCGTTGTTACGCACTTCCGCTATCTGCATCTCTTTGCGGATCTGCTCACGATAAGCGTTGTAGTTGACGCCATCGTACGCCAGGCGGCTGCGCATCTGATCCATGGTCATGCGGTTTTGCGCGGCAATATTCCCGATCGCCTGATCCAGCTGTTGATCGGTGATCTGCACGCCCATCTGCTTGCCCATTTGCAGAATAATGTTGTCCATCACCAGACGTTCAACGATCTGATGACGCAGGGTGCGATCGTCGGGCAGCTGTTGTCCGGCCTGCTGCGCCTGCGCTTTTACAGAGCGCATCATGCCATCAACGTCACTTTCCAGCACGACGCCGTTGTTGACCACGGCGGCGACTTTATCAACTACCTGCGGGGCTGCGATCGCGGTGTTAGCGGCCAGCGCCACACCCAGTATCAGCATTCTCCAGTTCTTCATACGTTTTCCATTTTTCTTTCCGCACTGCGGGTTTGCTTGTCAAACATTACAACATCAGAAAGCGCGCTGGTAAGGCATAATGCCCTCACGTAGCATTTGGTTGCTGCCGAGCCCATAATTTGAACTCAGACCACGCAACTCAATGTTGAATGAGATTTGGTTTTCATACTTGCTGTTGTCGTTTTCCCAGCCGTTGATCTTGCGCTGGTAACCCACGCGGATGGCGTAGCAGCACGAGCTGTACTGCAGACCCACCAGTTGCTCAGCGGCCTGTTTTTCCTTGGTATCGTAGTAGTAAGCACCCACGATTGACCAGGCGTCAGCTATCGGCCAGCTGGCAGTCATACCGACCTGCGAGATACCGTTCTCGTAAATCGGGTTGTTGCTAATGTTGCGGTTCAGGGCGCTGGCCACATATTCCGGGCTGCTGTAACGGTAGTTCAGCTGCACCATGCGGTCGGCGTCACGGCGATATTCCAGCACCGCGTTGCCCTGCGCAACATTATCCAGACGCGTATCGTACTGCAAACCGCCACGAACGCCCCAGCGATCGCTGACGCGCCAGTAAGAGTCACCGGCCCAAATCAGGCTGCCGGTATCGTCCTGTTCGTTGGTGGTGTTCAGCCCGGTGCGCGATGGGGTAAACGAGTAGATTTGACCCACGGACAGGTTAAAACGTTCAACCAGATCGTTATCATAAATACGTGTGGTCAAGCCGCTGGCGACCTGGTTAGCCGAGGCGATACGATCGAGGCCGCTGTAGGTACGATCGCGGAACAGGCCGGTGTAGTCAGTTTGCAGCAGCGTGGAGTCGTAAGCCTGAATATGGCTTTGATCGCGGTACGGAATATACAGGTACTGTAGGCGTGGCTCCAGCGTCTGGGTATAACCCTCCGCCCAGTTCATATTGCGGTCGAACACCATGCGTCCATCCACTTTAAACTGCGGCATGACGCGGTTAACGTCTTCTTTTAGCTGGTTATTCTCATTACGCGGCTGCGCATTGTAGTATTCGACGTCGCTCTGCTGATAATGGGTTGCCAGCAGTTTGGCTTCGGTGTTGATGCTCCCCCAGTCGTTGGAGAGCGGCAGGTTAATGGTAGGTTCCAGGTGCAGGCGCACCGCGTCCGGCAAATCGTCATTGACGTTGGTGAACTGTACCGCCTGGGCGTAAAGATGGGTATCGAACGGGCCGACATCATTTTTATAATAGTTGAAGTCGAACTGCGGCTGCGCACGATAAACGTTGCGCGTCCGGTTGGTATCAAATACCTGGAAGTCTTTACTGGAGAGCGTGGCATCCCAGTTGGTATCCGCATAGCCAACGCTGAACTTCTGCGTGGCGTAGCCGTCGGTAGTGGAGTAGTACCGGGAATCAAGGTCCTGGAAATACCAGGGATCGCTGACTTTGGTATAGTCGGCGTTAAAGCGCCAGTGCTGCTGATAGACGCCGGAGTGACGCCAGTAGAACAGCCAACGGTTACTGTCGCCGTCGCTGGAATTACGCGCCGCCGCGTCACGTTTGTACTCGTCGTCGCTCGGCAAATAATCAAATTCAATCAGCCCGGAACCCGCCTGCGAAAGATAGCGGAATTCATTCTGCCATTGCAGGCCACGCTTGCTCAGGTAATTTGGCGTGATGGTGGCATCCATTTGTGGCGCAATGTTCCAGTAATAAGGCAGCGCAAACTGTAAGCCATCATTATTGCTGTATTTCGCGTTAGGGATCAGGAAGCCGGAGCGGCGGCGATCGCCGATAGGCAGTTGCAGGTAGGGGCTGTAAAAGACCGGGACGGCACCGATTTTAACGCGTGCGTTCCAGATTTCCGCTACCTGTTCTTCGCGGTCCTGAATGATTTGCGAACCTACCACGCTCCAGCTATTACTGCCGGGCAGACAGGAGGTAAAGGAGCCTTTTTCCAGAATGGTATAGCGGCTGTTGCCACGCAGTTTCATCTGATCAGCATCGCCACGCCCCTGGCGTCCTACCATTTGATAGTTGCCGTTCCAGACGTTGGTATCTTTGGTATTTAAATTTGACCAGGCTTTCGGACCTTTCAGGATGACCTGATTATCATCATAATGCACATTACCCAGCGCATCGACGGTACGAACAGGCTCGGTCTGGCCGGGTAGCTGGCGCTGATGTAACTGAATTTCGTCAGATTGCAGGCGGCTGTTACCCTGCTGGATATCCACTTTACCGGTGAATACAGCATCGTCAGGGTAGTTACCCCTGGCGTTGTCAGAATGTATCGTTACCGGCAGTTGATTCGCATCACCCTGAACCAGAGGTCGATTATAGCTTGGTACGCCCAGCATACACTGCGACATCAGATCGTCGGCAAGGGTGTACTGACTGTAAAGCGCTGCGCCAATCATCGTGGCCAGCAGTGTAGGTATACGTTTTTTCATACGCGGTATCGATAATTCCGTTAACTGGCATCATGCCGACAAAACGGTCAGAGACTAACGTACTGCACTGCGTTGCGCCAGTGTTAATCCGTGCCTGTCCGCGTTGCCGTTAGGCAGTGAGGTAAATGACAGGTATGATAATGCAAATTTTAGCCTTCGGCATGGCGAATTGAGGAGTATATGCGCTATTGGGGAAAAGTAATTGGTCTGCTGCTGGGGTTGATTTCCGGCGCGGGCTTTTGGGGACTGCTGATTGGGCTGTTGCTCGGCCATTTGGTAGATAAAATCCGCGAAACGCAGGGAAGAGCTTATTTCGCAAATAATCAGACCCGACAGACAATTTTTTTTCGTACCACGTTTCAGGTGATGGGCCATTTGTCCAAGTCTAAAGGACGAGTGACCGAGGCGGATATCCAGATTGCCTCTTTGCAGATGGATCGGATGCAGTTGCACGGGGTGTCACGCGTTCAGGCGCAGCAGGCATTTCGTGAAGGTAAGCAGAGCGATTACCCGTTGCGCCCCAGGCTGCGGGAGCTGCGCAGCGCCTGTTTCGGGCGTTTCGACCTGCTTCGGATGTTCCTGGAGATTCAGATTCAGGCAGCGTTTGCAGACGGTTCGCTTCATCCGAAAGAGCGGCAGGTGCTGTATGTGATTGCGGAAGAGTTGGGCATTTCACGCGTTCAGTTTGAGCAGTTTTTACGCATGATGGAAGGCGGTCAGCATTTTGGGCGCGGTCAGTCATGGGATGGTGCATCGCACGGCGGTCAGTATTACGGCCGGCAGCAGGGACCAACGCTGGAGGCGGCCTGCAAGGTGTTGGGCGTGAAGCCTGACGATGATTATATGACCATCAAACGAGCCTGGCGCAAACTGATGTCGGAGCATCATCCCGATAAGCTGGTGGCGAAAGGCTTGCCGCCGGAGATGATGGAGATGGCGAAGCAGAAGGCGCAGGATATTCAGGCCGCCTGGGATTTGATTCGCCGGGAGCGCAATTTTAAGTAGCATGTCTTGTTGGTTAATTATGTAGTTACCGTCGCTTTGGTTAAATACTTATTTAATGACTGTGCCGGTTAGCGACGGGCAGACCGCGGAGTAAAGCCTCCGCGTCAGGGCAGACGCGGCGGAGTCTCCGGGGTTGGATTGACAACGTCTTTACGGAACGCCTGCCCGTGGCTGACGTTCACTAAGCTGGCACCAGCCGCGCTTATGTTGCCGCGACATCCCTAAACCAGCCTGTTGAGACATCACCAATTCAGTTCAGGCCCGGCCCGTTGTGACATAACCAAACCGGCCCTGACTCCACGGCTTCAAAAATCTGCGGGCTGACGAAACGTCATTCTGTTACCAAATGAAGGATGGGTAATCGTCAATGATTCCGCATGCAACAACAAGCGAGATGCCATTGCCCGTGCGTCTTCATGTGCATAAAACCTGTCGCCTAAAATCGGATGCCCCAGCGCCTGCATATGTACGCGTAGCTGATGCGAACGTCCGGTAATCGGCTTCAGCTGAACGCGGGCGCTATTATCCGCCGCCCGCGCCAGCACCTGATACTCCGTCTGCGCCGACTTACCCGTCTCAAAACAGACCTTCTGCATTGGACGGTTCGGCCAGTCGCAAATCAGCGGCAAATCTACCAGCCCCTCATCTTTCTCAGGATGACCCCAGACGCGCGCCACGTAACGCTTCTCCGGCTCGCGATCGCGAAACTGACGCTTCAGCTCACGCTCGGCCGCTTTGGTCAGCGCCACCACCAGCACGCCGCTGGTGGCCATATCCAGCCGATGCACCGATTCAGCCTGCGGATAATCGCGCTGAATACGGGTCATTACGCTATCTTTATGCTCCTCAAGACGCCCCGGCACGGATAATAACCCGCTCGGTTTATTAACCACCATAATATGCGCGTCCTGATACAAAATATGCAGCCAGGGCTCCAGCGGCGGGTTATAAGGTTCCATCGCTTGCGTCTCCGGTTCGCTTACTGATGAGATACCACGATCAGACGCAGCGCATCCAGACGCC
Source organism: Mixta intestinalis (assembly GCF_009914055.1). Lineage (NCBI taxonomy): Bacteria > Pseudomonadati > Pseudomonadota > Gammaproteobacteria > Enterobacterales > Erwiniaceae > Mixta > Mixta intestinalis. The sequence continues at coordinate 4,696,931 of NZ_CP028271.1, forward strand.
ATCCGGCATCATTCAGGCTGGCTAACACTTCGCTGCGGTTGCTTTCCAGCGCGGCAAGCTCATCATCGCGAATATTAGGATTCACCGCCTTCAGTGCCTCCAGACGTTCCAGCTCCGTGCTCAGCTTCTCATCGGCTTCGGCGCGTGCGGCATCAATCAGCTTCCGCGCCGCTTCCGCTGCCTGCGGTTCCGCCAATTGCAGAATCGCATGCACATCCTGCTGCACCGCGTTTACCAGCTTACTGCCGTTATGACGATTTACCGCATTCAGCTGACGGTTAAAGCTCTCAAACTCTACCTTATCAGCCAGGTTGGTGCCTTTGCGATCCACCAGCAGACGCACCGGCGTCGGCGGCAGGAAACGCGTCAGCTGCAGATGCTTCGGTGCCTGTGCTTCCACCACGTAAATCAGCTCAATCAGCAGCGTACCCACCGGCAGCGCCTTATTCTTCAGTAGCGACAGGGCACAGCTGCCGGTATCGCCGGAAAGAATCAAATCGAGCCCGTTGCGAATAATCGGGTGCTCCCAGGTAATATACTGCGCATCTTCACGTGCCAGCGCCTGAGCGCGATCGAAGGTAATAGTACAGCCTTCTTCCGGCAGGCCGGGAAAATCAGGCACCAGCATATGATCGGAAGGTGTCAGCACAATCAGATTATCGCTGCGATCTTCCTGATTAATACCGATGATATCAAACAGGTTTAGGGCGAAGTTTACCAGCTCGATATTATTATCCTGACGGCTAATTTCTTCAGCCAGCGCCTGGGCTTTTTCACCGCCGTTGGAATGCATTTCCAGCAGACGATCGCGTCCCTGTTCCAGCTGCGCACGTAGCGCATCATGCTGCTTACGGCACTCGACGATAAATTCATCCAGCCCTTCGTTGTTCTCCGGCGCGGCCAGATAACCGATCAAAGTATCGTGCACGCTATCGTACACCGCGCGCCCGGTAGGGCAGGTATGTTCAAAAGCATCCAGCCCTTCGTGATACCAGCGCACCAGCACCGACTGCGCGGTTTTCTCCAGATAAGGCACCATAATCTGGATATCACGTGTCTGGCCGATACGATCGAGACGTCCGATACGCTGTTCCAGCAGATCGGGATTAAACGGCAGATCGAACATCACCAGGCGGTTGGCAAACTGGAAGTTGCGGCCTTCAGAGCCGATCTCCGAGCAGAGCAGCACCTGCGCGCCATCTTCTTCCGAGGCGAACCAGGCGGCGGCGCGGTCACGATCGATAATGGATAATCCCTCGTGGAATACCGCGGCACGGATACCTTCACGCTCGCGCAACACCTGCTCCAGCTGAAGTGCGGTGGCGGCTTTCGCACAGATCACCAACACCTTCTCGCTGCGGTTGCTGGTCAGATAACCCATCAGCCACTCGACGCGCGGGTCGAAGTTCCACCAGGTGCCGCTGTCGCCCTCAAACTCCTGATAAATCTGTTCTGGGTAGAGCATATCGTGCGCGCGTTCTTCTGCGGATTTACGCGCCGCCATAATGCCGGAAACCTTGATTGCGGTCTGATACTGTGTCGGCAGCGGCAGACGAATCTGGTGCAGCTCGCGATGCGGGAACCCTTTCACGCCGTTACGGGTGTTACGGAACAGCACGCGGCTGGTGCCGTGACGATCCATCAGCAGGCGAATTAACTCCTCGCGCGCCGCCAGCTTGCCTTCGCCCTGGCCGTTAGCGGTTTGCAGCAGTGGTTCGATATCCTGCTCGCCGATCAGCTCGCTCAGCAGGTTCAGCTCGTCGTTGCTGATAGTTTTATCTTCCAGCAGCATAGCGACCGCATCAGCAACCGGACGATAGTTGCGTTGTTCAGCGACAAACTGCTCAAAATCGTGGAAGCGATCCGGATCGAGCAGGCGCAGACGGGCAAAGTGGCTCTCCATGCCCAGCTGTTCCGGCGTCGCCGTCAGCAGCAGCACGCCGGGGATCTGCTCCGCCAGCTGCTCGATCACCTGATATTCACGGCTCGGCTCGCCTTCGCTCCAGGCGAGGTGGTGCGCTTCATCGACCACCAGCAGATCCCACTCCGCTTCCGCCAGCTGTTGCAAACGCTGCTTGTTGCGGCGCACAAAATCGAGCGAACAGATCACCAGCTGTTCGGTATCGAACGGATTATCGCTGTCGTGCAGCGCTTCAGCGTAGCGTGCATCATCAAACAGCGAGAAGCGCAGGTTAAAACGGCGCAGCATCTCCACCAGCCACTGATGTTGCAGAGTTTCCGGCACCACGATCAGTACGCGATCGGCGCGGCCTGCCAGCAGTTGCTGATGAATAATCATTCCCGCTTCGATGGTTTTACCCAGGCCAACTTCATCTGCCAGCAGGACGCGTGGTGCGTGACGACGCCCCACGTCATGGGCAATATGCAGCTGATGAGGGATCAGGTTAGTGCGCATACCGCGCAGGCCGCTGACCGAGAGGCGATATTGCTCACTCTGATAGCGGCGCGCGCGAAAGCGCAGGGCAAAGCGATCCATACGATCCAGCTGCCCGGCGAACAGGCGATCCTGCGGTTTGTTAAACACCAGCTTGCTGTCGAGCAGGACTTCGCGCAGTTCTGTTGGCTCCTGCGTGTCCTGACGAGTACCGATATAGGTTACCAGGCCATTATCATTGCGTACTTCAGTTACCTCCAGCTGCCAGCCTTCA